>JAEYRW010000109.1 GCA_023435435.1 Bacillota bacterium | reverse complement strand
AGCCCCGACCGATCCGAACTTGTGTTGCGGGAAGGCCATAACGAAATTCGGCGGCGCGGGGTTTTGGCCTCGCGCCGCCGACGGACAATTTAATCCTTCCCCACCCGGCCCTGGATTCTCAAGGGGGTCGGCCCTTGGCGGTGAATCTGCCGCACGCATAGCTGCCGTGCGACCGCGCTGATAAAGCCTGATTCAATCAACGCGCCGCTGGGCGTCCGAGGGAAGCGCCCTCGGCGTGCTTACGCATCCTCTCCCCACACCTCCTGGGCGATGCTTTTGATGAAGGCGATTTTTGCCCACTGCTGGTCTTCGGTGAGGATGTTGCCTTCCTCGGTGGAGGCGAAGCCGCACTGGGGGCTGAGGCAGAGCCGGTCGAGGGGGACGTACTTTGCGGCTTCGCGGATGCGTGAAACGATGGCCGCGCGGTCCTCGAGGGCTCCGGTTTTGGAGGAGACGAGGCCGAGCACAACGGTTTTGTCCGCGGGCACCTGGGCGAGGGGGGAGAAATCGCCGGCCCGGTCGGTGTCGAACTCGAGGAAGTAGGCGCCCACGTGTTCGCGGGCGAAGAGTGCGTCCGCAACGGGGGCGTAGCCGCCGGACGCGGCCCATGTAGAGTGGTAATTGCCCCGGCAGACGTGGGTGGTGACGGTGAGATCATCGGGCAGGTCCGCGACGGCTGCGTTGTTGAGGGCGAGGTATGTTTCGGCAACGCCGCCGATGTCCTGGCCGGTTTGCTCGAAAAAGGCCCGGAAGCTCGCGTCGCAGAGCATGCCCCAAGTGCAGTCGTCGAGCTGGAGGCTGCGGCAGCCCGCGGCATAGAGCGCCAGGATGACGCCGCGATAGGCGGCGGCGATGTCGCGGGAGAGCGCGTCGCGGTCGGGATAATATTTTTCCGCCGCCTCGGCGTTCTCCGCGCGGTAGAGCTCGGCCAGAAGCTGTGCCGGCGCGGGGATGGTCTGCTTGGCGACGACGCCGTCGCCCGCGACCTCCTTCAGGAACTTGAAGTGCTCCACGAATGGATGGTTGGTGAAGCCGATCTTCCCGCAGATCCGGGCGGAATCCGCGCGGGTTTCCTCGCCGTGAAAGAGATAGCCCTGCTTCATCACCACGCGCTCGATGCCGTCAAAGCCCCAGAAAAAGTCCAGATGCCAATAACTCCGGCGGAATTCGCCGTCGGTCACGGCCTTGAGTCCCGCCGCCTTTTGCCGCGCGACCAATTCCCTGATTTGCGCGTCCTCGACCCGCTTCAATGCGTCCGCCCCGATTTCGCCCGCTTCGAAGCGCGCCCGGGCATCCTTGATTTCCGCCGTGCGCAGAAAGCTGCCCACCATGTCCCAGCGAAAGGGCGATGCCGCTCGTTTCATCATGATTAAAATCCTCCCATTTCGGTATGGAAGGATGATAGCACAAAGCGCGAGATATAGCCAATTCCAAAAATCAATGCATAGATATCGGCTATTCCGATAACACGTCGGCACCGTAATCCCGGATGACGGCCTTGAGCTCCTCGACGTACATCCGCGCGAGTGGGCCGGGCCGGGCATGTTCCGGCGCGATCCAGCCGATGAGCATGTCCTCGTCCGCGCAGAGAGGGACGGAGACGATGTCCTCGCCGTTGAGGTCGCTGGAGAGGATGCCGGAGGAGATGGTGTAGCCGTTCAGGCCGATCAGCAGGTTAAAGAGGGTGGCGCGGTCCGAAACGCGGATGCTCTTTTTGTGGTAGGCCGTGGAGAGGATTTCCTCGGAAAAGTAAAACGAGTTGTTTTCCCCCTGCTCAAAGGACAGACAGGGGTAATTTTCCAGGTCCGAGAGCGTGACGGACGCAAGCCTTGCCAGGGGATTTCTGCGGCAGACAAAGATGTGGGGCGTGGCGCGGAACAGGGGATGGAAGGTGAGACCGCTTTCGCGCAGAAGGCGGCCGATGACCCGCTCGTTGAACGCGCTCTTGTAGAGGATGCCCACCTCGCTGCGGAAAAAGCGCACGTCCTCGATGATCTCGCCCGTGCGCGCCTCGCGCAGGGTAAACTCGTATTCCTCCGCCTCCGCGCGTTTCAGAAGGTTCACAAACGCGTTGACCGCAAAGGCGTAGTGCTGGGTGGAGATGGAGATCATCCTGCGCGGCGCCGTTTTTGCCAGATACCGCCTTTCCAGAAGCCCCGCCTGTTCCGCCACCTGGCGCGCGTAGCCCAGAAACTCCGCTCCGTCCGCCGAGAGCGCGATGCCCCGGGACGTGCGCAGAAAAACGGCGAAGCCCAGCTCTTCCTCGAGTTTTTTTACCGCGCCCGAAAGACTTGGCTGCGCGACGTACAGGCGCGTGGCCGCCTCGCTGATGGAGCCGCAGTCGGCGATGGCGATGACGTACTTGAGCTGCTGAAGCGTCATATGGACATCCTTTCGGCCCGCACGCCGATCATTTTGACGTCCGCGTCGCGGATGAAGAAGCCCTCCGCTTCCATCTCGCCCACATCCTCGGCCATGGCGGGCGCGAAGGGCCTGCCCGGCACGAGTTCAGCCTCGAAATCCTCCACCACAATCCCCATGGGACGCGCCTCGGGAATTCCCAGCGCGAAGAGCGCGCAGCCGGTGACGTTTTTCGCGCGCACGTTCTTGACCGTGATGTCGCGGAAATGAGGCGTGCCCGGGCCGACGCGCTGGGGCTCGTCGCTGCGCACGTGCGCCTCCATTCCGCCCGCGCCGCAAAAATAGCGCATGTTGAGAACGACGGGGCACGCCACGCCATCCATTTGGAGGTTCCGGGCGACCACATGCGTTACCCCGCCGCCCCGTCCCCGCCGGGACTTGATGCGAATGCCCCGGTCGGTGCCGAAAAAGGCGCAGTTTTTGATGACCACGTCGCGAATGCCTCCCGTGGTCTCGCTGCCCAACACCACGCCGCCGTGGCCGCTCAGCATCCGGCAATTCTCGATGCGGATGCCTTCGCACATCCGGGTGCCCGCCTTGACGGCGACGCAATCGTCGCCCACGTCGATCTCGCAGTCCGTGATGGCCACGTTTTTACAGCCGTCGGGGTTGATGCCGTCGGTGTTCGGCGCGTCCGCGGGGTTTTTGATGCGCACGGACCGCACCTCGACGTTTTGGCAGTTCAGCGGATGGATCGTCCAGCAGGGTGAATCGACGAGGGTGATTCCCTCCACGAGAACGCCATCGCAGCTTTCAAACAGCAGAAAGCGCGGCCGCGGCCGTCGCAGTGTCCCCGCCCGCACGAGATCCCACCAGACTGCGCCGCCGCCGGTCAGCACGCCGCCGCCCGTCACCCGGACGTTTTTCGCGCCCCTTGCGTAGATCAGCGGGCGCGCGCACGCCCCGGCGATGCCCTCGAATTCCGTCTCCACCGTCTCGGGGCTCGCGGGATCGCAGAAGAAGTCGATCCGCGCGCCTGTCTCCACCCGCAGTTCCACGTGGGAAGCCAGCGCGACCGGTCCGGACGCGTATTCTCCCGGCCCCACGGACACCGTGCCGCCCCCCGCCGCAGCCACCGCGTCGAGGGCCGTTTGGAGCGATGTGCCCCGCTTCCATTCAAGCGTCACGACTCATCCCTCCCGCGCCGCGCGGATTACCCAAAATCCGCCCGCGCGGTCGATGACCTCGGCGTTTCCGAATGCTTCGCGCAGGAAATTCAGCGCCGAGGGCGCGCCCTGCTGCTTGCGAATGACGATGAAAAGCGCCCCGCCCGGCAGAAGCCTGTCCCGGGCGCCCTCAAACATGGCGTAGATGTTTTTTTTGCCCGCGCGGATGGGCGGATTGGTGAAGATGGCCGAAAAAGCGCCCTCGACGGCCTCGAACGCGTCGCCGGTCACCACCGAGATGTTTTCCGCGCCGTTGCGGCGCGCATTTTTCGCGGCAAGCTCCGCCGCGCGTTCGTTGATGTCGGTGAGCACAAACGCGCAATCCGGGTTTTTGAGCGCCAAAGGAATCCCCGCAGCCCCCCAACCGCAGCCCAGGTCCAGCGCCCGCCCGGAAAGAGGCGGCATGGCCTCCGCGAGGGCGCGGGTGCCCCGATCGATTCCGTCCCTGGAAAACACGCCCGCATCCGTCAGAAACCGCAGGTTCAGGCCCAGAATTTCGGCGGTCAATTCCCGCTCGTCGTGTTCGGACGTGGGGGTCTTGGTATAGTAGTGCTCGCTCATACTTCCTCCATTCCCGCGACCCCGTAAAGGAGCGCGGCTTCCTCCCCGGTCAGGGGGCGGCACGCGCCTTCGGGCAGCGCCGGATCCAGCCAAACGCCGCCGATGGAAAGTCGTTTCAACCGGATCACCGGGTGCCCGACTTTTTGGCAGATGCGCTTGACCTCGTGATATTTTCCCTCGGTGAGGGTCAGCCGGATGCGTCCCGGGCCAAGAATTTCCACGCGCGCGGGCTTTGCGGTAAAGTCCTTAAACGCAATGCCCGCGCGAACCGCGTCCGCTTCCGCCTCGGTGAAATTCCCCTCCACCTGTGCTTCGTAAACCTTTTCGACGTTCCGCTTGGGCGAAATGAGCCTGTGGGCCAGCTGCCCGTCCGTCGTGAGGAGCAAAAGCCCCGTCACGTCCCGGTCCAGCCGCCCCACCGGCCCGAGCCTCGCCCGCGCGTACGCGTCCGGCAGCAGCTCCATGACGGTCTGCGCGCGTCCGTCCCGGGTGGCGGTGAGGTATCCGGCGGGCTTGTGGAGCATCAGGTGGGTCTCTCCCGCCGCTTCCGCGGTTCGGCCGTCCAGCTTTACTTCCTCCGGCGTTACGTTTAAGCCCGCGTCGCGCACGCTTTCGCCGCGCACCCACGCGCGTCCGTCCAGCACCGCCTTTCGCGCCTGCGACCGGGTGAGTCCAAACAGCGTCAGCGCCTTGTCAAGCCTCATTTCATCACCCTCCGTCTTTCATTATACACGTCTGCCGTTTTCCGTCAATATATCCCGTTCCCAGCGTTTGACAAAGAAATGCCAACCTTTTTGAACGGATTTGAGCAGCGATATTAACAAAAACAGAGCTATAAATTCAATAAAAGTGCCGAAAAAAACACGAAATGGACAAATACTGTTGAAAAAGTTTAAGAGTTGAAGTATTATATGTACACGAGGTTTTAAAACGTTTTGCGCGTGAGGCGCAATGTAAACAACAGGGAGGTAGGAAAATGAAGAAACTGTCCTGGCTGCTTGTCCTTGCGATGATCGTGAGCGTGTGCGCGTTCACGGCGTCCGCCGAGGGAACCTACTCGCAGGCTCCGATGTTCGATGAGGCCGTTGCCAATGGCACGCTGCCCGCCGTCGCGGACCGTCTGCCCGAGGTTCCGAAGCTTGTGGATGAGATTCATCCGGACTATCTGGATCTGCAGGTCGGCAACTACGGCGGCACCCTGCGTCTGGCGACGAAGGTTGTCAACTGGGACGCGGATGGCTTTGTTGGTCAGGAGGAGGCCCTTCTCACCTGCGAATCCGTCAACAGCGACGTGATCACGCCCAACGTGGTCGAGTCCTACGAAGCCAACGAGGACAACACCTTGTTCACCTTCAAGATCCGCAAGGGCCTCAAGTGGTCCGACGGCGTTGAAGTGACCATGGAAGACTTCGAGTTCGGCATCAACAGCTTCGTGTTCAACAGCGAGCTGACCCCCATCGTCGCTGCCTATATGCGTGACGGCGGCAGCGCGGCGGGCGATCCCTTCACCTTCACGGTGGTGGACGATGAGACCTTCACCCTCGCGTTCAAGTCCAGCTACGGCGGCTTCCCCGTTCACCTCTCCATCGCCGGCTGGAAGGGCTACACGGATCTTCTGAAGCCCGCTCACTTCCTCAAGCAGTTCCACAAGGACTTTGCCGAGGAGTGCCACGGCTCCCTGGACGCCTACTACGAGTTCATCAAACCCTTCGCGGCCGCCATGGGCTATGACGACCCCACCGCAGAAGGCGTTTGGACCTTCGTGTTCAACCAGGTTGACATGACCAACTGGGAACTCACCGACCCCAACGACGCGCTCACCAGCGTGTTCTTCACGGGCCTCATCGACCAGAATATGCCGGTTCTCTACCCCTGGTACATGCAGTCCTCCGACGGCGGCATTACCACCTGGGTGCGCAACCCCTACTACTTCAAGGTTGACGCGGACGGCCAGCAGCTGCCCTACTTCGACTACATCACCTCCACCCTCGTCGAGGACATGGAGATGGTTCAGATGAAGTACATGTCCGGCGAAGCCGACTTCGCGCGTGAGTCCGCCTCCATCGATAATATTTCCCTCTATCGCGAGAACGAGGAAAAGGCTGGCATTACCGCCTACACCACGTCGATGCACGTGCATCCCACCTCCATCGGCATCAACATGAACTACGGCATGAACACCGACGGCACCATCAAGGACGACGAAGCCTCCCAGGCGTGGCAGGAAGTCGTCAACGACATCCGGTTCCGTCAGGCGCTGGTCAAGGCCATTGACGCGGACGAGATCATCGACTCCATCTACAAGGGCTTTGCCGAGCACAACTCCTACTATGACTGCTCCGGCGACGTGGATGCCGCCAACGCGCTGCTCGACGAGATGGGCATGATGGACATCGACGGCGACAGCTATCGTGAGACGCCCTCCGGCAAACATTTCGAGTGGCAGATCTGGAACGCTTCCGAAGGCTCCGACATCATCCCCGTTTCCGAGCTTCTCGTTGAGTTCTGGGGCAATATCGGCCTGAAGGCGGCCGTCTACACCACCGATTCCACGCTGCTCGGCACCTCGCAGCCCGCCAACGAAATCCCGATGCGCGTGATCTGGTTCCACTCCACGCCCCTCTGGTTCGCGCAGGACTGGGGCCTCGGCATCAACTCCCCCCTGTGGTCGCAATGGATCGACAAGGGCGGCCTGTCCGGCCAGCTCCCCACCGACGCCACTTACCTCGAGCCGCCGCAGGAGTACAAGGACTTCCGCCTTGCCATCAACTCCCTGTTTACGGTTGATCCGCAGACGGCCGTGAATGAGGTCCTCCCGCAGCTGGCCCAGTGGATGAGCGAGCACATCTACATCATCGAGCCCCTGGACAATGTGCAGCAGTGCGTTATCCTGAACTCCGACATCGGCAACGTGCCCACCGGCGGCGTTGGCATCAGCTGGAACTTCTCCTTCGAGGAGCTCTACTACAACAATCCCGACGAGCACTAGTAACAGCATGGGAAACGGCGGGGGGCCGGCCCCCCGGGGGCCCGGGCGG
>JAEYRW010000039.1 GCA_023435435.1 Bacillota bacterium | reverse complement strand
CCTCAGCATGCGGCACATTGTGCCGCAGGGGGAGAAATATATATCCCTATCCAAAAATCGACCCCGATCCGGGGTCGATTTTTATACCAGGGATTCTTAAGGGCACAATGCCCTTAAGCGGGGTCTGGGGCAGCGCCCCAGCACAGTCCTCCCCCTCTACCCCTCAAGCTGCTTAAGCACCCGCTGATAGAGCGCAGCGTCGAGCATGCAGGTGACGAGGGTGCCGGAATCGGTATACTCCTCGCCCTCCACCTGGCCGCGGGCGTGGATGAAAGAAAGCACGGCGCCCTTGTCGTAGGGGATGTTGATGGAAACCCGGTGGCGCAGGGTGGCGATCCTGTCGGAGATGGCAGCCTTGAGCCGGTCGAGGCCGATCATGTCCATGGCGGAAATGAGAATGGCGTCGGGCGGATCGATGCGCGCGTCGGGCGGCAGCCGGTCAGCCTTGTTAAGCGCTTCGATGATGGGCTTCCCGCCCGCGCCGAGCTGCTCGAGCACCTCCTGCACGGTGGCGCGCTGGGCGCGGTAAAAAGGCGAAGCGGCGTCGGAGACCACGACGATGAGATCGGCATGTACGGCTTCTTCGAGGGTCGATTGGAATGCCTCCACGAGTTGATGGGGGAGCTTCCGAATGAAGCCCACCGTGTCCACCAGCATGCAGCGCCTGTTTTCAGGAAGCTCGATCTGGCGCATCACCGGGTCAAGGGTCGCAAAGAGCTTATCCTCAACGAGCACATCCGCGCCGGAAAGCGCGTTGAGCAGCGTCGACTTGCCCGCGTTGGTGTAGCCAACCAGCGCCACCACCACCTGCTCCTGCTTTTCGCGCCGGGCGCGCCGGAGGTCCCTCTGCTTTTTGAGGACGTCTATCTCTTCCTGCAAATCGTCGATCCGCCGCCGGATCCTGCGCCGGTCGCTCTCGAGCTGGGATTCACCCGGGCCGCGCGTGCCGATGCCGCCGCCGAGGCGGGAAAGCTCGCCGCCCAAGCCCATGAGCCGCGGAAGCCTGTACTTCATCTGCGCCAGTTCCACCTGCAGTTTGCCTTCGGCGGACTGGGCGCGCCGGGCGAAAATGTCGAGAATCAGCGCCGTGCGGTCGATGACCCGCACATTGAGCGCCGCCTCAAGGTTCTTCTGCTGCGCGCCGGTCAATTCGTCGTCGACGATGGCGAGGTCGATTCCCATGGCCTGGCAGGTGAGGGAAAGCTCCTCCGCCTTGCCGGAGCCGATGAACGTCGCGTTGTCCGGCTTCAGCCGTTTTTGCAAAACCCGCGCCATGACCAGCGCTCCCGCCGTGTCCGCGAGGCTCGCGAGCTCGTCGAGGGAGGTCTCGGAATCGGTGGAAATGAGAATGGCGCGCTCGGCGTTTTCGGTGAGCCCGCCCTCGGCGATGGCCTTCTGGACGCGCTCCTCGGAAAGCTCGATCTCATGCATCCAGAGCTGCTGGGGAATGCGCCCGGGCTTGACCGGCCCGAGAATCTCGATGGAGAGCTTCCCATACTCCATTTCGCCCAGAAACGCCGCCGCGATGCCCGTGGCGCGCTCGCTGTCCACGCCCACCGAGCACATGGCGTCGAAGCGCAGCAGCCGAAGCGCCTGCAAATCGACGTCGGAGAGCCGCGCGTCCCCGCCGGGATGCGTATGGATGCAGCGAAAGCCCGAAAGCCTGTCGGTGTTCCGACGCAGGTGCAATTCGGGCAAATCGATGGACGAGATGGAACCGATGGCGATCTCGAGTACCTCGCCTTCGCGGCTGAGGTACACGAGAATCTCCCGGTTGATGATCTGGGTGTACCGGACCAGAAGGCTCAGAAGCCTGTCCGGGAGAAACTCGTCCCTCTGAAATTCGGTGTTGTAAAGCCTTTCGAGCTCGGCCAGCGTGCTTTCGCGGATTCCTTCAATGTTCCCGTGTATCATACGGCGGCTTGATCACTGTCCTTTCCGGCATGCTTCTCCTTGTAGTCCTGAATGGCGGCGTGCAGGGCCTCCTCCGCGAGCACCGAGCAGTGCAGCTTCACCGCCGGGAGCCCGCCGAGGGACTCGGCCACCATCTTGTTGGTCACCTGGAGTGCCTCGTCGATGGTGAGCCCCTTCACCATCTCGGTCGCCTTGGAGCTGGTCGCGATGGCCGCGCCGCAGCCGAAGGTCTTGAACTTCACGTCAACGATTTTGCCGTCCTCCACCTTGATGAACATCCGCATGATGTCCCCGCACTTTGCGTTTCCGACGGTGCCGACGCCGCTGGCGTCCTCGATTTCGCCGACATTCCTGGGGTTCATAAAGTGATCCATGACCTGCTCGGTATACATTTTAATTAACTCCCTTCATTTCGCGAACGCGTCCGCGTACATGGGCGACATGTCGCGCAGTTTTCCGACGATTTCCTTGAGCGAATCGACCACATAGTCGCATTCCTCCACGGTGTTTTCCTCGCTGAGCGAGAGACGGAGCGAGCCGTGGGCAATCTCATGGGGCAGCCCGATGGCGAGCAGCACATGGGAAGGGTCCAGAGACCCGGACGTGCACGCCGAGCCCGACGAGCCGGCGATGCCCTTCAAGTCCAGCGACAGGAGCAGCGCCTCGCCCTCGATGTACTGGAACGAAATGTTCACGTTGCCCGGCAGCCGTCCCTCCCGCGCGCCGTTGAGCCGCGTGTAGGGAATCTCGGTGAGGATCCGGTCGATGAGGTAATCCCGCATCCGCGCGAGACTCGCGTTATGGCTTTCGAGGTTCAGGTTGGCAAGCTCGATGGCCTTTCCAAGCCCCACGATGCCCGCCAGGTTCTCGGTACCCGGCCGCCGGTCGCGCTCCTGCGCGCCGCCGTTCATGAGCCGGTCGATCTTGACGCCGGATCGGACGTAGAGCGCCCCCACGCCCTTGGGCGCGTGGAACTTGTGGCCGGAAAGGGAGAGCATGTCGATGCCCATTTTATGGACGTCAAACCGGATGGAGCCGATGGCCTGCACGGCGTCGGTGTGAAACAGCACACCGCGGTCGCGCGCAATCTTTACCAGCGCCTCGACGGGCTCGATGGTCCCGATTTCGTTGTTGGCCGTCATGATTGTGACGAGGGTCGTCTCGGGCCGAATGGCCTTTTCGAGATCGGCGGGCCTCACGAAGCCATCCCCGTCCACAGGCAGGTACGTGACCTCGAAACCCTCCTTCTCAAGCTGCATGCAGGTGTGCAGAACCGCGTGGTGCTCGATGGCGCTGGTGATGATGTGCCGTCCCTTGGCGCGCCTGGCATACGCCGCGCCCCGGATGGCCCAGTTGTCGGACTCGGTGCCGCAGCCGGTAAAATAGATTTCGCCGGCGTTCGCGCCGATGGCCTCCGCCACCTGCCTGCGCGCGGCCTCCACCACCTTGCGCGCTTCGCGCCCGAAGGAGTGGATCGAGGATGGATTTCCGTAAATTTCGCCGAAGTAGGGCAAAATTGCCTCCATTACCGGCTTTGTCACCCGCGTCGTCGCCGCGTTGTCCATGTAGATCCTGTTCATCCGCTATTCCCCCTGCGCCAAAGCGCGTCCTTCATCCTTGAGCATGTCCTGCAACGTAATCGAATCGACGATGCCCGTCCATCCGTCGTTGATTTTTTTCCACACCGCGCGCGAGGGACACTCGCACGCGTGGGTGCACGTCTCATCCTCGAGACAGTCTACTAACTTTAGTCCGCCCTCCAGAGAACGGAGCAGGTCCCCCACCCGAATTTCCGCCGGGGGCCGGGATAGCGTGTAGCCGCCCTGAGCACCCCGCATGCTTGTCACAAGGTCGTCCTTACGAAGCATGGAAAAGATTTGCTCGAGGTACGCCTCCGGGATATCCCGCCGCTCGGCGATGGTCTTGATGGAGACGGGCGCGCCGCCGTATTCCAGGGCAAGCTCGTACATCGCGTGGATTCCGTACCGCCCGCGCGTCGAAAGCTTCATCCGGCATCACCCCAATTCCGACCGAATCGGTCCCTTTTATGGGTACATTATAACGCGCCCGACTGGGCGCGTCAATATATTCCTACCAAATCGATAGAATTTAACTTTTATTTTTCGAGTGCCGGAAAATCGTCCCCGATGAGCTTGACGAGCTCGCCGTAAGACGCCTTCATGCGGCTGTAGGTTGCGTCGTTCATGCCCTCGGGCCTCTCCTCGAGGTATTCGCCGGAAGGGATGGCGCGGATCATGGAATCCTGCCGCCAGCAGTAGACGGGCACGTAGCCCACGTCCGAGAGCGCGATTGTACCGTCGGCCAATCGGGTGAGCGTGAAGTCGAGAATGATGCCCGAATCCGTGTACCGGGTCTTCATGTCGTCGATGAAGTTGCCCAGGGACCACGCCACGAGGCCGGTCCTTTCCCCCGCGTCCGTCTGAACGGTCAAGTACTCGATGGGCTGCACCATGTGGGGGTGGCTGCCGATGATCAGATCGACCCCCGCCGCGATCATCTGCCTGGCCGTGTCGCGCACAATCTGATCGGGATAACGCTTGTATTCGGTACCCCAGTGGGGCATGGCGATGATGAATTCCGCGCCCGCGTCCCTGGCGGCCTGGACGTCCGCGGCAAAGTCGGCGGTATAGAGGTAGCGAAGGCCGTAGAGGGCGGCGTCCGGATCGCAGAATTTTTCCATGTCGTTGGCGTGGGCGGTGTAACACAAGACGCCGATCCTGATGCCGTTAACGTCGACCACCGTGGGCGTCGCGTATTCCTCGGAGGTCCGGTAAGCCCCGCCGTGGTCGAAGCCGTATGCCTCCACGTTGTCCACCGTCTGCTTGAGACCGTCGAAGTAGCGGTCGAGCATGTGGTTGTTGGCGAGGGTCAAAAAGTCGACGCCCGCGTCCTTGATCGCTTCCAGCAGCGATTCGGGCGCGTTGAAGCGCGGAAAACCCGAGTACGCCTGGCCGTTGTACATCCCCACCGTGGTTTCGAGGTTTGCCATGGTGTAATCGGCCGCCGAGAGGGACTCCGCCGCCAGGGAGTACTGGGGATGGAAGTCGTACGTCCCGTCCGACTGGCGGGCGATTGTGAGCTGCTTTTCGTGCATCATGAGGTCGCCCGCCGCGCGAATGTGGGCGACGGGCAGCGTCACGTCCTCGACCTCGGGCATGTCCTCAGCCAGCGCCGCCGGAAAAAGCAATGCGAGCGCAAGGAAGAGCGCCCTAATTTTCAATGAAATCATGGATGTCCACATACGCGGGCGCGCAGCCCAGCGCCGGGAGGAATTTCCCGAAAAAGTCGTCGTTTGTAAGGGCCAGGGACGCTTCGTTGTCGCAGGGGTGAAAGGCGAGCACGGGCGCGCTTTTCAGGCCGGAATCGATTGCGACGTTCACCGCATGCGCCGCGTCGAACAGAAGCCCCATGGGCGTGATGGCGCCGGGATATGTATTGAGCATCCGCAGAAGATCGTCCTCCGCCGCGAAGCTCAGGCGCGAGACGCCCAGCTGCTTTGAGATGTCCGCCGTCCGGAAGCGCGCGTCGGGCCGGGTGATGAGCAGGTAAAAGGCGCTTCGGTTGCGCGGGGTGAGGAATATGTTTTTAGGCATCACCGCATGCAGGGCGGCCTCCGCCCCACGGCAGTCTTCCATAGTGTGGGCGGGGGGATGTTCGACGAAGGGTGCTGCGATGCCCATCTCCCCGAGCTTTTGAAACACGTTGCGCGCCACGCTGTTCATAAGAGCCGCAGATCCTTTCCGCGCATGGCAATCGCGGCGCAGCGCGCGCTGTCCAGAAGCCGGGACGAGACGCGCTCACCGTAGCGCTCCCTGATTTGCGCGGGCGAAAGATTCGTCGCGACCACGGTGTGCGCCCGCCGGGCGCAGCGCTCGTTGAGGAGCGTGAAGAGGTACTCCACGGTGACGTTCCGGAGCATGGGCTCCGTGCCGAGGTCGTCGATCAAAAGGATCGGCGCGGCGATCATCGCCTCGAAGCTCTCCGCGTCGGCCTCCGCGCCCATGTGCTTTTTGCGCATGGCTTCGAGCATGCGATAGGCGGTCACCCGGATGCCCGAGTGGCCGCGCTCCACGATCCGGGCGAAAACGGCGTTCAGGAGGAACGTCTTGCCCACCCCGCCCGGGCCCATGAACACGATGTTTTCCCGCTCGTTGTGAGGATACTTCTCCGCGTACCCCTCACAGTAAGCCCGCGCGCCCAGAAGGCGTTCCGCCACCTCCGGTTCGGGGTTTGCCCGCCGGACGAGCGCCGCGTCGAAGGCGCGGAAGTTCTGCTCCTCGAGTCCCGCCATGGTGCCGTCCTCGAACATGCGCAGACGAAGCGCGCGCTCGAAGCAGGAACAGAATTTGGCCGGAATTTCGTCGGTGTAGCCCGTGTCCCGGCAGATGGAACACCGGTATTTTTCATCGAGATAATCGTCCGGCAGATTGAGCGCGCGCAGCCGTTCGCGCAAAAGCCGGTTGTTTTCGAGACCCCGCGCGCGCATGTTCCCGGCGATGCCGCGCCGCCTTTCGGCGTCCTCGGTCTCCACGAACGCGCGCATGGCTTCGGTCACCAGCCCCGCGGCCCGGGCGCGGATTTCGCCGATTTCCGGGTCGCGCGCCACCGCTGCGCGCAGCCGTTCGTCCGCCTCCGCCCGGTCGAGCCCCCGGCGCGCCGTATATTCGGCCATGAGCTCCCGGATGTGCTCCTCCCGGGTCATGAGGCGTCACCTCCGTTTTTCCATTCGCGCGCCGCGTTTAAATAATAGCTGTCGTCGAAGTCCTCATCCTTGTATGTACGCTGCTCGTAATCGAGGGCGGGATTCTTCTTTTTCTCCGGTTGCTTTTCGTCCAGCGCCTCGGCGGCGGCCCTCGTCGTGATTCCGCCCGCCAGCCAGCGCTCGATCTGGCTCCTCATGTGAGAAATCGGATAGCTCTTTCCCTTGGCGCGGGCGGCGGCGAAGGCGATCACATCGTCCGGCAGCGCCTCCTTCCACCCGGAAAACGCCGCAATGTCGTCCTCCGTGGGACGCTTTTCGATGCCCGCCCCACGCAGCACGGAGATGAATTCGTTGAGTAGCGCGCGATTCCTGGTCACATAGGCCTCCGCCGCCCCGCGGGAGAAAAGCCCCCGTTCGCGCCACTGGCCGATCAAAAAGTCGAGCCCCTCAAACGAGGAATTGTTCTTGCGCGCCTGCTGCATGGCCGCGAGCTCGACGGTCCCGGACTCGAAGCCCTCCTGAAGCCGCGCGTCGTACCACTTGAGCTGTTCGGGCGTGGGCATGCTGCGCGCGCCAAGATGCGCGAATACCGCCTTCATGCCGGAAAACGCGCCCGTTTCCCCGCGCCTGTTTTTGAGGATGGCGTCCACGTACCCGAACGAGGGGTTCTGGGCCTTTACCGTCTCCTGGGTGGCGGTTAAGACGTCGTCCACCGTGTACTCCCACTCCCGCAGCCACTTGGCCATGAGCGCGATTTCCGGATCGGACGGCCTGCGCCGCATGCCGAAGCGTTTCACGACCTCCTGAGCCGCCGCCTCCACGCGGTCGTCCCGCAGATACTCGCGCTCCACCGCGTCCGCGGCGGTAACGCCCGCGTCGGCGAGCTTGGCGGCGCGCTTGTCCGCCGCCTTGAAAAGCCGCGCGGGGTCGAGCTTTTTCGCGCGGGAGCGGGCAATTTCGCCCTTCAACAGCGCCAGCACAGCCTCCTGGGAAAAGCCCAGCACGTTGAGCCAGTCGTTGGCCAGAGCATAGCTCGCGGGGTTCACCGGCTCTCCGCCGAACAGGCGCTGAATGTCCGCGTTGAAATCGCGGTACTTGTAATAATCCCGGTCCATGGCGGTCTCGCAGCCGCCGCGTACGGGCAGGAAACGGTACGTCGGGGGATTGTCCGTCATGCGTTCCGCAAGGCCCATCCGCTCCCAGTATGAAAATGCGCCCGCGATGTCCTCCTTCGACAGGCGAAGGGCGCGCGAAAGCTCCTCCATCCCGCCCATTTCAGGATGCAGTGTGAGCATGCGCGCGTACAGGTACACCTTCAGGTACGCTTCGGGCGCAAGCGGCAGGTACTCGATCAGAAACATGTTGTCGAACGCCGTCGAATCGTACATCGCCGCGTCGTCGGCAAAGCTTAAAAAGGGCATGGAACATCCCCCGTTTTATAATGCACTCAATTCTATCACAGTTGGTGTCAAAAGACAAGAATGGCACCGAACCCCCAACCCACGCGGCGCTCTCAGGCCCCGCTCCCCTACGCGACGGGAATCTCCACGGTAAAGGTCGATCCCTTCCCCGGCGCGGACTCCACCTTGACACTTCCGCCCGAGAGCTCCACGATCCGCCTGGCCAACGGAAGCCCCAATCCGTTTCCCTCCGTGGCGTGGGAGGGCCGATCGGGACCGGTGGGGTCGCCCTGATAGAACTTGTCGAAGATGCGCAGGGCCGTGGCTTCGTCCATGCCGACGCCCGTGTCCGAGACCACCACCCGGGCGCAATCCCCCGCGAGGCGGCAGGATACGGCGATTTTGCCCCCCCGGTTTGAAAATTTGACGGCGTTTCCAATGATATTGATCCACACATGGGAAAGCATCTCCTCGTTGGCGCGCACCCGCAGCGCCGGGAGATCGAGGTCGAGCTCGAGGTTCTTGTCCGTCCACTGCTTTTCCAGCAGCAGAATCGAGCGCCGAATCTGCTCGTCGAGCATGAAATCGGTGAGGTCGGTCATGATCTTCTGGTTCTCGAGTTTGGTGAGCAGCAAAATGTTGGACGACATGTTGGCCAGGCGCTCGGACTCCTGAATGATGATGTCGATGTACTCGCGCCGCTCCTCTTCGGTGAGGTCTTCCCGCCGGAGCTGCTTGGCAAAGCCCCGGACGGAGACGATGGGCGTCTTGAACTCGTGGCTGAAACTGTTGATAAAGTCCTTTTTAAAAAGCTCGTTGCTGCCGAGCTCCCTTGTCATGTCGTTGAAGCTGCCCACCAGCTCCGCCATCTCGTCGCCGGACTCCGTGGGCGCAACGCGCACGGAAAAATCGCCCTTGGCAACCTTCTTGGTGGCATCGATGAGCTGATTGAGCGGGCGAAGCAGGATGCGAGAAAACGAAATCGAGAGCAGAATCCCGAAAAGGAAGCTCAAAATGAGAAGCTGAAACGGTGAGCGCACCAGCGCAAAGAGCTTCACCGGCACGTGGTCCGTCTGCTGGGAGAGGTAAAAATACAAAGCGCCGGTCAGGACGTTTGCGAGGGCCATGATCCCCAGCACCACAAGCGTCAGCCTGACGCTGAGCGACCGCCTTCGCTTCATCTCTTGAAGTCCTTCTGGAGCTTGCCGATCTGCGGAACGATGGCGTACCTGCCGCCCTCGGCCTTTAAAATCTCGATGAGCTCCGCGTCCGTGTAGATTTTTTCCTTCTCGACGCCCGCCTCCACCGCCGCGGCCTCGAGGCACTTCACCAGCACCCCATAGTAGTCCGCGTCGAGGTCCGCACCCTTGGCAAGCCGGGGCAGCACCCGCTCATTCACCTCGCGCAGCGTGAGCTCCGTGCCCATGTCCTTGAAGTATGCGGCTGCGGCCCCCGCCAGCAGCCGGTACGCCCGCCGCTCGGTGAGCGTCCGGTCAATGTAGTATTCTTCGCCGTAAAGCCCGTAGAGCGCACGCTGGGCGTCGAGATAGCCCATTTTTAAATGGTACGCGCTCTTTTCAGCGTCGAAATTAAGCGCATGGCCCATGCGGAAGCCGGGCTCGATGATTGTGACGGTCACATCAGAAGGAATGTCCACCTTGCGTTCAAAGCCGAGGCCCTGAAGCCGGACGCCGATGATGTCCTTGTAGCCGTTCTCGATGAGCACATGGAGCGGCAGCACGTCCGCGATGCCCCCGTCGGTGTAGCGCTTCCCGCCCAGCGGCTCGTTGCGGAAGGACACCAGGTAGGCGCTGGCGAGCAGCATGTCGTGCAGCGTACCGGGGTCCAGGTCCTTGGCGCGCAACTCCAGCTCCTTGCGCTCGGTAAGGGAATAGGTGATGATGTAAAAATCCATGTCCGAGGCGCGCACGGCATCCTCGTCGATGTTTTCCGCCATGAGCTTTCGCAGGGGCGAAACGTCCAGCCCGCGCTGCTTGATGAGGTCCGAAAGCGAGCGGAGAATGCCCCGGAAGCTGATGTCCCCAAAGTCACCCGCCAAGGCGCGCAGAAGCTGCGGGTCGTCATAGTCGATGACCTGCTCGATGGAGATGCCCGTCCACAGATTTTCGGCCAGCTCCCGGTTGTGCATGGCCATCATTGCCCCGTTGAGCGCGCCAACCGAAGTGCCCGAGACCGCGACGATGTCGAGGCCCGCCTCCTCGAAGGCGCGCCACGCGCCGATCTGATAGGCGCCCTTGGCGCCGCCCCCGGCCAGGGCAACCGCGTATTTTTTCCGGGAATCAAATTTGAGCTTCATGTACCGCCCATTTCCTTGAAACATAGAGTGCGCCTTCCGCCAAAAGCATACCGCCGAAGACATCCGCAATCAAGTGCTGTCCCGTAAAAAGCGTCGAAAGGAAGACCAGAATCGAAAACGCGAACGCGGCCGCCTTGACGGCGGACCGGAACGCGGAAAGCGCTCCAATCTGGCGCGCGATGAGCCAGCTCACCGAGCAGTGCATGGAGGGAAACAGGTTGTTCGGCGCGTCCGCCGCGTAGATTGCCCGGAGCAGCCAGCCAAACGCGCCGCCCGACACGACCTGTGCGCGCGGAAGGTAGGTAGGCAGAAAGATGAACGAAATCATCGCCACCGCCTTGGCCAGATAGTCCGCACGGAAAAACCGCCGGCATACGCCGGTGCTCACCCGGGCGATGGCAATGTAGCCGACGATCCAATAGAGGTACGCCGCCACGTAAACCGCGATCCACGCGGGCGCGACGGTCACCATCCGGTCGAGAGGCGTCGCCATGTCCACCGTATAGGGGAGCCTGGGCAGCATGCGCGGCAGGTAGTACGCCAGAAACTGCGTCACCGCGCACAAAAGCAGGGGAACGCGCGCGTATTTTGGAATTATTTTACCCATCGGCACGCACGCCGATGCGTTCACCCAGCCGGACGGGAATCTCGATTTTGCCCCGTTCGCAGGCGCGGAATTCGGCGTCCAGCCGCGCGACGCCTCTTTTCAGCAGCACGATGATGGTGGAGCCGCCGTACTCGAAATAACCCTTCTCCTCCCCACGGGCAAAGGCGTGGCGCTGGTGATGGTTGCGGATGCGCCCCACCATGAGCGCGCCGACTTCCATGAATACCATATCGCCGAAGTGCGCGGTGTGCAAAACCGTGTACTCGCGGCTGTTGGTGGCGTAGATATTGTACTTGCGCTGGGCGCAGGGCCTGACGGTATGGAGCTTTCCTGCGATGGGCACGTTCATGCCCTTGGTGCCGTCGTCGGGGTAGATGTAGCGGTGGTAATTGACGGGCATCATCCGGAACACCAAAAGCCGTCCTCCCGCGTAAGCGCGCGCCAGCCGCTCGCTGCCCAGAAGGGCTTCCACCGTGTACATTGCGCCCTTCACCGCGAACGAGCAGGAGGGCGTGATGGTATAGGCGCTCAAAAAGCCGTCGCACGGGCTGATGAGCGACGCGGGACACATGTCCACGGGCCGCGCGTCGGGGCGGATGCGGCGGATAAAAAAATCGTTGAACGAACGCCAGCGCTCCGGGATGTACTCGGACATGTCGATCTCGTTTTTATGGATGAAGTGCTTTATGTAGACCCGCGAGTACCCCGAATCGAGGATCCCGGCACATTTGCGCGAGAAGCCCGGCTTCGTAATCAATTTGAGCACATAACCGCCCGTGCGGGATCTGTAAAGCGTATTGAGCATGGACGCAACTCCCGTCATGCCTCTCGGCTTGATCGTTCCCTTAAGTATATCGCACGAGAATTTTATATGTCATACAATCGTGTTAAGAATGTTTATCATATGGACGGAACAGCAGTCTCTTTGTTCGATTTCGCGAAAATCGGGTGCAAAAGGGAGCGGGGGGGGGGGGCGGCGCGCCCGAATGTTGTTTTGGTT
>JAEYRW010000034.1 GCA_023435435.1 Bacillota bacterium | reverse complement strand
CCCCACGGGGGGAAGGGACGGCATAGATTTGAGGTGCCTATGAGAATTTTCGACACCGATGTTCAGAAGCTCAAATATATGGTTTTGCGCGAGGTCGCGCGGCGCGCCTACGAGGGGCGGCTCCAGGATTGCTATCTGGAAATTCCCAAGCTCATCGCCCCGGGACCGGAGGCCACAATGCGCTGCTGCGTTTACAAGGAGCGCGCCATCGTCCAGGAGCGCGTGAAGCTCGCCCTCGGCGGCGACAAGCGCGACGGAAACATCGTCGAGGTCATCGACATCGCCTGCGACGAATGCCCCATTTCCACCTATGCGGTGGGCGGGGATTGCCGCGGCTGCATCGCCCACCGCTGCCAGGCGGCCTGCCCGCGCGGCGCGATTTCCTTCGACGAGAGCCAGCGGGCGGTCATCGATCCCGCCAAGTGCGTCGAGTGCGGTCGCTGCGCCGCCGTGTGCCCCTATCACGCCATTCAAAATCGCAAGCGGCCCTGCGAATCGGCGTGCAAGGTGAAGGCCATCTCCCGCGGGGAACGCGACGTGGCGGTGATCGACGAAAAAAAGTGCGTCTCCTGCGGCGCTTGCGTGTACCAGTGCCCCTTCGGTGCGGTGAACGACAAATCCTTCCTGGTGGACGCCATCCGGCTCATCCGTCAGAGCGACGAAAACCGGGATTACAAGGTCTACTGCATCGTCGCGCCGTCCGTTTCCAGCCAGTTCCGCTATGCGAAGCTGGGACAGATCGTGTCCGCCCTCAAGCGGCTGGGGTTTTACTCCGTGGTGGAGGCGGCCCTCGGCGCGGACCTCGTCGCGTGGGCGGAAGCGAAGGAGCTTTCCGAGAAGGGCTTCCTCACGAGTTCCTGCTGTCCGGCGTTCGTGTCCTACGTTGAAAAGAACTTCCCGAACATGGCCCAGAGAATGTCCCACAACCTCTCGCCCATGGCGGCGCTGGCAAAAATCATCAAGACGGGCGATCCCGCCGCCAAGGTGGTGTTCATCGGCCCGTGCACGGCGAAAAAGGCCGAGGCGCGGCGGGAAGGTGTGCGCGAATGGGTGGACTGTGTGCTCACCTTCGAGGAATTGCAGGCGCTCATCGACTGCCGGGATTTCGACGTCTCAAAGCTTGAGGAGGACGTGCTCGACAACGCGTCCCGCTTCGGGCGCATCTTCGCGCGGGCGGGGGGACTCACCGACGCGGTGCGCGAGGCCATGCGGGAACAGGGCATCGGGTTCGACTTAAAGCCAGTGGTTTGCTCCGGCATCGAGGAATGTCGGGCCGCGCTTCTCAAGGCCGGAAAAAACGCCCTCGACGCAAATTTCATCGAGGGCATGGCATGCGAAGGCGGCTGTATCGGCGGCGCGGGCTGCCTGACCCATGGACCCAAGGACGCGGGCGAGGTCGACCGCTACGGCGCCCAGGCGCTTGAAAAGACCATTTCGGACGCGATTGCGCAGCTGTAAGACAAAAAACCCCCGGCGCCGCCGCGCCGGGGGAGACCTTTGTCCGCTACAGTTTTTCAAACAGGCGCGCCAGCGTATCGACCACGCCCTCGATGCCAAGCGCCGTGCTGTTGACGCAGATGTCATAATTCTCGGGCTTGCCCCACTCGAGGCCGGTATTGAAGTTGTAGTACGCCTTTCGGCGCTTGTCGGTCTTGCGCACGGTGACGGCTGTTTCGTGCTCGTCCATGCCCATGATCTCCATCTTGCGCTTGACCCGGTCCTCGAACGGCGCGGCGATGAATACCGAGAGCACGCGCGCGTCCGTCTCCTTTAAAATCGCGTCGGAGCACCGGCCCACGATCACGCAGTCGCCCTGGCGCGCGGCGTCGAGAATGATGTCCCGCTGAATGGCGAATGTAATGTCGGTGGGCGGCAGATTGTTGATGATGGACTGGCTCGTGTCGGTCAGTCCCGCGTACAGCCACTGGTTCGTCTTTCGCTCTTCCTCGCGCTCAATGAGTTCCGGGTTCAGCCCGCTGCGCTCGGAGGCGAGCCGGATCAGAGCCTTGTCGTAGAACGGGATGTCCAGCTTTTCCGCCAGCAGCTTTCCGATTTCGTGTCCGCCGCTGCCAAATTGGCGGTTGATGGCGATGACCCTGTTTCCCATAACGATCCCTCCGTTCCGGAGCCATTGTCTCCACCCCTATTTTACCACGCTTAACCGAAATTTTCAACGCCGCGCCCCCTTTTCGATGGCGCGGCAGCATGGTATCATGGGAAGGAGAGGTGTTGTACATGCGAGAAATGCGGTTTGCGCTTTCCAAAACCGCGCCGTTTTTGCTTTCCTATCTGTTCATCGGCATTGCCTTTGGAATTATGATGACCGAAGCGGGCTACGCGCCCGTCTGGTCGGTCCTGTCCGCGGTCTTCATTTACGCGGGCTCCATGCAGATCGTGATGGTGCCCCTCATCGCGGCCGGCGCGCCCCTCTACGCCCTGGCGCTGATGGCGCTGTTCATCAACGCACGCCACATGTTCTACGGCCTCGGCTTTGTGGAAAAGTTCCGGCGCGCGGGCGGGTTTAAATACCCCTACATGGCGCTTACCCTCACAGACGAGGCGTATTCCGCCCTTTGCGCGCTGGAATGCCCCGCGGACGTCGACGAGGAAAAAGCGACGCTTATGATCCTCGCCTCCTGTCACGTGACATGGGTGCTCTCCTGCGCGTTCGGCGCGATTTCCGGAAATGTGCTGCCCGTTGACCTGACGGGCATCGACTTTGCCGCCACGGCCTTTTTCACAACCGTGGTGGTGGACCAGTGGCGAAAGGCCAAGAGCCGCCTGCCCGCGCTGGTGGGCTGCGCGAGCGCGCTCCTCTTTCTGTGGACCCTCGGCCCGGACCGATTCATCCTGCCCGCGCTGGCGGTTTCGACCGTGGTGCTGGCGGGGACCAAGGACGTCCGGATTCTGAGGAGGCGCGGCCTATGAGCGGGAACACGTACATCGTCCTGGCGATTCTGATCATTGCCGCGTGCACCTGGCTTACCCGGGCGGTGCCGTACCTGCTCTTCGGCGGAAGGCGCTTTGTTCCCGCCATCGTCCGGCACCTGGCCGTGGCGCTTCCGGAGGCCATCATGGTGGTGCTGGTGATCTACTGCCTGCGGGGCGTGTCGCTCCAGGCGGTGGCCGGTTGGTTTCCCCCGCTCGCTGCCACCGGCCTGGTGGCCCTGCTTCAAATCTGGAAAAAGAACGCGATGCTCAGCATATTTGCCGGCACCGCGCTGTATATGACCCTCATCCGTCTGATCTGAATTCGTCGCTTGGCATGGGATTCGCAAGGGCGTCATCCCTTGCGCCGGGTCCGGGGCAGAGCCCCGGCGTTCCCCGCCCCTACGCCTCCACGAGCTCAATGCGCGCGCCCAGGGAGATGAGTTTTTCGTCCATGTTCTCATAGCCGCGCTGTATGTAGTCCACGCCGCCGATGTCGGTGACGCCGCTGGACATGAGGCCCGCGACGACCATGGCCGCGCCCGCGCGCAGGTCGGTGGCGTTGATCCGCGCGCCGACGAGCTGGTCGACGCCGGTGATGATGGCTGTGGTTTCGATGACGCGGACGTTGGCGCCCATGCGGCGCAGCTCGTCCAGGAACCGGAAGCGGTTCTCGAAGACGGTTTCGGTGACGATGGAGGTGCCGCGCGCAATGGTGAGCAGCGCGGACAGGGGCTGCTGAAGGTCGGTGGGGAAGCCCGGATAGCCCAGCGTTTTCACGTTGACGGAGCGGTAGAGCCCGTTTCCGCGCACGCGGATGAGGTCGTCCTCCGTGTAGACGGAGACGCCCATTTCAAGGAGCTTCGCGGTGAGGGACTCCATGTGCGCGGGGATCGCGTCGGTGATGGTCACGTCCCCGCCGGTGGCGGCGGCCGCGATCATGAGGGTGCCGGTCTGGATCTGGTCGGGGATGATGGTATAGTTGGCGCCGTGGAGGTGACGCCCGCCGCGGATGCGGATGATGTCCGTGCCGGCGCCCTTGACGCTCGCGCCCATGGCGGAGAGGAAGTTCGCGAGATCGACCACGTGGGGTTCCCGGGCCGCGTTGTGGATCTGGGTGAGTCCGTCGGCGGAGACGGCGGTGAGCATCGAGTTGACCGTCGCCCCCACGGAGGGCATATCGAGGAAGATATCCCCGCCCGAGAGCCGCCCGCAGGAGGCGTTGATGAAGCCGCCGAGGGTGTCGACGCTGGCGCCCAACGTGGTCATGCCCTTGATGGTCTGATCGATGGGCCGTGCGCCGATGTCGCAGCCGCCCGGCATGGGCACGTGGGATTTCCCAAAAACGCCCATCAGCACCGGGGACAGGTAATAGCTCGCGCGCATCTTGCAGGCGAGCTCATAGGGCGGATCATAACGATTCAGCCCGCGCGGGTCGATGCGCATGGTCGAGCCTTCAAACTCCACCCGCGCGCCGAGCCACTCGAGCATTCGGATGAGGACGTGCACGTCCTCGATGTTCGGCAGATTTTCAATGATCGACGGTGAATCGGCCAGAAGCGCTGCGGGGATTACCGCGACGGCCGCATTCTTTCCGCCGCCCACCGAGACGTCACCCTCGAGTCTTGTTCCGCCATGGATGCGCAATACCTGGCCCATGTCAGTGATTACACCCGGAACAGTTCGCGCAGCTTTCGCCGCCGCAGCTGCTTCCGCCCCCGACGCCGGCGCCAAAGGCGCACTTCCCGTTGTACACCCGCGCAACCTTCGCCCCGCATTTTTCGCAGACGGCCTCGTCGCGCTTGTCGATGGGCAGCAATATCTCAAACTTGTGCCCGCAGGAGGGACACTTGAATTCATAGATCGGCATGATCGGCCTCCGATAGATTCAGTAACCGCTATTATACATGAGAAATCCGTTTCAATCAAGTGCGCCTGCGTAAAGAACGAGAACCGCGCCTCAGGGGGCGCTGCCCCCTGAACCCCCCGGCCAAAGGGCCGCAGGCCCTTTGGAATCCCATTCTTTCCGTGAAAGATCATAAAATTGTCCGTCGGATCGTCCGGGGGCCCAGCCCCGAACGACCGAGATGAGGTTTTTTGCTGCCGTTTTACTTGTTGCCCCAGTTTCCACGCCGCAAACTCGGTCGCGGGGAGCGGCGCTCCCCGGCGTCTTCCCGTTTCCCCGTGTTGTAT
>JAEYRW010000030.1 GCA_023435435.1 Bacillota bacterium | reverse complement strand
CCGCTTTTTCGTCTCCTCCCGGCGCTCTTTCGTCTCCTCCCGGCGCTCTTTCGTCTCCTCCCGACGTTCTTTCGTTTCTCTCCGGCGTCTCCCAACGATTCCCCCCGCCAGCGCGCAGACGGCGCCCCAGCGGACGAGCGCGCCGTAGAAGCGGACGGCGGCGTATTCCCGGGTCTGGTACTTGACGGGCGCGGCAGCGGCTTCGATGAGCGCCTGGGCGCGGGCGGAGATTTTAGACCATTCGACGATCACCTCGGGAATCCACTCGGTAAAGACGTACATGGGGCGGATGGTGAGCGCAAGCACGCCATAGGCGGCGGCGACCAGCACCGCGTAGCCGAGTATCTGGAGGAAGGAAAAGAGAACGACCGACGGCAGCATCTTTTTGAAGTACCGGTGCATAACCTCCGCGCGCCAACCCGCGATCAAGCCCCGCGTGCGCGCATTCCAGCCGCGCAGAAGCCACGCGAGGATGTAGAGGGCAAAGACCACAATGAGCACCCGCACGATCATGGAGGCGCGCATGGCCTCCTTGTCGATGTCGTAAAAGGAGCCCGCGCCAAGCACATCCGCGCCGATGTTTTCCACGGCGCGCGCCGCGCCGGGCACGTCCAGTGCGCAATCGATCTCGAGATAGCTCGCCTGCATGCCCGCCTTGGCGGCTGTGGCGATGGGAATGTACGCACCGTATTGGTCGGCGTCCCCCGGCCCGCGGCTGTGGCGCACCACGCCGATGACCTCGTACCACGCGCCCCCAATCTGCGCCTTGCCCTCTATGGGCTCTGTGGTGGGAAACAGCTTGAAGGCCAGTTCCTCGTCCAGCACCACCAGTTTCGCGCCGCCGGTCAGCTCCGCCTCGGTAAACAGCCGCCCGGACTTGAGATATTTGGGGTGCGCGTCAAACCAGCCAGCGGACACGCACGTGAGCGTCGCCGCGTCCGATTCTCCGGCGGAGGACTCGATGGCGCTTTCGTAAACCGTCGCCGCGAGGCCTGCCCGCGCGCCCGTCCCCAGCTCGGTCTTGCGCGTTTCCCAGCTTTTGATCACGCCCGTGAGCGCGCTTTCCGCGTTGTCCGCGCCGCTCTCCACGGGGGCCGGCGCCATGTACTGCGCCACGGAGGGCACCCGGTAGAGCAGAAACAGGGATGCGCCCATCAGCACCGCGCCCAGAACGATGAGCCAGCGCCCCCGCGCCTTTTTGTCCGCCTTCATCAATTCGCGCATGTCAGTTTGAATACGCCATCACGGCGTCTCCCTCGGAAATGCTCCTGTCCTCCATATAGGCCACCTGCATCCAGCTCAGGTCCTCGGACACGGATACGGTGCCGTTTGATTCCGCGAGCACCGTGACGGCGGTCTTAACCGTCACGGTCTTGGTGGTGCCGAAGGAGCTCTGCTGGCTCTGAAGCGTGTACACGTACCGGTCGGTGCCCGAGCCGCGCACCGCCGCCGCGGGCAGGAGCGTGGTCGCCTGCTTGGCCTTGTATTCGATCTTCATGGGCACGTCTTCGGCGGCTGCCAGTGCGTACACGCCGCCCATGCCCTTGATGTCCGAATTCCCCAGTTCCACGTCCGCATAGGTGCCGCCCGTGAGCGTCACGCCCACCGCCGTGACCTTGAGCTCGAGCTGATCGCCGTCCTTGCCGGTGAGGTAGGCGCTCATGCCCTTTGTGATGTTGAGCTCCACATCGGTGGTGTCCGCGCGCAGGGAAATGTCCTCGTCCTTGGGACAGATGGCATAGGCCGCGCTGGCGGGACTGAAGCTCTCGCCCGCCTTGGCGTTGAGCTTTGTGATGTACCCGTCTTCCTGGGCGACGACGCTCTTCACCCGCTCGTTGAGCACGGTGAGGCCCAGCATCTCCTCCTCCGTGTCGGCAAGCTGGCGCTCGTACTTGATCTTGTCGGTGATGTAGCTCCGCGCGTCGTCGGAAATGGAGTAGCGCTCCGCCGCGTCCATGTCCGCCTGCGCCGCCTCGAGGGCCGCCTGCGCCGCGGTCATTTCGTCGTACATCCCGGTCAGTTCCTCCGACGCGCCGTCCGGCAGCGCGCCGCTTGCGAGGGTCACGTTCTCGATGACCGCCCGCGCCTTGAACGCGAGGCTGGCGTCAAGATATGTATCCTTGGCGCCCTCGAGGGTCTCGTACGCCGCGGCCCACGCCTCGTCCGTGCGCTTGAGGCGGATGTCCTTGTCGAGTACGGCCTCGAGCGACGTCTCCGTGGAATCATACGTCTCGCGCAGACTTGCCATGGTGCTGTCGAAGTTTGCGACCTCCGCCTCGAAGATCACGTCGCCCGCCTCCACCTCGTAGCCCACCTGGACCTTGACGGAAGTGACGGAAATGGTCGCGTCTCCCGCGCCCTCGATAAACACGTCGTCGCTCTCGGGAAAATACAGCTTCCCGGAGATCTCCACCGACTGGGTGAGCTTTCCCTGCTTGGGCGTGATGATCTTGACCTTGGCGGTGGCGATGGTGCGGATGGTGCTCGCGAAGAACATGCACACGGCCACCACGACCGCGACAGTGATGAGTCCCCGAATGGCGTACTTTTTTGCGTTCATGTCGTTACAACCCCTATTTCAGCTCGGTCAGCTGGATTCCGTCGAGGATATCCCGCTGGAAGTACAGATAGATAAACAGCGCCGGCAATATGTAGATCGTCGCGCCGGCGAATTCGACGCCGGTAAAGGACGAGGAAAACTGGTTGAACATCACCGACAGCGGCATGAGGTTCGCCTTTTCCGCCAGATACGTCAGCGGCTGCTCCACCAGGTTCCACGAATCCGCGAACGACAGCGCCACCGCGCAGCCGATGATGGGCTTGCACACCGGCAGAATGATGTGCAGAAAGCACCGGAAGGTGCCCGCGCCGTCGATCTCGGCGGCCTCGAGGATTTCCTTGGGAAGCCCCACCATGTACTGGCGCAAAAGGAAGATGTAAAACGGCGTGAAGCAGTTGGGCAAAATCACCGCCCAGACCGTGTTCATGAGCCCCATCTTCCGAAGCGTCAGAACGTTCGGCACCATGGTCACCTGAAACGGCAGGAGCATCAGCATGATGACCGCGAAAAAGATGGCGTCCCGGAACGGGAACTTGAACCGCGAAAGCGCGTAGGCCATGGCCGGAACCACCAGCGCCTGGCCGATGAGGATGGCGGCTGTGTAGATGGCGCTGTTGACAAAGAGCCTGAGCACCGTCTCGTCCTCGATGAGAATCCGGTAAAACTGGCTCAGCGAGAACGACTGGGGCGAAAGCTTGACCTCCATCCACTGGTCCTCGTCGTAATTGCCCCGGGTGCCCATGTATGTCTTGATTTCGTCCGGCGAGGAAAACGAATAGATGACCGTGAGCAGCATCGGCAAAAGCACCGCCACGGCGATGAGGGTCAGCGCAAAGCGCGTGCCCGCGTACTTCCTTCTCATGAGCGCCCCCCTATCCCAGCCGCTTCATCAGCCGCTTCTGCACGAAAAACAGGATGCCGAAGATCACGAACACGATCAGGGCGAAGATGTAGGCCGCCGTGGTCACGTTCTGGTAATTGAGCTTGGCAAACATGTTGTTCATGTAGTTCTGAAGCGTGTACACCGATTCGTCCGGGTACGCGCCGCCGATGAAGTAGACTTCCTTGAAGATTTTGAAGGAGTTGATCCAGCAGAGGATGAACACCAGAAAGGAGCTGGGCACGATGAGCGGCAGCGTCACGTGCCACGCCTGCCGGAAAAAGCCCGCGCCCTCTAGCCGGGCGTATTCGTACAGCGGCTCGGGAATGGACTGCATGGCCGCCAGGAATATGATGATGGCAAGGCCGAGATTTTTCCACACGAAGAGAGCGATGACCGGAAGCCTCATGGCGCTCCCGTCCAGCCACGACACGCGGTCGAGTCCCAGGAAGGTCACGAACCGGTTCACCGCGCCGCCGTAGTCGAACAGCAAAAGCCATACGAAAAGGATGGCGCAGGAGGGCATGAAGTACGGAAGGATCACGCTGTTTCTGAAAAACGCGCCCTTGGGCTTGATGCGGTTGAGCAGCATCGCCACGAAAAACGACAAAACCCACACAAGGGGCGTGCAGACGGCCGAAAAAAACAGCGTGTTTTTCAGCCCCAGCTGGAACATGGGGTTCTGGATCAGGGATTTATAGTTGTCAAACCACACGAACGCGTTTTTGTAGCTGCCGTCCGTGAAACTGTAATACATGCCGCCGAAGAACGGGATGATGTAAAAGATGAAAAGCCCGATCAATCCCGGCAGTAAAAAAGGCAGCACGTATCTCTTTTTGCTGAACAATCTGTTTCCTCCGTCGTTGTGCTATTGGTCTTCGAGCAGCATCATGTTGATCTTTTGGTCGATGTTTCGGAGCATGGTGTCGGCGTCCACCGCGCCGTCCAGGAAGCGGTCCACCTCCCCGTAGAGCTCGCCCTCGCCCGCCATGCCCAGACCCAGGTTGTGCCAAATGCCCATGGAATCGGCGTACGTCCGGTAGGCAGCCAGTTCCTCGGCGGTCACATTCCAGTACCGCTCCTGCGCGCGCGCATAGCTCTCCGTCCACCCGTCGAGCATTTCCTGATACTGGGCCTTTTCATCGCCCGTCGCGCTTTCGACCTCCTCCTGAAGCGCCGCGATGCGCTCCTCATGCATGGCCAGGTCCTCGTCGATGTCCTCCGTCTTGATGGGTTCCGTCCAACCGGGGGTCATGCCCGCGCGGATGACCTCGGGCATCCGTTCCACCGCCGCCTCGAGGAAGTCCGTCGCCGCCGCCTTGTTTTCGGAATACGGATTGACGATGGCCACAGAGAGCTCGGCCCTCACCGACTTTTCCATTCCGTCCGCCAGGGAAAGGGGCATGAATTGCAGGTACTCCGTGGTTTCCGCCTCGCAGGCAGCGTACGCGCCCATGGAAAACAGCGTATGGCGCTCCAGGTCCTCGTAATCGAGGCCGTCGTCCCCTTCGACGGTCTGGCCCAGGGCGGAAAAGTCGATCTTCGCGTACTCCTCGAACAGCGTGCGCAGCATCTCCGTGTCGAACAGCATGCCCGCGGACGGCTCGTGTTCCAGATAGAGCATGTAATCCCGGAGGAAGTCGTCGTAGAGATACGCCCAATCCTCCAAAGGAAAGGTGGGATCGAAGGCCGTGTAGTCCGTACCCGCGAGGATGCCCGGCAGGCGCTGGAGGAGCGCCAGAAATTCCGGCCACGTCTCGGGCACGTCCTCCTCGGTAAGCCCCAGGGCGGCGAACGCCGTCGGGTTGTAGGCGGGCAGGTTCAGGTCCAGCCGGATGGGCACGGCCACCAGCGCACCGTCCTTTTCGACGGCCTCCTGAATCGCGGGGTAGAGGGAATCGGCGAAGGCGGCGAGCGCCTCGCTGTCCGAAAGATCCGCCAGATATCCCTTCTCGTAGAGGGCGTCGTAGTCCGCCCAGTTGAGGCACGTCACATAGATGTCGTACTGGGTGGACTGGGTGAGGATTAACTGGCTCACGTCACCGGGGGCGAACATCGCGTTGCTGATGGTCACCTGCGCGTCCGGATGTGCCTCCAGGTACGCGTAGTAGGTGTCGTTCATGAGATCGTCCAAGTTCGCCGCCACGCTGAGCGACGCGGTCGTCTCAAAATCCGGTCCGTAGGCCACCGCCGTGCCCCACCCGGCAAGCACGATGGCGCCGTCGTCCATGCGCGCGGCGGGAAGACCCCAACTGGCGTCGAACGAGGACGCGTCAGCAAGAATTTCCGCCGTGCCCGCGTCAAAACCCGTCACCCGGCAGAGAGCGCCATCCAGGACGTAGCTCACCGAATCGGTCGCCGCGTCCCAGAGGAGCGCACCGAAGGAGTAGGTGTCCTGCACCGGCAGGGAAAACGCCGCCGCGACTTCGCCCGTTCGGAAGTCGATGGTCAGAACGTCGATCCCGTCCGATCCCCGGGCGGCGACGAGGGCCCCGGCATCCCCGTAGGGGCAGGCGGCGCACGCTGAGATCAGGTAGCCGTTCGCGTCCGAATCGTAGACATCCACGTCCCCGGTGGAAAGCGCGCAGACCGCCACCGCGCCCTCCGACAGGGAGAGAAACGCGAGATAATCCCCAAGCACGAACGGCGAAACGTCGGAAATGTCGTCCGCCGGCCAGTCAACCGCCGCGCCCGGCTCCATGGAAACGTCGTCGCCATTGAGCGTCAACCGCCCGGCCCGAACGCCATCCGCGCCACCCGCCAGCGCCCAGACGGCGTCATCGCCGGCAGCCACCGCAAGAAGGGATTCCCCATCTTCCAGGGCGGGGCGGAAGTCGTAAGTCTCAAGCGTACCGTCCGCGTAGACGTAGTAACTGCCCCAACCCATGAGATAGAGCGCCCCGTCCCGCACCCACAGCGCGCGGATGGGTTCGTTCTCCTGATGAAATACCACCGTCTCCGCCGCTGCGGACGCGCCCGCAACGAGCGTCAGCAGCAATAGCACCGCAAGCATTTTTCTCGGCAAACCGTCTCATCTCCTTCCTCCGGGGATTAATCTTCGCGCAGCATCATGTTGATCTTTTGGTCGATTCCCTTGAGCAGGGTATCCGCGTCGATGGCGCCGTCCCGGTACCGGGCGATCATTTCGTCCAGTTCGCCCCGGTTGGCGTAATCAAGCCCGAAGTACCGCCGCGCGCGGACGTACCCGGCGTAGGCGCGGTAGGCGGCCAGATCCTCCTCCGACGCTGCCCAGTAAAACCGGCGCTGAAACGCGAGAGATTCGCTGGTCTCGTCAAGCATCGCCTGATAGGTCGCCTTGTCCTCGCCCGCCGCGGCCGCAACCGCCTCCTCCAACGACGCGATCCGCGCCTCCTGATCGGCGATGCGCGCGTCCGCGTCTTCCGAGGGGATGGGCTCCGTCCAGCCCGGCGTCAGCGCCGCGCGCGTCATGTCGGGCAAAAGCGCCGCCACCGTCTCGAGGTAGCGGACCGCCGCTTCCCTGTTCTCGGAATAGGGGTTCACCACCGCCACAGTCAGGTCCAGCGGCACCATGGGTTCGATTCCCTCCGCCAGCGAAAGGGGCATCAATACGGTAGGGCTCGCCCCGTCCTCGTCCGTCCTGTGGCGCATGTAATAGGCGATGCGGATGGACGACGCCGCGTCGAGAGTCGCCTGTGTGTCCAGCTGGAACAGCGCGTTCTGGCCCCAGACATCCTCCTCGTCCCCGCGCTCATCCGGGGCGAGGGCCGCAAAATCTACCGCCTCGTAAGCCGCAAGCAGGGTGCGCAGAATGTCTGTGTCAAACAGCATCCCCGCCGACGGCTCGTTTTCCAGATAGAGCTTGTAGTCGTCCAGAATGGCGAAAAGAATCTGGTCAGCCAGGTCGTCCGCCGTCGTCCCTGCCGGGAAGGCGGTGTAGCGCGTGTCCGTAAGGAGCGCGGGCAGCCGGGAAAGCAGCGCCAGAAATTCAGGCCATGTGTCCGGCACATCCGCCTCGGTGAGCCCGATTGCCCCGAGAACATCCAGATTGCAGCTCACCATGTCGATCCAGTCATCCACCGGCAGCGCCACCAGAGTCCCGTCCTTCATCACCGCGTCCTGAACGGTTTCATACATCCCCGCGACGAGGGCTGTCAGCGCGCCGCTCTCCAGGGGCGGCAGGTAACCCCGGTCGTAGAGCGCCCTGTAGTCCTGCGAATCGAGCTCCAGAAGGTAGATATCGTAGGCCGTCGACTGGGTGAGGATGGCCTTCCCGATCTCCCCGTCCTCGAAGGATTCCCTGCTGAATGCGGCGTCCGCGTCCGGATCGTTCTCCAGGAACGCGTAATAGGCGTCGTTCAAAAGCTCGCTTTCGCCCCCCGCGATTGAAAGGCTTACGCTGTTATCTCCCTTGGGAAGGCCGTAGGCCAGCAGGGAATGCCAGTCCCCGTAGGCCACCGCGCCGCCCTCCAGCATGACCGCGCGCGTATCCAGGAACACTTCCACCGTGGACGCGTCCCCCAGGTCCTCCAGCGTGTCCGGGTCAAAACCCGTGATCCGGCCAAGCCGCGTGCCCAGCCCGAAATAGAGGCAGTCGGCTTCCGGGTCGTAGACGGGCATATAGAAATCGCTCATCGGCACCGGAATTTCGCACAAATGGACGAGGGTGCGGCCCGTGGGATCGAAGGAATAAATAATCATGCGGTTGTCCCCGTCCTGCTCGAAGGAAGCAACCAGCGCCTGCCCGTCCCGGTAGGGGACAATAAAGTAGGTATCGATCTCATAGTTGTCCTCGTCCGTATCGATGACCCGGCTTCTGCCGTGGGCAAAATCGTAGGTCACCAGCCGCCCGAGGCCGTCCTCGCCGTTCGAGGCGTAGACGAGTACGCCGTTCAGCACAAGGGGCGAATAAAACGATATGTATTGCGTCTGGAGCACGCTCTGCCAGTCGTAGTCGATGCGCTCGCCCCAACTCACGCTCATGTCCTCATCAAACAGAAGCTCCCTGATCCACGCCTCGCCGCTCTCCGTCATGAAAAATCCCCACACCGATTGGTCGCCCGGCACGATGCTGTTCAGGCGCCCCGCGTCTTCCTCCTCAAACGTCAGGGGATACGAGCCGAGGGGTTCACCCGCCTGGGTCCATACAAACACGTCGCGCGAGCGAAACAGGTATACGTTTGCTTCGTGCGTCCACAGACTGATCATGATGTCCTGATCCGAATGCCACAAAATGGTGTCCGCCCCCGCGGACGCGGGAATCAGAAGCGCCAACAGAACCAGGCCCGCCAGAATCCGTTTCATCCCTCACATCCCCTCCCGGAGCATCATCCGCGCCATGTCCTCGATGCTTTTGATGAATGCGTCCGCGCCGTTCAGCCCGTCCAGATACATGGACACCTGCGCCTGAAATTCGCCCGCGGGGTCCGTCAGGTCGATGCCGGGATAGGTGAGAACCGTAAAGGAATCTGCGCAGGCACGGTAGGCCGCGATGGCCTCCGGAGAGAGCTCATACCGCTCGTTTTCCCGGTAACTTTCCAGTTCCTCCTCGTACTGGGTCAGGGCCTCCCGAAGCATGCGCGCCTCCTCGTCGGCGGTCATGTCCGGGTCCAGATCGGCGGTTCCGTCCGTGACCTGTTCGATGAGCGCCTTTGCGTTCTCGATGGATTCCTCCTGCCGGGCAATGCTTTCCGCGTAATCCTCATTTTCGATGGGATCGTTGCGGCCGGGGCAAAGATCGATGACGAGGGGTTGCCAAACCTCGCCCGCCACCGTTTCCAGATACCGGACGGCGGCGTCATAATTCCGGGAATAGGGATTGACCACCGAAACCGTCAGCGCCCAGCCCACCAGGGGAGATTCCCCTTCGTCCATTGCAAGGGGCATGTACGTCATGGCACGATACTCGAACGACGTGCACGAAACGCCAGTTTCGACGGACAGGAGCTGGTCATAGCCTCTGTCGTCGGAAACTACGCCGTCCGTCTCGAGGGTGAGCCCCGAAAAGTCCACCTTTTCGAATTCCGCGAGCAGGGACCGGAACAGTGGGGTATCGAAGGAAAGCGTGCCTTTCGCCCTCGTGATGTAGAGCGCATAATCCCAAATCAGCCGGTTCAGGACGTCTCTGCGTGCGCCGTCCGCGTCGTGGTTGGGGATGGCAAGTATGCTCTCATCCCCGAGCAGCGCCGGAAGCCGCGCGAGGAACTGAAGATAGCCGGACCATGTCGTGGGTACGTCCGCTTCGGTAAGTCCGAGCCGCGCGAGCGTCTCTTGCGAATAAGCCTGCGCCTCGGTATCCTCGTTCACCGGAACCGCCACCAGCGCGCCGTCCCTGGTGACCGCGGCTTGCACCGCCGGGTACATTTCTCCCACATAGGCGGACAGGATTTCGCTTCCGGAGAGGTCGGCCAGATACCCCCGGTCGTAGAGCGCCGCGAACTGGCTGGAATTCACGTCGAAGGTATAGATGTCCACGGCTTCCGAGCGGTTCATCATGGCCGTGACGACGTCGGGCATTTCGTCCGTGAGGATCACATCCACGTCCGGATTTTGCGCCATGAAATCGTCCGCCGCGGCCTTGACGTAGCTGTTGTAGGCGGCGGACACGTTGAGGGTGGCGGTCGCCCTGGCGTCGGGATCCGTGTTTCTGAGAAGCACGCTCGTCCGGTCGGTGCAGACGTAGGAACCGTCCGGCATCAGAAGCGCGGCCTCGACGGCGTCGGAATTGATCTGGATGGTATTGACAGCCTTGAGGGTTTTGGCCTCAAGGCCCTCCACCCGCAGAAGCTCGCCCCGGTACACGTAGTAGAGCCGGTCCGCGCCTTCGTCGTAGACGAACCCGCCTGGCACGGCGTCCGCCTTTTCCTTGGTAAACAGCCGCTTCGATTCCCCCGTGGCGAGATCGACGCCGTAAAACGACACGCTTTCCCCGCTCAGGGAGCCCGTCACCGCAAGGGCATAGCCGTGGCCGTAGCCCGTGAGCCCCTCAATCTGTTCGTCCGGTTCCGTCATGGGAATCTCGATTTCCCGCGCCGCACCGGTTACGAGGTCGTAGGCCATGAGGCTTCTCCACTGGCCCACCGAGAAAACGAGCAAATTTTCGTCCGCGTAGGGCCAGCATACCTGCTGGTCCAGGGAATCGCTTCCGTCGTCTTCCGCCTCCGGCCAATCGAGATCGGCGCTTTCGCCAAACCGTATCCGGCCGTCCTCGAGGCTCATTTTCCACACCCGCGCCGCGACGACGCGTGTGGTTCCCTCATATTCGTCGGTCTTCCGGACCAGGGTGAGGGCGCGCGGACCGTCCGGCCCCTGAAACAGGGCCGCCACGTCTTCCCCCGCCCCAAGCGCCAGGGCGTCGAACCCGCGCGCGTCCGAAAGCCCGTCCGCCCGCGTCCATGTGGCGTATGTCGCGCGGTTCATCAGAAGGATCAACGTGTCGCCGTCGCGCGCGAGCCCCTCCACCGCGACGCCCGATAAAATCTCAGATTTGAGAATGGTCGCATCCCCTGCCGCCGCCCGGGCGGGAGGGGAAACAAGCAGCGCCATGACCGCCAGTGACAAAAGCATACCGAACAATCTTTTGATGCCGCACATTTCATCCTCCTTCGCCGCATGCGCAATCGTTCATTTACATGGCCGCGAAGGAAGCCCTCCGCGGCCGACGGTTCTTTCTTACATGCCCTCCTGGAGCATCATCTTGAGCTTTTTGTCGATGTTCTTGAGCATGGTGGCCTTGTCGATGGTGCCGTCGAGGTACTGCTGGATCTGATCGTAGAACTCGCCGGAATTGGAATCGTCCATGCCGAAGTACTCGCTGACCACCATATAATTGGCGTATTCGCGGTACCGGGCGATGGATTCCGCGCTGGCGTCCCAGGCCCCGTATTCCTCAAAGTCGGCCAGATAGCCCTCCCACTGGTCAAGCTGCGTCTGCCAGTCGGCCTTGGCTTCCTCGTCCGCCTTCTCGAGCTCCGCCTTGATGGAATCGATCTGATCCTGATAGTAGCTGAGCGATTCGTCGTAGTAGGCGTTCTTGATGGGGTCGTTGCGGCCCGGGCACGCGGTCACAAGGAACGTGGCGTTGAGATCCGCCGCCGCGTCCTCGAGGTACTCGATGGCCAGGTCTCGGTTGGGGGAGTAGGGATTGACGAACGCCACGGTGAGGTAGACCTCGATCATCGGCTGCGCGCCGTCCTCGAAAGAGAGGAGCATGGGCATGGCGTATTCATCCCGGTAGGACGAGGGGCTGATGTCCGCGTAATTCTGGAAGAGGATTTTTGACCGGGAATCCTCGTCGTAGCTGTAGGAATTGTCGTCATACTCCTCCGGGAGGCCCAGCGCCGCGAAGTCGATTTTTTCAAACTCGTCCAGGGCTTCGTTGAGAATGGCCGTATCGAAGGCCATTTCGGCACCGTCCGTCTTTTTGATGTAGAGCATGTACGCGCTGAGCATGCTGTAAAAGAGGTTGAGCCGCGCGTCCGACTGGGTCATGTAGCTGTCAAACGCCTGGACACCCGTGTCCCCCGCCAGTTCCGGCAGCTTCTGGAGGAACTGGAAGAGCCCGACCCACGTCTTGGGCATGTCGTCCTCGGCAAGTCCGAGCTTTTCAAGCGCCTTGGGATTGTAGCTCATGGAGTTTCCCGTGTACATTTCAACCGGCAGCGCCAGGAGCTGGCCGTCCTTGGTGACGGCCGTCTGAATGTCCGGGTACATCTCGGCAACGAGGCTCGAAAGCGAATCGCTGGTGAGCTCGGCCAGGTAGCCCCGGTCGTAGAGCGCGCCGTAATCGTCGGTATTGACCTGCACGGTATAAAGGTCCACGGCCGTCGACTGGTTCATCATGGCTTCCGTGATGTCGGTATAGTTCTGCGTCAAAACGACGTCCGTGTCCGTATGCTTGGCGGCGAAGGTATAGTACGCGCCCTCGAGCGCCTGGTTGTAGCCCGTGTAGACAGTCAGTGTCCGCGCCGCGCGGGCCGACGGGTCGGTGGACCGGGCGATGACGGTCTGGTAATCCGAACAGATGAAGTAACCGTCGTCGGTGAGGGCGGGCTGCAGCTCGCTCCAGCTGTCGATCTGCACCGCCGCGACGGTTTCGATGGTCGCGGGATCAAAGCCCGACATGCGCATGAGCTGGCCGCCCGATGTGTAGTAGAACATGTCGGTCTTTTCGTCGTACAGAAGGTTCGTGGGCATCGCATAGCCGGTTACGGGAATTTCAAAGGCGGGGGCGACGTCGCCGGTTGCCAGGTCGATGGTGTAAAACACCACGGGCTCCGAATCGCCGCTGTAATTATAGGAAGCGATGAGCCCCATGCCGTCCTTATAGGCGCAATAGCTCTGAATGTTGAGCGGGCTGTCGTCCGATTCGGTCTCGTAGAGCTCGCAGTCGCCCGTTTCCATGTCAAAGGCGAAGATTTCGTTGCTCTCCCCGCCGTCGCCGTAGGTGAAGAATGTGAGCGTGTTCCCGGACACGAAGGGATAGCGCACCTCGCGGGAATAATCGTATTCGTCGTAATACTGCACCATGTCGTCCCAGTCGAGCTCCACGCCCTCGCCCAGGGTGGCCGTGCCGTCGTCCGCAAATTCCACGGGGCAGAGCGTCGCGGCGCCCACCTCGGTGGAGCCGTCGTCCGCGCCTGTCGGGTCGTTGGCGATGACGAGCGCGTACATGCCGTCCGCCGCGGCGACGATGGTGCGCAGATCGTTGTAGCCGCCATCGTCGCGGTTGATGGCGGTCTGGTCAAACGTGTGGGTGACCAGCTCGCCCGTTTCATGCGTCCAGGTGTAATAGTTGTCTCCGTAGGTGAAAATGTAGAGCGTTTCGCCGCTCAGGATCACCGCGCGCATCGATTCGTAGCTTCCGTCCTCAGAGGGCCGGTAGATGGTGATGTCCCCCGCCCCCGCAAGCGCCGGAAGCGCGAGGAAGAGCGTCGAGAGCGCCAAAAGCGCCGCCAGAAGTTGCCTTGCCTTTTTCTTCATGCGTTGATTCTCCGTCCTGTTTTAGATTGGATTGCAAGATTACATGCCCTCCGCGAGCATCATCTTCAGCTTTTGGTCGATGGTCTGGCACATCGTCTGCGCGTCGATGGCACCATCCAGGTACTGGCTCATGGGATCGTAGATGTTGCTCATCTCCTCGTCTCCCAGTCCGAAGAAGGTATAGACCGTCAGGTTCTGCGCGTACGCGCGGTAGCGCGCGATGGAGTCCGCGCTCACGCTCCACGCGCCGTCCTCCGTGTAGTCGTCATAGTAACCCTGCTGCTCGTCCAACTGCGCCTGCCATTCGTCCTTGTCCGCCTCGTCCGCCTTGTCAAGCTCCGCGCGGATGGCGTCGAGCTGTCCCTGCAAATACGCAAGTGTTTCCTCGTAGCCAGGGTTGGGAATGGGGTCATTCCGGTCCGGGCAGGCGTTGGCGAGAAACGTCTTGTCCACATTCTCCGCCACGGCCTCCAGATACTGGACGGCGAGATCCGCGTTCTGGGAATAGGGGTTCACAAACGCCACCGTAAGCTCGGTCTCCATCATGGGGACCATTCCCTCGTCCATGGCCAATACCAGAGGCGTCATGCCGTCCGCCCCCACCTGATCGGCGGAGAGATAGGACTGAAGCTCGAAGAGCACCGTGCCGTTCTCACTTTGCGCGTCCTCGTCGTATTCCTCCGGAAGCCCCAGTCCCGCAAAGTCGATCTTCTCAAATTCCGCCACGAGACCCTTGAAAAGCGCCGTGTCGAACGCCATCCCGGCCTCCGGCGTCTTTTCAAGGTAGAGCGTGTAGGCGTGAACGAGGGCGTAGAACAGGTCGCGCCTGAAGTCGTCTCCGGTTTCGTAGGGCTCAGTCACGGTGACGCCCGTGTCGCCGATGAGGCCCGGCAGCCGCTGGAGGAACTGAAGCATCCCCATCCACGACCGGGGCACGTCGTCCTCGGTAAACCCGAGCTTTTCAAACGCCTTGGGCTCGTAGCTCATGACGCCGTCGACGTACAGATCCACAGGCAACGCAAGAAGCCTGCCGTCCTTGGTCACCGCCGCCTGGATATCGGGATACATTTCCCCCACGAGGGCGGAAAGCGTCTCGCTGCCTGACAGATCCGCCAGATACCCCCGGTCATAGAGCGCGCCGAAGTCGTCGCCGGACACGGTTGACACGTAGATGTCCACGGCGGAGGACTGGGAAAGCATGGCGTCCGAAATGTCCGTGTAGTCGGTAGCGATGACCACATCCGCCTCCGGATGCCGCCCCGAGAAGGTAAAGTACGCGCTCTCAACGGCGGTGTTGTACTGGGAATTGACGGTGAGCGTCGTTTCTGCGCGGGCGGCGGGGTCCGTGTCGCACAGAACGACGGTCTGATAATCGGAAAGGAGGATGGAGCCGTCCCCGGTGAGAACGGGCATCATGCCCCCCCAGCCGTTGAGCGGCGCAACGGCCACCGTCTCAACGGTGGCGGGATCGAGCCCCGTCATGCGGTAGAGCTGACCGTCCGATGTGAAGTAGGCAATGTCCGCCGCTTCGTCGTAGATGAGGTTCACCGGTTCGGGCACGCTGCCGTCGTCGATGGACGCGGCCTGCGCGACCTCTCCCGTGGAAAGGTCGAGCGTGAAAAAGAGAACCTGCGCGGGGTCCGTGTCATAGTTATCGGCCATGATGAGGACCGTACCGTCCCCGTACGCGCAGCAGGCCGTTATGTTGAGCGAATCGCTCCCCAGGTCGGCGTCCACTTCCTGACCATCGCCCGACTGCGTATCGTAGAGGAAAAACGGATAATCGCCTCCGTCCGGATAGGTGGCAAACACAAGGGAATTTCCCGACAGAAACGGATAATTGAGTTCGCGGGAATACTCATAGTCGCCCTGCTCCTGCACCATGTCGTCCCAGGCAAGGGCAATTCCTTCGCCCACCGTGGCGGTTCCGTCCGCCGCGAATTCGATGGGGCAGAGCGTGACCGCGCCGACCTCGGTGCCGTCGCCGTCCACGGGGTCATTCGCCACGACGACTGCGTAGACCCCGTCCGCCGCCGGAATCAGGGCCTGGATGTTCGTATATCCGCCGTCGGCCCGCACAAACTGCAAATCATCAAACGGGTGCGCCGCGAGCTCTCCCGAAGCGGCCGTCCATGTGTAATATATCCTTCCCCAGGTGAAGACATAGACGGTTCCATCCATGTACGCCACCGTGCGCACCGAGTCGTCCCCGCCGATTACGTTCTGGCGGTAGATGGTCTGTACCCCCGCCCCCGCCAACGCGGGCAGGGAAACGAGCAAAAGCCCCACGCATACGAGGGCCGCGAGCATCCGTTTGGCCAGTCCGGTCATTTCTTTCACCTCAAATCCATTGTCATTTTTCGTTTTCTTACATGCCCTCCATGCGCATCATCCGGAGCTTCTGGTCGAGGGCCTTGCGCATGGCGTCCGCGTCGGTGGCGCCTTCCAGGTATTGTCCGACGGGCTCGAGGAGCTTTATGAAGTCGTCGTCGGGGATTCCGAAGAACGTGTACGCCTTCAGATACCTGGCGTAGGCGCGGTACCGGGCGATGGACTCGGCGCTGGCGTCCCACCCGGCCTTTTCCCTGTAGGTGTCGTAGTCCGCCTGCCACGTTTCGAGCTGGGCCTGCCAAGCCGCCTTGTCGGCGTCGTCCGCCTTTTCAAGCGCCGCACGGATGGCGTCGATCCGCCCTTCAAAATACGAAACCGCGTTTTCGTAGCCCGCGGCGGGAACGGGGTCGTCGCGCCCGGGACAGGCATTGACGAGGAACAGGTCGCTCTGGTTGGCGGCGACCTCCTCCAGATACTGGATTGCGCGCGCCGGATTTGCGGCGTAGGGGTTCACAAACGCCACCGTCAGGTCCGCCTCCAACATGGGTTCGCGGCCCTCGGCCATGGCCAACGCCAGCGGAAGTCTGCCGGCATCGATCACCTCGTCCGCGGAGAAAGCGCCGTATGTCTCAAAGAGCACCGAATCCTCGTCGTACGTGTCGCTGGCTTCGCCGTAATCTTCCGGGAGGCCCAGTCCTGAAAAATCAATCTCCTCAAACTCCGCCACGAGATCGCGGAACAGCTCCGTGTCGAAGGCCACCTCAACCTCCGGCGTCTTTTCAAGATAGAGAAGGTACGCCTGAACGAGCGCGTAAAAAATCTCTCTTCTGAAGTCCCCATATGTCATGTAGGGCGCGCAGGCCGTGATGCCCGTGTCGCCGATCAAATCCGGCAACCGCCGGAGGAGGGCGAAAAATTCCCCCCACGTGGCGGGCACGTCCGCCTCGCCCAGGCCGAGCTTCGCAAACGCGGCCGGAAAGTAATTGATAAGGTTGCCCGCGTTCAGATCCACAGGCAGCGCCAGAAGCCGGCCGTCCTTGGTCACCGATGCCTGAATGTCCGGATACATTTCCCCCACGGCAGCCTCCAGCACCGCGCTGCCCGACAGATCCTCCAGATAACCGCGCGCGAAGAGCGCGCCGAATTCCTCGCCGGCCAGATCGACCACGTAGATGTCCACGGCCGGGGACTGGGCAAGCATGGCGTCCGTGATGTCCGGGCAATCCCCGGCAATGACCACTTCCGTGTCGGGATATTTGGCGGAGAAGCTGTAGTACGCCTTTTCCACGGCGGAATTGTGCTGGCAATAGACGGTGAGGCTGCTTTCCGCGCGGGCGGCGGGATCGGTGGCGCGCATGAGGACGCCGGCCGTATCGGCCAGTATGATTCCGCCGTCCCGGGTGAGAATGGGCGGCACATTGCTCCAATCGTCCACCGGCGCGGCGGCCACGGCCTGGATGACCGCGGCGTCCAAGGCGGAAGCGCGGAAAAGTTGGCCCCCGTCGGTGTAGTAGAGCATGCCCGCCTCCGCGTCGTAGGCCAGATTCATGGGCCGAAACGTCTCGCCGCCGTCGATCGAGCCGACTTCGGAGACCTCGCCCGTTTCGAGGTCGAGGGCGTAGAAGCGAACGGGGTCCTCCTGGGCCGCGAAGTCGTAGGCGGCGATGAGCCCGACACCGTCCGCGTAGGCGCAATAGCCCAGAACGACGGGGTCGCCGCCCTTGAGCGACGGGGTATATCGGGCGCACTGACCCGTTTGCGTGTCGAAGGCGAGGAAGGGGCGCCCTTCCCCGTCGGGGTCGGTAAAGAAGGTAAGAAAGCCCCCTGAAACAAACGGGTCATAAATGTATCCGGAGAATTCCTGATCGCCGTCCTCCTGCACCATGCCGTCCCAGTCAAGGGCGATTCCTTCGCCCACCGTGGCGGTTCCGTCCGGCGCGAATTCCACGGGGCAGAGCGTGGCCTTGCCGATTTCGAGGCCGCCGCCCTCCACGGGGTCGCTGGCAACCACGATGGCGTACAAGCCGCCCGGCGCGGAGACGATTTGAGCGATGCCGGTGTCTCCGCCGTCGGCGCGCACAAACCGCGAATCGTCAAACGGATGGGCGACGGCCTCTCCCGACGCGGCCGTCCATGTATAATACACGCTTCCCCAGGTGAAGACGTAGACGGTTCTGTCCAGGTACGCCACCGCGCGCACCGAATCGTCCCCGCCGACCACTCCCTGGCGGTAGACGGTCTGATTTTCCGCTCCCGCCAGCGCGGGCAGGGAAACGAGCAACAGTCCCGCGCATACGAGAGCCGCGAGCATCCGCTTGGCCGTTCCGGTCATTGTCTTCACCTCGCAATTGGAACTCTGCGGGAATCTCCCGTCAGTTTCCCGTCGGGGCGGGGGTCGCGTCCGCGGTCTGCTGTGCCTCCTGGGCGTAGACGAGAACCGTCATGCCCAGCCGCACATGCTCGTCCGGCGTAAAGGACACGCAGGCGATGTAGCTGGGCTCCGTGGAACCCTCCGCCGCCGTGTTCAAATAGGAGATGCGCGTGACGGTGCCGTCAAACCGCGTCTGAAGTTCCAGATCCCACGAAAATTCGATGACCACCGGCATGCCCACATAGATGGAGCCGAGGTCCGATTCCGCCACGGGAATTTCCACCTGCAGGGAGTCGTCCGGGTAAATGGTGGCCACCTTGCCGCCCTTCTCCACCGACGCGCCGGCGCCGGCGTCCAGCGTCGCCACAATGCCGCTGGCGGTGGCGGGAATCTCCGCGCCCGGGGCGAAGAGCCCGTCCAGCGTGCCGTCCACCGTCTCAAAGAGAAGCTGGCCGCGCTCCACCTGGTCGCCGTTTTTCACGTGCAGCTTGAGAATGCTGCCCGTGCCCTTCACCGCCACGGGCTTTGTGGCCGCGACGGTGCCGCGCCCGATGCGCGAGGCGGCGGAATAATCGGCCTTGCGGAAGATGTTCACCGTCTCCTCAAGCATGAATTCACCGGCATTGACTTCGATGGTGTACTTGCCGTCGTCGGTAAAGCCGGTGACGAGACCGGTTCCCTGATGGGTGCCGTCGGCGGTACACTTGAGGTACACCTTTTCACCGATGTGGATGAACTTGTTTTCGCTGCGGTCGTAGGCCTTTTCCGTCGACGCCGTGATGGTGTACTTTTCAACCGGCTCGATGTAGAGAACCGCGCCGTACCGTTCGGTGATGCCGTCGGTCTGGTCGCCCTCTTCGCCGAACACGCCGGAGACTGTGCCTTCCACGGAGGCATAAACCTTGGTCGTTTCGATGGTCGCGATGATGTCGCCCAGCGCCACCCGGTCGCCCGCCTCGATCGCCACCTCGTCCACGATTCCCCCGAAGGGCGCAAGCACCGGAATCGTCTCGCTGCCCGTCACATAGCCGTCAAAGATCATCTCCGCCCCGGCGGGAACCGCCGCGAGCAAGGAAACCGCCAGAACCACCGCCAGACATGTGCGTCTTATCCTCCCCATGTTTCGCCCTCCCCTTCGTCACTGTTCGTCCGCCGCGGGATCCCACGCGCCGAACGGAACGTCCATCATCTGCGCGGGGCCGGTCTGCACGTCATAGTAGTACATCTCCCCGCCCTCCTCGCTTGTTACGTCGTAGTGCTTCTCCGCGCCTTCATCATTGACCGCAAGGGAGAGAAGCATCTGGAACTGATCCGGCGCGGCCTTGTCGCCCTGAAGCACGGCTTCGTAATTGAATTCCTTGGTTGACACGCCGCCGGATTTGAGCCGCGTGTACTCCGTGCCCCCCGTAAAGCCCGCCGTAGAAAACGCGGTCACGTCGTCCCCGACCCGGAACACAAGATAGTCGATGCCGCTGTTTTGCAGCATCCGGTATACGATTCCGTTGAAGGAAAACGCGTAGGCATATACGCCTTCGATGGCGGGATCATCCGTCACCGTGAGCACCAGTGTGTCCGGCTCGGGCTCCGCCTCCTCGTCCGCGTCCCCCGCATCGCCGCCCCAGACCGCCAGCGCGGCGGTGAAGGTCGCCTCGTAGTCCGTCGGAATGTCGAAGCCGTCGGCGTCTTCCAGCCGCACGTCCAGGGGCAGGAGCGTCTCGCCCATTGTGAGCTCGGTCATGGGCTCCTCGGGCAGGGTCAGCTCGAGGGCATTGTAGGGGTTGAGGTCCACCGCTTCGCCGGAGGGCGAGTGGGAATAGCTCGAACCCTCCCCGCTGCCACCGCCGCCGCCCGAGCTCTTGACCGGCAGGTAGAAGTCGTTCATGTAGGCGGCCACATTGCCCGCCCCGTCCATCGCGAGGAGCATGCCCATGGGAATGACGTCCCCGGACACACCCTTGAAGCGCGCGGAACCGGACTCGCCCGGTTTTACCCATGTTTCGCCGCCGTCATTGGAGTACGCGGCGATTCCGCTCCGCGCGTCCTCGGCGTACAGGTCATATTTTTTATAGGAATTTTCCACCATGGAGGCGGACACGTACGCGGGCGGCGTGAAGTCCAGCATCAGGTCGTACTTGGCGGACTTCGCCACCACGTCGCCGATGCCGTCGAGAATCACGAACCGAAGGGCGTAATTTCCCTCGTCCGTCGCGGTGAACGTGTCGCCCGAGAGGATAATGAACCGCTCGTCGTAGGCGATCACGGCGTAAACGTGGCGCTCGTCCCCCGCGGGAATGCCGGAAAGCGTGAACGCGGGCGCGACGTTCGACCACGCGCCGGGCACATAGCCCTCGTCCTCCACGCGAATTTCCATCTCCTCCGTCGGCTGATTGGTGGGGGTGGGCGTGGGCGCAAGGATTTCTTCGACCCAAGCAAACAGGTAGTCGTGTCCGTCGTCAGGCTGGGTCACGCCCTCGGGCGCGGCGTCCGACAGAACGACGACATACTTGTCCTCCTCAAATTTGACGGGATCGGGCAAAAACTGAAAATCCCTGACCAGTTCGGTGGTATAGTCCATCGCGAAAACGGGCTCGTCCGACTGAATGTAAATGACGGCGCCCGGCGCGCATTGGTCGAGCACGTCCTTGAGAAGCCCGGAAACCAGCGTCACATCGTCGGGCGTGGTCCATGCCTCGTCGTCGGGATTCGGCGTCGGAAGGGCGGGCGACGCAGCGGGCTCAACCGGCTCCGCACTCTCGGTGGGCGCCGCACTCTCGGTGGGCGCCGCGCTTTCGGTGGGCGCCGCGCTTTCGGTAGGCGCCGCACTCTCGGTGGGCGCCGCGCTCTCGGTGGGCGCCGCGCTTTCGGTGGGCTCCACGCTTTCGGTGGGCGCCGCGCCCTCGGTGGGCTCCGCGCCCTCGGTGGGCTCCGCGCTCTCGGTCAGCGCGGCATTTTCGGTGGGCGCCGCGCTCTCGGTGGGCACCGGGCTTTCGGTGGGCGCCGGGCTTTCGGTGGGCACCGGGCTTTCGGTGGGCACCGGGCTTTCGGTGGGCGCCGCGGTCGCCGCCGGGGCGGGAGAGGCCGTCGGGGACTCCGTTCCGCCTTCCGCCGCGCAGAGGGGCACGGCAATCAAAATGAGGGCCATCAGGATGGAGGCGATCCTCCTTGGCATATCGATCAGCTCCGTTCAGGTGTAAAATCTGCGTAGCGCACTGGCGCGCATGGGGCGCACACGTTGATTGGACGCCCGTGCGCAATACAATGTTTCCAAAAAGAAGCGATTTCTCCAATTTTCATTCGCCGGTAGAATTTTATGACAATTCCCCTCGGGCACGTCGATTCGGGCCCGGCCCATTCGCCCGCTTCCAGATCAATGGAGAACCTTTTTTCGTCCAAAGCGCCGAAAGATTTTTCCCATCCAGCGCGGTTGGTTTGACGCGGCGTACGCGGCAATCCAAGTCGCTTCGCGCCCACGCCGACGGCGTCCGGCGCGCTTTGGAGCCGGAGCGGGCCATAGCAGCCCGGGGCGGACTTTCCGCCCACGCCGAGCGGGGCGTGACAAGACAGGCGCTTGATTTTCCTGCGGAAGCCCAAGCCGTTTCGGTGAATTTGCCGCATGAATCGCGGCAAATTCAGTCCCGCCGGCTGGAAAAGATCCGGCGTGACGACGAAATCATACTTGGAATTGGTATCAGCACATGGAGAATCGCCCGGGGCAAGGGCGGCCGACAGGCCAGGTCGCAGCGCGACCGCATCGGCAGCGCCTGCGCGCGACCGACACACCCCGTATCCCGGGCGATCGATGTAAGCCTATGAAGTTCCCGCCCGGCGCGGGCCGTCGATTCAGCCATGCGGGCGAAGCCCGACGGTTCTCCCCGCTTCCTACTCGCCGACGGCAATCCGCACGGGAATCTGCATGACCGAAGCCACTTCGCCGGACTGGTTGATGGTCTTGATGTTCACGTATCCCTCGTAAGAACCCGCCGCGAGGGGCTGCTCCAGCGTAAAGGGCGCGAGCGCCTCGCCGGGCTTGAGCGCCTCGGACGCGTAGACGACGTCTTCGCCGACCTGCAGCTCGAACACGATGGAATTGCCGGAAAGCGAGGTGTTTTCAAGCGTATAGCGCGCGGTCACGCCGTCCGCCGCAACAACGACATCGCCTTCCGCATCTGTGGACGCGTGGGTCTGGCCCTCGAGCGCCTCGAACATCTTTTTGTAGGCGTCGAGTTCATCCTGCGCCGCCGCAAGTGCCGCCTGCGTCGCGTCGCGTTCATCCTGCGCCGCCGCAAGCGCCGTCTGGGTCGCGGAAAGTTCATCCTGCGCGGCCTTGAGTGCCGTCGCTTTTTCGTCGAGCGCGGCGCTCGTGTCCGCAAGCTGCGCCTCCAGCGCCTGCGCGTTGGCCTTTGCCTCGTCCAATTCGCCGGAAAGCGCCTGTGCGTTGGCCGTCTCGCTTTCGATGGACGCGGTCAGCGTCTCCTTGTCGGCGTTCGCCGTTTCGAGATCGCCGGTGAGCTGTGCGATGTTGTCGTTGGCGGCGGCGAGCTCGCCTTCGATCCGCGTTACCTCCGCGTTGGCCGCCTCGAGATCGCTCGTCAACTGGACGGTGCCGTCGCTGGCGGCGGCATACTCGTCCTCAAGCCGCGTCACTTCCGCGTTGGCCGCCTCGAGCTGCGCGGTGAGGTCGGTGATGCCTGCCTGCGCCTGATCGTGCGCGTCCGTCAGCGCCGCGATCTGCCCGCTCGCCGCCTCAAGCTTCTCTTCATAGTCCTCAAGGGAGGCGACCTTCTCGGCGATTTCGGCGTCCTTCTGGATGATCTGCTCCTCAAGGGAGGTAATCTTGTCTGTGTTTTCCTCGTTCTTTGCGGTCTCCGCCTCGAGCTGGGTCCTCAGCTCGTCGCGCTCCGCCTGAAGGGCCGCCACCTCGCGGGTAAGCTGCCGGAGCTCCACCGTGAGAATGTCCACCGACGCCTGCGGGTCCCCCGCCGCGACGAGGTCCGCCAAGAGGTCGTGATAGGCTTCGTCCATCTTTCCGCGCGCGTCCTCGATGGCCCCCGCCTGCGCGCCAATGGCCGCAATCTTCTCCTGGTCGGAGAGGGCTTCGTTGCTCTGAATGGCCGCGATTTCGTCCTCGACGCCGGAAAGCGCCGGCGTGATTTCGTCAAAGCGCGCCTGATATCCGTCGGCAGCCCCGTCGCCGCTCAGCTTGCGCAGTCGGTCGATGGCGGAAGCGATCTCCGCCTGTTCCGTCTGCACCCCCCCGAGAAGTTCCTGCACGGCCTTGTCGACGTCCGACAGGTTCGCAATCGGCGTCGCGCTGGGCGCGGCCGTTTCCGCCGCGGTCGTGGGCGCGACCGTTTCCGCCGTGGTCGTGGGCGCGACCGTTTCCGCCGCAAGGGACGTCGCGGACGGCGGCAATGTCAGGTTCGCGCTCGCGAGTACGGCTTCCGCGCTTTCGAGGGCATTCTCGAGGCCCTCCTTTTCGGAAAGCGCCTGCGCCAAATCCGTCTGCGCGGTAATCAGCGCCGCCTCGGCCTCGTCCGCCCGCGCGTTCGCCGCCGCAAGTTCGCTGGTGAGCGTCTCCTGATCGGCCTGCGCCTGGGCGAGATCCTCCTGCGCCACCTGGAGCGCAGCCTTCGCGCCGGTGAGCGCCGCCTGATCGGCCTGCGCCTGGGTCAGGCTCTCCTGCGCGGCGACGAGCGCCGCCTCGGCCTCGTCCGCCCGCGCGTTTGCCGCCTCAAGCTCGCCCGCAAGCGTCTCCTGATCGGCCTGCGCGTTTGTCTGATCCTCCTGCGCGGCGGTGAGCGCCGCCTCGGCCTCGTCCGCCCGCGCGTTTGCCGCCTCGAGCTCGCCCGCAAGCGTCTCCTGATCGGCCTGCGCCTGCGTCAGGGCCGCCTGCGCGGTGGCGAGCGTCGCGACAGCATCCTCCGCGTAGCTGTTCGCGGCGTCCAGTTCGCCCTTCGTATCGTCGAGACTGAGCTTGAACGTGACCGACGTGATCAGCGCCGCAAGCAAGAGCAGCGCGAGCACCCCGATCCATATCTTGCTTTTTCGATCCATTGTGACGCCCTCCCGATCTCATATATGCGAATTATACCATAAATAACGCAGATTTCCTATACGACAGTCGTCAAAAAAGATCGATATTCGCCAAGCTTACTCAATGATTCCGCCGCCCAGGCAGACCCGGTCCCGGTAGAGCACGGCGGACTGCCCGGGCGTCACCGCGCGCTGCCGCGTCCTGAAGGAGAGCCGGGCGCGCCCGCCGTCAATGTCCACGCGGACCTCCTGCAGGGGCTGGCGATGCCGGAGCCTGACGAGGGCATCGAAGGACATCCCCGGCGCGCGGCCCGCGATCCAGGTAAGCTCCCCCGCCGTCGCCTCCATGGCGTACAGCCGGGGAGAATCCGCGCCCTGGGCCACCACGAGCCGGTTTCCGCGCGTGTCCTTGTCAATAACGAACCAGCGCTCGCCCGTGCCGGACCCGCCGATGCCCAGTCCGCGCCGCTGGCCGAGGGTATAGTAGAGAACCCCTTCGTGCCGCCCGACGACCTTTCCGTCCTCGGTGACGATCTCCCCCGGCGTCGCGGGCAGATAATTCTGCAAAAACGCCCGGAAGTCCCGCTCGCCGATAAAGCATACGCCGGTGGAATCCTTTTTATCGCTCACGGGGAGGCCCGCTTTCCGGGCAATTTCCCGCACCTCGCCCTTCACCAGATTCCCCACGGGGAACAGGGCGCGGGAGAGGGCGCGCTGGCCGAGCATGTAGAGAAAGTAGGTCTGGTCCTTGGCCTCGTCCGCCGCGCGCAAAAGGGTAAAAAGTCCGTCCGCCGCGCCCAGATTTGCGAAATGCCCGGTGGCGAGTTTTTCCGCCCCGAGCTTCAGCGCAAAATCCAAAAAGGCCGAAAACTTGATCTCCCGGTTGCACAAAACGTCGGGGTTGGGCGTGCGGGACAGTTCATATTCGGCCAAAAAGCGCGCAAACACGCGCTCCTTGTACTCCCTGGCAAAGTTGACGGAATAGTACGGGATATCGATCAGGTCACACACGCGCCTGACGTCCGACCAATCCCTTTCGGCGGTGCAGACGCCGGATTCGTCCTTTTCTTCCCAGTTGTTCATGAACACGCCGATCACCTCGTGTCCCTCCCGCTTGAGAAGGAGCGCTGCGACCGAGGAGTCCACCCCGCCCGACATGCCGACGACGATCCTCATGTTCCGCTCGTCGCCGTGGGCGAAGGCTCGGGCGAGGGCGTCGGCTCAATGATGATGCCGATCTGCTTCATGCCGGTGATCTTCCACTTGCCGCCCGAGCGCTGGAGCGCGATGCGGTAGCGCCCGCCCTGCCACGCGGGCACCTGCTCGGAGACCTCCTCCTTGCGGCTGGAAAGCACGGTGCCCGTGATGGACGGCACCCGCTCGGTGACGACGCAGGAGGCGGTGGTGTCCCACGGCCAAGCCCAGAGACTTTCGATGGTGAGCACATATTTGAAGTCCGTGATATCGTACGCGCCGAACGCGCTGGTTCCATCAAACGCGCCCTGCAGGGCGGTGTCCTGATTGAGGAAGTCCGCGTGGAAATAGTCGTTCAGCGTCTCGGCGCCCTGGGCGGTGAGGATCGTCGAGACGCGCGCCTCGAGGCCATCGTTCAGAACAATGTAAATGTTGGCCGAGTTCATGCTCATGTAGAACGCGCAGACCAGAATCGACAAAACGATGGTCACGATCAGCACGCGCGAAGCGATGAACCACATAAAGCGCCGTACGAATTTCATTGGGACGTCTCCTTGCGAAAAAGCTTCTTCTCTTTATGACGAAATCGTCAGTTCCCGGTTCCATCATCCCCGTTGAGAATGGACTGCATCTGCTCGATCATCTGCTCGTCCGTCAGGCGGAATTTGAACGCCACGCGCCGGGAGGCCGCCGCGTCCACGTTTCCGTTTGCGTCATAGACGGGGTCGGAATACGAGCGTCCATTGGCGGTCAGAAGATCCCGCAGCCGGCTTTTCTGCTCGTCGGTCAGATATTGATAGCTGTCGTCGAGCACATACGCGGCCACCGCGTAGGCGCGGTTCTGGGAAAGCCGGAGGTTCTTCATGTAGGTATCCGTGGTGTCGGTATGTCCTTCGATGATAATCTCCGAAACGTACGCCTGGTTGTCCGAGGAAAGGAGCACGGACAGGTACGCCGGCAGGAATTTGTCCATGAAGTCCTTGCCCTCGCTGGTGAGCTCGTCGGACCCGTAGGCAAAAAGCACGTCCGATTCCAGCATGATGGAGCCGTTGGTGGGATCGACGGTGGCCGAGATGTTCTTGTTCTTGAGCGTCTCGCTCAAAAGCTTGATGATCCTGGCGCGCACGCCGACGAGGGCCTCGAGCTGCTGCTGCTGATCCTCCAGCTGTGCCTGCTTGTCGTCGAGCTGATCCTGAAGCGACACGAGCGCGTCCGCCCGCTCGTCGAGCAGCGCCAGCGCGCTGTCCAGTTCGTCCTGTTTGCTCTTGAGCTCCGCCTCGGAGTCGTCCATGGCCTGGCGGGCGAGATTCAAAAGCAGCTGTTGCTTGGCGAGCTCCTCCTGCGCAGAAGTCAGCTCGGTCTGCGCATCTGACAGCTCCGCCTCGCGGCTGTCCAGGGTGTCCTGCGCGGTGGTCAGCTCGTCCTCCTTGGCGTTGAGCGCCGCCTCGATGGTCAGCATCTCCTGAAGCTTGTCCTCGTAGGCGCTGTTGATGATGAAATATTTGTAGAGAATATAAAAAAGCGTCAGAATAAACAGCAGCACCAGAAGGCTCATCAAGTCCGAAAAGCTCAGCCAGAAATCCTGTTTCCCGCCTGTGTGCAAGCTGCGCCGTGCCGCCATGCGGCGTGGATATCGCATCGTTTCACCACCTTTGGCCGTCTTTCTCCGTCCGCGCGCCGAAGCGCGTCGTTCTCAGCATGGGATTCCTATGGGACATGTCCCTTTGGCAGAGGCCCGGAGGGCGGCGCCCCCCGGCGTCTCCCCCGCGTCTACTTCCTGTACATTCTGTCCACCGCGTCGTCGATGGCGTGCTGGGCGCGGTTGAGGGCGGCGTTCATGCGGTCGACCTCCTCCGCGAATGTTTCGGACGCGGCGGCCGCCGCGTCGGGGATGCGCGCGACGGTGTCCGCGATGGCGTCGGTGACCTCGTCGACGCGGCGGGTGTAGGCATCCATGAAGGCGGAAAGGTCGTCGATGGTATGCGCCATTTCGGCCTCTGCCTCCACCAGCGCCCTCTTGTGGGCGTCGACCATCCGTTCGCTCGCGCGAACGGTGTCCGCGTCGAGGGCGGCGCGCATCTGGGCGAGCTTGTCGCCGATGTCGGAGAGGGTGCCCGCGGCGGTTTCGACGGATTTCGCGCTCTCCATGAGCTGGCGCGCGGAATCGGCCGCCACATTCTGCATGGAGCTGACGCTCTTGAGATAGTCCGCCTGCTGGCGCGACACCAGCTGCATCTGCTCAAAGTTGCCGGACACGCGCAGATACGCGTCGTCGAGCTGCTTTTGCGCGGCGCCCATGCGGCCCACATAGCCGTCGAGCTTTTCGAGCATGGAAGCCGCCTGCTGCTCGTAGCGGTTGAGGTCGACGGCGGTGCGGGCGACGGCACTGACGTGGCCGTCCACGGCGGTCAAAAGCCGCTCCTGATTTTTGACGGTTTCGTCGATGACGTCCGCGAGGTTCTGAAACTGTCCGCCCAGAGCCTTGTCCATGTGCGAGACGAAGCGCGTGACCACCGCGTCGAGGAAGCGCATTTGTTCCTGGGTGGTTACGGTCACAAACTTTGAAAGCGTGTCCTGCAAGGGCAGCGTCGCGTTTTCGATGGCCGTGGTGAGCTTCCCGGTGAACTCCCCGTTGAGGTCCTTGGCCATGGTCTGGATCAGCGCGGTCTGCTCCTGCTGATAGATGGCGATCTGGGTCATGGGATCGACGGACAAAACGCCCGCGTAGCGGCTCATGGCGCCGTAAAAGCTGGTGACCGCCCGGGCGGCGGAGCCGTTGACGAAGCGGGTGACGAGGGTAAACGCGATGGAGGCCACGACGCCGAACACCGACGTCATGAACGCATAGCGCATGCCCGGGATGAGGGTTTCGATGGAACTCATGATGGCCGTCTCATCCCCCATGTTGAAGCCCGAAAGGCCGATGACCATGCCGATCAGGGTGCCGAGGAAGCCCAGGGAAACCATGAGCCCCGGAAGCGCCTCCGAGAAGTTCGAGCTGCCGGGCGTATAGATCACCGTTTCCTCGTTGATGTAATCCTCGACATTGCTGGCGTTGTGGTAAACGCCGTCCGCAAAGAAGAGGTTGTTCAGGTACTCGCTCCAGTGCGCGTAAAGCGGCCCCTTGCCCAGGAAAAAGTCGTCCTGCCAGGAGTGTTTTTTGTCCCCCGTCTTGATTTTATGGATGGCGCGCTTCAGCGTCCCCCGGGTGCGCATCACCGGCAAAGTACACTTAATAAACCCGAAAACGAACAGCAGGATGATGAGCGCGTAGACGAGCGCGCTGATTCCGCTGCCCGATATCCCTAACAGGGTTAAAAGATGCTCCATATCTGCCCTCCGACTTCGCCTCTTTTATGGATATAAAAATCCGTTTACAGTATAGCATTCTCATATGCGTGAAAATACGGAGATAATATGACTTTGTCATGAAACCTGCGCCTCCCGCGGCGGGAAATTGGGGATGGCGGCAAAATCACCGCCCTCGCGCCGTTTTCGTGCGGGCGGGGACGGTGACTGCCGTGCGAAAATGATTAAGCGTCGGGCGCCTTTGCGGCCTTCGAACGGAACAGCGCCCCGGCCGCGATGCCGCACAGCCCGCCGATGATGTGGGAAACCTGCGAAATGTTGTCCTGTACAAACACCCCGTCCACCAGCTCCCCGCCAAGATAGAGGATCGCCACCAGAACGATGGTCAGCGGCACTTTTTCAGTTTTCCGCCCTGTGAACGCCGCCGCGAAGATCAGCATGAACACAATGCCGCTGGCGCCCAGAAGCGCCGTGTTGCCCGAAATGAGCATGTGCATCCCGCCCGAAACGAGTGCGGTCACAAGGATCATGGCAATGTATTTGAGCGTCCCGTACTTCTCCTCGACGATGGGCCCGAGCACCAGCACCAGCGCGATGTTCCCGATGAAGTGCTGGTAGTCTGCGTGGCCGAATACGTGGGTAAACAGCCGCACATACGTCATGGGATCGGTCGCCGCCGCGCGGTAAACGCTGAACACGGCGGCGGTGGTCCGTCCGCCCGTCAGCCCGCCCAAAATCACAGCCAGGAGCGCGACGAGGCTGAACGTCAGCGTGACCGGCGAATTATACTCGATTTTCGAGAGCAGCTTTTTTAGAAGCGCCAGCATCTTTTTCAGAAAAGCCTGTATCTTCTTCAGTGCGTTCACGGGCATCTCTCCCCTTTTTTCGTTATCATAGCATCTTTCGCCTGTTGCGTCCATGGGTTTTATGCTATAATAGGTTGCGGAACCCTCCTATTATATAAACCAAAACGGAGGCGCATCAACTTGGTCGCAGAAATCCTGTCCGTGGGCACGGAGCTTTTGATGGGCCAGATTGCCAACACGGACGCGCAGTTCATCTCAAAACGGCTTTCGGAACTGGGCATCTCCATTTATCGCCAGGCCACCGTGGGCGACAATCCCGGGCGCGTGCTGGAATCGCTGAAGGAATCCCTTTCGCGCAGCGACATCGTCATCACCACCGGCGGTCTCGGCCCCACGGAGGACGACCTCACCAAGGAAATGGTGGCAAAATACTTCGGGCTGGAAATGGAGCTGCATGGGCCTTCTCACGACGCGCTGATGGCGCGGATGCGCCGCTTTGGCCGCCCCATCACCCAGAACAACCTCAAGCAGGCGTACTTCCCCAAGGGCGCCATCATCATGGAGAACCTGCGCGGCACCGCGCCGGGCTGCATCGTCGAGGTGGGCGGCAAGGCGGTGGCCGTGCTCCCCGGCCCGCCCCGGGAGCTTACCGACATGTTCGATCGCCAGCTGGCGCCCTACCTCGAAAAGCGCTCGGGGGTATCCATCCAGTCGCGGTTTGTGAAGATCTTCGGCCTGGGCGAATCCAACGTCGAAACCATGCTTCTCGACCTGTTCCACTCGGACAACCCCACCCTCGCCCTCTACTGCGGCACGGGGGAGGTCACGGCGCGCATCAGCGCGCGGGTGCCCGCGGGCGGGGACGCGCAGGCGCTCATCGACCCGGTGTACGAGGAAATCAAGCGCCGGGTGGGTAACGCACTCTACGGCGAGGGTTCCGACGCGACGCTGGCACAGGCGGTACTCAACCTGCTCAAGAAGCGGGGCGAGACGGTGACGTTTGCGGAATCCTGCACGGGGGGACTTCTGGCGGGGGAATTCGTGGGCTGTCCCGGCGCGTCGGACGCGCTGAACGAGAGCCGCGTCACCTATTCCAATGAATCGAAGGAAAAGAGATTGGGCGTCCGGCATGAGACGCTGGAAAAATTCGGCGCGGTGAGCGAGGAATGCGCGCGGGAGATGGCGCTGGGCGCGCTTGAAACCGCGAAGGCCGACTGGGCGGTGGCGGTGACGGGCATCGCGGGCCCGGACGGCGGCACGCCGGAGAAGCCCGTGGGCACGGTGTGGACGTGCGTGGCGCACGCGGGCCGCGCGGACGCAAAAAAACATGAATTCATGGGCGACAGACAGTGGATTCGCACGCTGAGCGTGGCAAACGCGCTGGACGAGCTGCGCATCGCGCTGATCAAGGAGGAGACGGACAAATGACGAGGGAAACCTGGCTTGCGAAGATTCTGCCCGGCGAAAAGGCCGAATTCCTGCGGCGGTACGAAAATCCGTGGCCGGAGCTGGCGGCCGCCTGGGCGGCGAAGGGATACCGGAACAAGTCCGTTTGGACGGTGGGCGACTTCGCGTTCGGCTACCGGGAGACGGAGGAGGGCGCGGCCCCAACGGCGGACGAGCTGGCCATCTGCGAACGTTGGGACGAATATATGAAGGACGTCCTGGAGATGATCGCCCCGGTGGGCGCCATGCGCATGATGTACCACGACATCGGCGTCGTGCGCGCGGACAAGTCGCTCATCCGCCACCGGGTATTCGGGACGGTTTTGAAGCCCGGCTGCGCGGAGGAATACTTCGCCCGGCACGAGGCGCTGATCCTCGCCCGGGACGGCTCGTTGCGGGAAGGCCCCGAGAGCAACTTCACCATCTGGTGCGCGGATGAGAAATACATCTTCGGCTACTGCGAGCTGGTCAAGAGCTTCGACCACGAGATGACCGACGCGGAGCGCGCGGCCACCATCGCCTGGGAAACCCGACAGCTCGGGATCATGGACTGGCTGACGGACGACGTGGACTGGATGACGGGCGAAAAGCACGAGCACATCCGGTGCGCGTACCCCGCGCGGGCATAGGGAACGAATCCTTTCGCCCCGCAAAAATAGGCTATTGACAAACACGCGGCCGTAAGATATAATACTACCTGTTCGCGGCCGTGGCGGAATTGGCATACGCGCACGTTTGAGGGGCGTGTGGGCAACCATATGGGTTCAAGTCCCATCGACCGCACCAACCGGAATCCCTGAAATCATTGAGGTTTCAGGGGTTCTTTCTTTTTCTTGACCACGTTTCGATATATCGGAGAGTTTCAATACACGGGCAAACGCTTTATCCGCGATCTTCGCAGCGCGTCGCGATTCACCATCGGCTTCATGTCCATAAGTTCCGTCCGTATCCACGTCCTCCGAGCGTCCCACCACGCCCTTGAGAAGGGGGTTTGGCAGGTGGTCTCCACGAACAGCCGAGTTGGATTTGATTCCCGCGCGCCAACTATGGATTGGCGCGCGGGAATCTTGGTGCGCTGCTGGGCGATGGCAATTGGGTACATTACATCAAGCAAAGGAATGGTCTCTTGGTCCGCGCCACCAGCTTCAATGTATAATGTGTTCCATTGCTGCGCTTCGGCAAGTTGCGCGGCGGTAAGCACAAAATTAATGTCACCATTCGTCCCTGTAATTCGCACTTTGACATCTTCGGTCGCCGTCGATATTGCATTTAGCATTTCCAGACCTACTACACCAAGCAGCAAGGGTGCGAACTCAAAATAGGCATTGGCACAGCTTTCTTCTTGCGTAACGGATAGGTCGGCATTATACCGTGTATCGCCAACCTTGACAATAAGATCATGAAAAAAAACGACGCGCAACACCGGAAACGTGCAAAGCGGACGGACGGTGGACGCGCCCGAGTGGATATAGCCGCCGGACGGCGTTTCGGAATCAGCCGGTGCGGCAATGCCGCACCGGCTGATTTTGCGGGCCCCTCAGGACATTTTCCTATGTCTGCATCCTGAGGACGTGCTCCACAAACTGGCGGGCCGTGCGGCCCGAACGCCCGCCCCGCTCGAGGGCAAACTGCTCCGCCAGCGGCTCGAGATTTTCCACCGCCGCGACGCCGTGGGCTTCCGCGAGCGCGCGCACGATCCCCAGGTAGGCATCCTTGTTGGGCTTGGCAAAGAGGACGGACAGTCCAAACCGCTCCGAAAGGGAGGTCTGCTCCGCGATCGTCTCGTTGACGTGGATGTCGTCGCCGCCGCGGTCCGAAAAATTTTCACGCACCAAATGCCGTCGGTTGCTTGTGGCATAGACGGCCACGTTCTTCGCGCGCGCGCAGGCCGAGCCCTCCAGAATGGCCTTCAGCGCGCCGATTTCCTCGTTGTCCCGGGAGAAGGACAGGTCGTCGATAAACAGGATGAACTTCAGCGGGTTGTCGGAAAGCGCCTCCGCGACGCCGGGAATCTCCAGAAGGTCGCCCTTCCCCACCTCCACCAGCCTGAGGCCCCGTTCGGCAAATTCGTTGACCACGGCCTTCACCGTGGAGGACTTTCCCGTCCCCGCGTCGCCGTACAAAAGCGCGTTGGCCACGGGCCTGTCCCGAAAGAAGGCCTGTGTGTTGCGCACGAGCTTTTCCCGCTCGCGTTCATAGCCCGAGAGATCCTTGAGCCGGATGGGGTCGGGGGTCTTGACGGGCACGATCTCCCCCCCGCGGAACCGGAACACGGTGTAGTCCGCGAACATTCCGTACCCCGTCACGGGCGCGCGCGCCATCCGCGCGGCGTACGCCTTTTGAAAATCCGGCGCCGGGTCCGTCGCCCAGTCCGGCAGAGGCATGTCCTCCGCCATCCACGCCTTGACCTCCCTGGAAGTCAGCGCGGCGACTGTTTGCAGAATGTCGAGCTCCCGCGCGGCGCACGCCTCCATGGCGTCCGAAACGCGCTCCCGCCGCGCGTGCCTGCGCACATACGCGTTGTCGTCGGAGGCAATGAGCCGCCACACGTATTCCGTCAAATTTTCCCCGCCGAGGAACAGCCGGTAGGCAAAATCCGCGTACCGCTCCGCCCGGCCGGCGGGTGCGGCCTCCGCAAGGCGCAGAAACGCCTTGACGACCTCGTCGTCCAAGAGTCGCCGGAAGATCACCAGCGTCCGCATCCGGGACGCTATTTCGTTAAATGCCAAATCAATCGCCTCACAGTTTCGCGCGGTTACCTCCTTATCCTACATGGGCAGCGCCGCCTTCTCCATCGCTTTCGGGTTAATTCAGCCGTTGCGCAATCCCGCGTTTTGTGTATAATCATAAGCGGAGGCCGCCACCCGGCGCGCCCCGAAAACAAAGCGCCCGCCCGGCGGACGGGCGGAAGGATGGTACGATATGAAAGTCATCGTCTACGGCGGGGACATCTGCCCGCACTGCGTGGCGGCAAAGGCGCGCCTCACGGCGCTGCCGGGCATCGAGCTGGATTTCCGGGACATCACAAAGAGCACGGCAACGCTGCGCGAATTCCTCAGCTACCGCGACCACAACCCCATCTTCGCGCCGGTTCTGGAGGCGGGACGGATCGGCATCCCCCTTTTCGTGCTGGAAGACGGCACCGCAACCTTCGAGATGGAGGACTTCGTGCTTCCGGACGGTACGGTGCGCGAAAGAAGCGCCTGCTCCCTGGACGGCAAGGGCTGCTGAGCCGAACGCCATGACGCATCTTTTTTCGGACAGCGATACCGTGTGCCAATCTCTCGCGGAGCTCATCGGGGACGAGCCCGACGGACTGGCAAACCTTGCGAACGCCGCGGCGCTCCTTTTCATGCGCTTCGCGGACGTCAACTGGGCGGGCTTCTATCTCTATAAGCGGGGCGAGCTGGTGCTCGGCCCGTTTCAGGGAAAGCCCGCCTGCATCCGCATCCCCCTGGGAAGGGGCGTGTGCGGCACGGCGGCCCAAAGGGGCGAAACGCTCTGCGTGCCCGACGTGCACCTGTTTCCCGGCCACATCGCCTGCGACGGCGCGTCCGCTTCGGAAATCGTCGTGCCCCTTTTCCGGGACGGCAGGCTTCTGGGGGTTCTGGACATCGACAGCCCCATAAAGGCGCGCTTCGGGGACGCGGAGCGGGCCTTGCTGGAGGAATTCGCGGGCATCCTGTCCGCGCGCATCCGCTGGAGCGATCTGGTTGACTGAACCCCTTCGACCGGAAAGGAAGGTTGCCATGATGGATCTGTCGAGCCTCTACCGGGTGGAAAATGTCCAAACCCGCTCCATCAGCCCCGAAAATGCTGCGGGCGCCAAGGGAGAGGGCGCCAAGTGTCCCCTCGAGAAGGGCATCGCGCAAAACGCCGCACGGGATCTGGGCACCGGCTGGAAGGTAAACCCCTGCGTAAAGATCGAGGCCAAGGCCACCTTCGAGATGGCCAACATCGAGGGCCCGGGCATCATCAACCACATCTGGATGACGCCAACCAAGAGGTGGCGCAACGCGATTCTGCGCATCTACTGGGACGGGCAGGGAAATCCGTCCGTGGAGTGCCCCGTGGGCGACTTTTTCTGCATGGGCTGGAACGAATACGCGCAGATCAACTCGCTGGCGGTGTGCGTCAACCCCGGCAGCGCCTTCAACTGCTACTGGCAGATGCCCTTCAAAACGAGCTGCCGGATGACCCTTGAAAACATCGCGGACGAGCCCATGATCCTATTTTATCAGTTGACCTACGCGCTCCGGGAACTGCCGGAGGAAGTTGCCTGTTTCCACGCCCAGTTCCGGCGGGTAAACCCGCTCCCCTATAAGGATGTCTACACCATCGTCGACGGCATCCGGGGCAAGGGTCAGTACGTGGGCACCTACATGGCCTGGGGCACCAACAGCAACAACTGGTGGGGCGAGGGCGAGATCAAGTTTTTCATGGACGGCGACGGGGAATTCCCCACCATCTGCGGCACCGGAACCGAAGACTATTTTTGCGGCTCCTACGACTTTGAGGACCCGGTGACCCACGACCGCTACGTCCCGTTCTCGACGCCGTACACGGGGCTTCAGGTCATCACGCCCAACGCCCTCTACCGCAGCCAGTTCCGCTTCGGCATGTACCGCTGGCACATCGCCGATCCCATCCACTTCGACAGCGACCTGCGCGTAACCATTCAGGCGCTGGGCTGGCGGGAGGGCGGGCGGTACCTGCCCCTCCGGGAGGACCTCGCCTCCGTGGCCTACTGGTATCAGACGCTGCCCACCGCGCCGTTCCCGCCGCTGCCCGACAAGGATTCCCTCGAGGTTATCTGATTTAAACGCGCGGCCCTCCGGTGATGCCGGAGGGCACGGCGGTCTTCTTGTGCGGAAGGATACGGAAGGGGTAGCGCCATGAACAAGCTTGCATATTATTACGACGTCGCGCCGCGCGTCATAAAAAGCGGCGTCCCGACGCGGGTGGCCATCCGTCCGCTGGGCGTGCGGGGCTTCGACCCGGACGCGGAATACACCGTCGAATTTCTGCCCTTCGACCAGTCCCGGGAGCCCAAATACGACTACGACACAATTTCCGTGCGCCCCGCGAACGGCTGTCTTTGCTTCACCCGCGCGTTCGAGGGCGAACAGGAGCACGTCATCCGCGTGTTCAAGCCTGGCGCGCCCGTCGAGCCGGATAACGCGTGGCTGAACTTCCGGGTGTACTCCCTTTCAGACGACCTGTACGTCCGCGCCCCATGGCGGGGGGACTTTCACGCCCACTCCACCGGCTCCGACGGCAGCGAGGAGACCGAAATCGTCGCAGCCAATTACCGGCGCGCGGGCTTCGACTTTTTCGCCCAGACGGACCACCGCCGCGACGGGCCGTCCGTCCGGTGCGCGGCCTATTACGCGGACAAGCGCGTCGACCTTCATATCATGCGCGGCGAGGAGGTGCACGCGCCGGGCAACCATGTGCACATCGTCAACGCCGGGGGCCGTTCCAGCGTCAACGCGCTGTTTGCGGACGATCCCGCGCGCTACGAGCGGGAGGTCGGGGCGCTTCTGGAGGAGCTTTCCATCCCCGCGGACGTGAACGCGTGGGAGTACGCGGCCTCCGTCTGGGTGTTCCGAAAAATCCGGGCGGCGGGCGGGCTCGCCATCTTCGCCCATCCCCACTGGATGGCGGACGTCTACCATGTGCCGCAGGCGCTCATCGACGCGCTGTTCGCCTCCAGCGAGTTCGACGCGTTCGAGCTGCTGGGGGGGCACGAAATCCACTCCAACAACCTCCAGACGGCCTACTATTTCGAGGCGCGGGAAAAGGGCTGGCGCTACCCCGCCGTCGGCTCCAGCGATTCCCACGGTACGGTGGACGGCATGTGGTTCACGTGGCTGTCGAGCATCGTGTTTGCCGAAAAAAATGATACGGAATCGATTCTGAACGCCGTGCGGGACAACTTCAGCGTCGCCGTCGAGAAATTCCCAGGCGAGGAGGCACGGGTCTACGGCCCCTATCGGCTTGTGAAGTTCGCGCGGTTTCTGCTCACGGAGTACTTCCCCCTGCACGACGATCTTTGCTTTGAGGAGGGGCGGCTCATGCGGGAGATGGTTCTGGGGGACGAAGGTGCGCAGGAACCGCTTGCCCGGATGCAGGGCAGAGTTTCCGCGCTCCTTGACCGGTATTACGGAAGGGACTGACGGCACGGCGCGCGCGGGATCAGACATAGATTGAGATGGGTATTGTGATCCCCCTGACGGCGGCGTTCTCGCGCTTTTTCGCGCCGAGATGGCCGCCGTCTCCGCAGACGACCTCCTCGCCCGTCAACAGTTCTGGTGACGCTGCGATGTCGCTGAAACTTGCAGCGGTCACTTTCACGTGATGCGCCCGCCCACTGCCTCAACGAGCGGGGGACATCACTCTTTCCCGCTTCCATGGCACTTCGGACACTTTTCCTGACCAAACATGCAGTTGCTGCAATTCAACCGCATGCGTTCGGTGGTTCCGTCCGCATTGACGTGGTATGTGCTGTAAACGTAGCCCTTACCGCCGCAGCGGCTGCAGGTGACCTTTCCCGTCCCGCCGCAGCGGCTGCACATTTTATCGCTTGAAGATCTGCCTGTATCGTCCAGTCCGGACGAACCGCCCGAAGCCGCCAATCCGGGCGCGTTCAGATCCAACGCCAGAATCTCAGGGGGCAGCGAGGTCTGATCGCGCGAAAGGGGCTTTTCATCATTGAGCGTCTCCACAAATTCATTTTGCCGATAGACGCACAGGTATGCGTCGCCGTTTTCGTCAAAATAGTAGGCATACCCGTCCAACGCTCCGTTTGCATATTCGCCCATGAAACCAGTTCCGTCGGCCTCAACCAGTATGCCCCAGCCATTGATGGCGCCGTCCACCGTCAGCCCGCCCAGATAGCTGCCATCCGCATACCTGTACAGCCCGTAACCGGAGGGCTCCCCGTCCTGCGTTTCACCGTAATAAACGGTGCCGTCGTCGTATTTCTTTTTGGCGAGCACGCGCTGATCCAGGCCGCGCGCGTCACTTTGGGTGTAGCAGATTCTCTTGTCGTTTTTGTCCTCATAATCGGTTTTGTCCATCATTTGCATGGAGAAGCTGTTCGCCCGGAAACCCGCCGAAAGATGATAATAGAAAACGTCGCTTTTCGGGTCGATGGTGATCGTAAACCCGTAGGCGTAACCCCACCGCGGATCAAACACGCCAACGCTGTACGCGCCGCCCTTGTAGACCTTGACGCCAAGTCCGCTGGGCATTCCGTCCTCCAGCCCGCCGTAATATGTGTATTTGTCGCCCTTATATTTTCCGAATTCCGCGCCCGCCGGACAGGCGGACGAAATCATAAAAAGCAGAGACATGATCATGCAGATCGCGCGTTTCATCATACTTTCCTCCCTCTTTGGTCAAACCGTTGGTTTATTCGTAACCGCGATGCCGGAGCGCAAGGCCCTGCGCGCGGGCGCATTCGCGTCCGCGGCGCGAACCGGGACGGCGTGCCAGCGGACGAGCGCACGCACGGTTTCCCGGAACGCCTGAAGCTCCGGCGTCCCGCACAGCCCGAATTCCCGCCGGAGAAGGCGGCGCGCATCCTCGCGTCCACGGCGGCGTGGTGGGGAGAGACCCAGATTCCGTCCTCCATGCGCGCGCAGGCGGTCTTCCCCATGTCGTGGAAGAGCGCCGCGACGAAGAGCGACTGCCGCCGCTTTTGCGGGAGCGCCCGCCACACGGAGATGCGGACCCGTTCTTCGCAGACCATCCGGGTATGCGTAAGCATGTCTCCCTCGCCGTGCCAGGCGGGGTTTTGCATGGCTTCCTTCATTTTAAACAGGCGCCTGCCCGACGTGCCGCCCGGAATTTCGTCCCGGGCGATGGGCGCGCCGATCCCCGGCACGCGTTCCAACAGAGCGTTCATGGGGCGAATATCTCCTCCAGCGGGCGGTTCAGTTGGTTGGGCGCGATGGGCCTGAGCCAGTCTTTGACCGCGCCGCCATCCTCCAGCTCGATGTACAGCCCCTCCATGGCCGCCGCGGGATCGGTTCAGCCCCGCCGCCCGCGCGGCGGACAGGATGGCGGAAATCTCTTCGCCGGACAGCCGGTCGAGAGGTTTTCCCGGAATCGCCTCCGGCAGGGAGAACGGAACGCCGTCGATCTCCCGATCCCGGGAGAGGATGCGCCCGCCGTTTTCCCGCGCCGTGCGGGCGACGCCCCGGACATACGCCGCCGCGAGAGCGGTATGCATATTTTCGGTTTCGCTCATGTTCCTTCCCCGTCAGGCGTTTTCGAACCGCCGGACTCCGGCCCGCGGCATGCGCGGGCAAGGGAATCGCAAAGACCCTCGATCCGGCCGCGCCGGTTCAAAGTGTACCGTCGCGCCGGCGACAGCACCCGCGCCATCCCCCCACGATCGCCCCGATGATGCCCATACGCTCCTTCTCCGCGCCCTTCCGCCCGCAAAGAAACGGGACGCGCCCTGTGTTTGTGGCATTTATGATACGCCAACGGCCGGAAGGTTGGTCAAAGCACGTTTGACAAACCGGGGGGGACGGGAGGTAAGATGCCGATTTTGATTGCTTCCAGTATACACCATAACGATCGGCCGTAGTTATGCAGCCCGCATTGTGTTATCTCAAAAAGCTTTAAAGCAGTTGCTTCATCGCTCCCTCGTCCAATCTTCTCTTTTCGCGCGAATCCAGATCATCCGATCCGTGTTCATTTACAAATGAAGAAACAAGCTGCATCATATCATTCAATCATATACATAAGACAATTGGATGTACTATCAAATTATGCCGGTTTCATAATGCAGGTTTCGCCGGCAGGTTTCTGATTTGGTCGTCGAAATTGTCGAGCACGCTTATGAAAGCGTTACGAATACGGCAATCGCAAAGCTGGAAATCCTCAAAGTTGACAATCCCACAGCGGAAAAAGAATCAATTTCCCACAGCCATACGGTTCGTTCCGCCGTATCCGCGGCGCTGCCGGTAATCGCTCGGAGCATCGGATAGAGCAGATCACAAAGGACATCGCCCGTTACGGACAGCACAGGCCGCCCGACGAGGACGGCTTTTCCATTGTCCTGATGGATCGTCTCTGTGAAAAGCGCACTGATGCCGGCGAGCGACTGATGAAGCTGCTGATGCTGGTGCAAATCGGAGACTCGATGAAGATCGGCAGCTATTGCGGCCTTGATCCGCGGCTGCGCAAACCGGACATGCTGGGCGCGCCCAAACTGGAGATCGACGCTGCGGGCAGTTACGCGCTCGACCTGGGCGACAGCGCGCTGGGCAGCATTCAGCGGCTGGAGAATCTGGCGAAGGGGCTTACCGCATCCAAGGAGCAGCTCGAAGCGGCGAAGAACCAGTTGGCGGGCGCAAAGGCGGAGCTTAACCGGCCCTGGGCACAGGAAACGGAGTTGCGAGAAAAATCCGAGCGCCTGACCCAACGCAACATAAAACTCAATGTCGGCGGCAATGAGGCCAGCACACTGGTATTGAATGACGAGGATGAACCGAAAGCGGAGCACGCGCCTCGGCAGCGAGCGGTTGCACGGTAAGAGGGGTGCGTATCGGCCAATCCTTACGCCGCGCCAGGCAAATAGCTTTGTACGGAGGTCCCACAGCTGCAACACGCTGCCAGGCAGTCGAATTTCCAGAAGAAAGGGGCACGCAAACGATGTTCATCTTTACTGAGTGTCAATAATCCGATATAATGGGTTCGTCAACAAACAGGAATTTATTAACGGGCAGTTGGTGCTCCGCAACATGAACTTTGGTTACAACAAGCCGATGTGTTACTCTGCGGTGTAGCATATCCACAGGAGGGATATCCATGCTCGCAAAATCCCCCAGCGGCAGCGCCTGCCCTTACTATTACATGGGCGGTGAGCTGCACCCGCTGAAGTACGGCAGCTTTTTCTCGGACAGGGAGGGGCTAATCCGGGTCATGGAAGCGGAACAGGCGTTTATTCTGGCTTCACCCGGGCTTCACAATCGCAGAATCTGGATCGACCTGTACGAGACACGTCTGGATGCCGGTGTTGCCCGGGCGCTTTCTGAACACCTCCAGATGATCGAACAAAAAATCCAGAAGCTCTGCTTCGTCTGCTGCTCCACCCTCGGTGCGCTCCGCCTCCGGCGCCGGATGCGCGCATTGAAGCTGAACATCGCCTGCCAGGCCCGGTTCTTCAAAGACCCGGAGGAGGCCAAGCGATGGCTGATCGGAGAAGGCCCGGCGCATCGCTCCGGGGCGCACAAGCGCTGAGTGGGAGCGCGTGCAGGCGCAGCGCATGCATCAATGGGAAACAGAAATTTGTTTCGTTGCCGGAAGGCGGCATCATTACATGACAAGAAGAAAAGGCGCGAAACGTATGATATTAATCGTAGCTGCCGTTGCGGTAGTAATAATGACAGTTTTGTGCTTCCTTCTCTATCAGGGCATTCTACAATTAAACAATCCACCAAGGGATAAGTATCCTGTTCGCGGAGTAGACGTTTCCGAGTATCAGGGTGAAATTGACTGGGCACTACTGTCTTCTCAAAATATCAAGTTTGCATTCGTCAAAGCAACTGAGGGAAGCCAATATTGATCCAAGGTTTGAATATAACTGGGAACAGGCGAAGTCCCCGGACGGTGTCTCTGCTCCCGTCATCACAAAGATTGTGCTTTTGCCCGGCGACAGCGGCGAGTATGTATGACGCGGTATGGCTGCCGGGCAATACGTAACCCGCGAGGAGGTTCAGGAGGCGAAGCGCCCGGATCTCCTCACATTGCGTTGCCCGCGCAATCCCCCAATTCGGCGCGCGTGACCGCATCCCTTTCGGGGCGAGGCATGCAGAATGGCGCGCAATGGAGCGCAGCGGTGCGGACATCACCCAGCTGCCGGCAAACAAAATCAATCATCCGGCGCCCTTAATGCATGATCTATTCGTGCGCAAGATCATCGAATGCATGCTGGATCTGTCCGGCTGACGCCGGAGAATAAACGGATAGGGGTGCGCGGGATCGGAAGACGGCACAACCAAAAGAACGCTTATGACGTGAAACAGCGTCTTGCGCAGATCGGGGGAACCGCGCTTGGAGGACCGGTTGCTCCGGCTTTTCTTCATACCGGACTGGCCCGGCACGGGATCGGCGCCCGCAAAGGCGGCCAGCGACCGTTTGCCGGCGAAGCGCCGGATGCCGCCGATCTCCGCCACGCCCCGCGGGCCGAGCGACTCGCCGACGCCGCACATGCCCATGACGGCCGGATCTTCCGGGCGCCGCGCGGCCGGACGGGTCATCTCGGCGCGAAGGCATGCCCTGCGAACGCGCAGCGCATCCCCGTGCTTCTCGACCGTGGCGTACGTTGCCGCGGGCTCTTTGCAAAATACGCCGAGAGTTTTGGGGAAAGTCCACCTCGTTTTCGCGTCTTTCACGCGTCGGCGCAAACACTCCGTCTCATGCAAGGGGATGGCGCCGGAGCCTCTCCGGCGTTTTTGATCGATGGCGCGGTTACGGGGCGCACAGAAGGTTCTTCTCCGTTTGGGGATCGAAAAGATGCATTGCCGCCAGATGAAACGTAAACGGCACGTCCACGCCGCTTTCAAGGCCGGTGGCCGAGCCGCCGGGCATGTCCTCGGCGGGCACGCGGATGACGGCGTCCTTTCCCTCGAAGGACACGTGCAGGTGCACCTCGCTGCCCATCATTTCGGAGACGTCCATCCGGGCCGTGACGACGCTTTCATCCCCCGCCCTGGCCAGGCGGATGTGCTCCGGCCGGATGCCCAGCGTCGCGGGGCCCGGGGCCTGATTCCGCTGCGCAAGAAGCGCGCTTTTTTCGGCGGGCAGCGGAAAGCGCGCGCCGGAAAGCAGCACCGCGTAGCCGTTTTCCGTCTTTTCCAGCCGGGCGGGGAAGAAGTTCATCTGAGGCGAGCCGATGAACCCCGCCACGAAAAGATTCGCGGGCTCCGCGAACACCTTGTGGGGCGTGCCAATCTGCTGAATGTAGCCGTCCTTCATGATGACGATGCGATCCCCCAGCGTCATGGCTTCCGTCTGATCGTGGGTGACGTAGAGGAACGTGGTGTCGATGCGCTGGCGCAGCTTGATGAGCTCCGCGCGCATCTGGTTTCGGAGTTTGGCGTCCAAATTGGAAAGGGGCTCGTCCATGAGAAACACCCGGGGATTTCTGACGATGGCGCGCCCGATGGCCACACGCTGGCGCTGGCCGCCCGAAAGCGCCTTGGGCCTGCGCTTGAGAAGGGGCGTAATTCCCAATATCTCAGCCGCCGCGTTGACCTTTTCCGCAATTTCCCCGCGGGAAAGCCGCCGGAGCTTCAGCGCAAAGGCCATGTTGTCGAAGACGGTCATGTGGGGGTACAGCGCATAGTTCTGGAAAACCATCGCGATGTCCCGGTCCGTGGGCGGCACGTCGTTGACGCGTTCGTCCCCGATGAACAGATCCCCCGAGGAAATCGTCTCGAGCCCCGCCACCATCCGAAGCGTGGTGGACTTGCCGCACCCGGACGGCCCCACCAGCACCACGAATTCCTTGTCCTTGATCTCCAGTGAAAATTCCTGAACGGCGACGACCGACTTGTCGTACACCTTTTTGACGTTCTTGAGCGTTACGTTTGCCATGGAACCTGCGCGCCTCCTTTGGCCTATATCTCGAACTTTCCGATGTCCGCGCCATCCGTATACAGGATCGTCGCCCGCGCGGCGGCAACGTCCGCCCGCAGCTCCGCCCAGTCTCCGCCGTTTTCCCAGCGGATGCCCACTTCCCGGTCGGCGGACGAAAGCAGCCGGAAGGTGCCGTCGAAGGCCGGGTGGGCGTTGCGCAACGCCATCAGCGCCAGCAGCTTTTTCACCACCGGGCGCTCGACCTCCCGGGCGATTTCCGCCGTGTCGAAGGCGTGGCGGTTGATGTCCCTGCCCTCCCGGGTTTTTTCCAGGAGCGCGATGTCGTTTTTCCCGGCCAGGAGGCCCACGTAGTACACCATAGGCGTGCCGGGCGCGAAGAACTGCACCGCCCGGGCGACGAGGTACTTGCCGTCATCGTCTCCCAGGGCCGAATAGTAGGTGCAGTTGACCTGATAAATGTCGAGGTTGTGGTATGCCGACGAGCTGTAGACGCGCTTGACGTTTGCGCCCCGCCGGAAGATGTCGTCCTTGGTCTTCTCGATCTCCGCGTCCGGCAGAAGCCCGCGCACGTCCACGACGCCGATGCCGTCGTGGGTGTCCAGGGTCGTAAACTGCCTGCGGGGGCAGACGGCAAGCCAGCTCTTGAGATATTTGGCTTCGCCGTAATAAAGGGCGTGGAGCAGAAGCATGGGCAGCGCGAAGTCGTAAGGCGCGTAGCCGTGATCCGCCAGCTTCTGCTGGATGGAATAGTGTTCGTGAATTTCCGGGAGCACCTCCGCGCCGAAGGGCGCCGTCACGTCCCGGCAGAAGTCAAGAAGCTCCCAGATTTCCGGTTCCACGAAGAAGCAATTGGTGTCCTTCTTCTTGGTTGCGTAGGCGAAGGCGTCCAGGCGGATGCGCCTGATGCCCCGCTCGCACAGCGCGTCCAGCACGCCCGCGATGTAAAGCCTGCACACGGGCGAAAAGCAGTCCAGGTCGATCTGCTCCTCCGAGAACGTGCACCAGACGTTTGCGCCCGTTCCGTCCCGGAAGGCGGCTTCCACGTAGGGCATGCGGGGTTTCCTTTTATAGATCATCTCCGCCTGGGCCTCGGTGGGCCCCTCCGGCCCCCAGAAGCTCGCCCAATCGATGAAGTAGTCGGCGTAGGGGGAGGCCTTTCCCTTTTCCAAAAAGTCCCGGTACTGGACGGATTGGGCGGATATGTGGTTGATCATGAAATCCGCCGTCAGCGCGTAGTCCCTGGCAAGCGCTTCCACGTCCGCCCAGTCGCCGAAGGCGGGCGCAACCGCGTCGTATGTGATGGGCGCGAATCCGCGATCCCCCGAGGAAGGAAAGAAGGGGAGCAGGTGGACGCCTGCCACGGCGCTTTTGAAATGATCGTTCAAAATGCCATGCAATGCGCGGATGTCACGCCCAAGGCTGTCCGGATAGGTGATGAGGATGATGCCGCTGTTGTTCATTGTGACCACGCCCTTTGCTATTTAATGGAACCGTCCACCATGCCCTTGATGATGTACCGCTGCGCGAACAGGAAAAAGACGATGATGGGGAGAATCGCCAGGAGCGTGGAGGTGAGGATCATGTCCCATTGCTTGACGTACGCGCCAACGAAGCTTGAAACCGCGATGGGCAGCGTCTGAATGGACCCCTTCATGCCCAGCATCAGCGAGGGGAGCAGAAAGTCGTTCCAGATCCAGATGCCGTTTAGGATCACCACCGTCACGAGCACCGGCTGGAGCAGCGGAATCACCACCCGGAAGAAGATGGCGATGGGCTTGCAGCCGTCGATCTTCGCGGCTTCTTCCAGCTCCAGGGGAATCCCCTTGATGAAGCCGTGCAGGATGAAGATGGTGATGGAGCAGCCGAACCCCAGGTACGCGGTCACGAGCCCCGGATAACTGGACAGAAGCTTCACGCCCAGCGCCTCGCCCGCGCCCTTGTAGACGCTCAGAAGCGGGAGCATGACCACCTGAAACGGGATGACCATGGCCGCCACGAAGCCCATGAAGATGAGCGCCGACCACTTGGTCTTGGACCGCGCCAGAACCCACGCCGCCATGGCCGAGCCCAAGGTGATGACCGCCAGGGACGCCACCGTGATGATGGCGGAATCGCGGAACGCCGACCAGAAATCGAAATTGCCGTTGGCCAGGAGGGCCTTTATGTTGGTGAAAAGCTGCGACCAGTCCGCGGGCAGCCCCATGGGCGTGCGGACGATGTCGGCGCTCACCTTGCTTGCGTTGATGACCAGAAGCGCAAAGGGAATCATAAACAGCACGAATACCGCCAGAACGACGATTTCCAGGATCACCATCCCGATCCTTCCGCCGGTCGACATGGCGTCGCGCCCGCCCGTTTGGCCCTTCATCACATCTCCACCTCCCTGCGTTTTCCCGCCCAGACCTGAATCAGAGAGACGATCACCAGCACCAGGAAGAAGATGACCGCCTTTGCCTGGCTTACCGCCATTTCATGCTGGCTGAACGCCGTCTGATAGATGTTGAGCGCCAATAGCTCGGTGGAATTGATGGCCTTGCCCATGAACAGCGTCGCGGGTCCGCCCACCGTCAGCGCGTAGTTGAGGTCGAACTGCTTGAAGGAGGTCACCAGCGTCAAAAAGATGCACACCGTGACGGCGTTTGCGATCATGGGAAGCACGATCCTGCTGGTGCGCTTCCATTTCTTGGCGCCGTCCATTTTGGCGGCCTCGATGACCGATTCGGGCAGGCCCTGAATGGCCGCGATGTAGATCATCATGATGTAGCCCGCGTACTGCCACACGCTCACGATCACCAGCGCCGCAAAGGCGGTATCGGGGTTTGCGAGCATGGACTGGGAGATCTTCGCGATGCCCAGGGATTGCCCCATCACGGGGGTCACGTAGTTGAAGATGAACTGCCAGATGTATCCCAATACGATGCCGCCGATGAGGTTCGGCACGAAAAAGCCCGAGCGGTAGAAGTTCTTGCCCTTGATCTTGCCGGTCACCAGGAGCGCCAGCACAAACGCCACCACGTTGACGATCGCCATGTTGAGAAGCGTGAAGGCGATGGTGACGAGGAAGGAATGCAGAAACGACGGCTCGGACAGAATACCCTTGAAATTGGCAAAGCCTACAAATTGGGTGGCCGTATTGCCGTTCCAGTCGGTCATGGAGAAGTAAACGCCCAGAAAGAAGGGCACGATCACGGTCATGAGAAAGGCAATCACGCTGGGAGCCAGGAAAATGACGCACACGGTTTTGTCCGCGCTGCGCTTGGGGTCCGCGTAGATACCCGCCGCGAACACGGCAACGCCGGCCAGGAGGAACAGGCCCCGGCGCGCCTGCATGGCGTCTTGAAAGAGTTTCCATAGATTGCCCCCGTAGTCGGGCCCGGCGCCCGTCCCGAAGGTCATGTACACAACGCCGACCATGGTGAAAAGTCCGCCCAGAACCGCGGCCGTGATGGCCGCGCCCCGCGGCTTGCCGCGTCCGCCGACGACGGGATCGCGCACGCCCAGAAGCAGCCCCGCCGCGCCCCCCGCCAGGAGCAGGTAGGCGAGCATCGCGCAGGAACGCACGAAGGCCGTGTCGATCTCGCGCCCCGCGGGCACCGCGCTTTCCACGGCGGCGTCATACTCCGCCTGCTTGTTGGTTTCTTTCTTGACCGCGTTTTTCACGGCGCGCGCGGCGCTTTCCACAGCGGCGGCCGCCTCGTCGATGGCCGCCTGATCCGTGCCCGCCTGGGCGGCCGTGAGGGCCTCGTTCGCCGTTTCCAACGCGGCCTCCGCCTCCGTCCGCGCCGCCTCGGCGCTCTGAATCGCCGCCTCGAGGGTGACAAGCGCCGCCCGGCTCCCGTCGACGGCATTCACGGCCGTTCGGAAATAGAGCCCGCACAAACCGAGGAAAAGGATAAGAGCCCCCAGAAGCGTCAATCCCACGCGCTTCATAGATTGCATTCCCCCGTCCTGTCAAATTGACGGGCCGTCCCCGCCGGGTTCGGAAGGGACAGCCCATCCGGTCGATTAGTAATTGGGAATGAGGGCGATGGCGTCTGTGACCATGCTCACGAATTCATCCACGCTGATCTCGCCCCGGGCGAGCAGTTCATAAATGGGTGCGAGCTCGTTGTCGCAGAAGCCGCTGGGCAGCTTGTACTGTTCCCAATTGTAGGTCTTGCCCGCGGCGACGTATTCCATGACGGACTTGCTGAAGGGCGTGGTGGGCTGGAGGGTGACGTTGGTAAACGCCGGCACCATTTTGGCCTGATTGACCATAAAGTCGTTGCCCTCGGGGGTCTCGGCGATGCTTTCGAGGAACGCCTTGGCCTCCTCCACATTGCCGTTTTTGTTGACGATGAGCCAGGAGGGCGCGCCGACCTGGATGCCGTCGATGTCCATGGTGGCGCTGAACGCGTGGGGCGCGTAGGCCATGTCGAAGTCAAGGTCCATGGCAGCCAAAGTCGGGTCGATCCAGTTGCCCTGATGGATGAACACGGCCTTCTGGTCGGCAAACGCGGCGACCTGCTGGTCATAGGTGCCGGTCAGAAGAACGTCGGGATCGGAATAGTCCATGATGAGCTTGAGGTAATTGGCGTATTCGGTGAGCCGCGCGGTGTCCACCTTGCCCTCCAGGGCCAGGTCGATGATGGAGGTGTCGTGGAGGCCCGCGGAGAGGTAGACCGCGAAGTTGTGCGTCGCGCCCACCCACTGAAGACCGCCCGCCTTGGAGCAGCCGAAGGAGACGACGGAGGTGATGCCCAACTCGTCCTTCATGGAATCGAGCTTCTCAAAGGCCGCCTTGTAGGCGTCATAGTTGACAAGCGTCGCCGGATCGATGCCCGCCTTGGCCAGAAGATCCGCGTTGTAGCCCATGCCGTAGCCTTCCACCGCGATGGGGAAGCCGTAGACGACGCCGTCCACGATATACTCGTTGGCGGTCAAATCCACCCAGCTTTCATCCGACAGGTCGGCCGCGATGTCCTTCCAGAGCGCGAACTGGCCCGGGCCCTCGCAAAAGAAGATGTCGGGCATGTTGCCCGCCTGCAGATATCCCTGCAGGATCGCAACGGTGTCGGTGCCGCCGCCGACGGATTCGACGGTGACCTTCACGCCCGTCTCCTCCTCGTACAGCGCGGCGTACGCCTGGTATGCGTCGTCGATCTCAACCTTGTTCTGGAAAATGTGCAGCTCGTTGGCGCTCTCCGCCATCGCGGGAACGGCAAGCGCGAGAACCATCATTCCCGCAAGCAGAAGACCCATGATTTTGCTCAGCTTCATACCCGGTTTCACTCCTTCGTTTGTCGTCGTTTCGTTCGTGTCCGTCGGTTTCGCGCATGCGCCGCGGCGAACCCCCTCTTCGCCCCTTCGTCTCACTTCCTTTCCTGACGCGCTGTGCCGACCGATCCGGTCTCAATCAATCCACGCGCGGTTTTAATGAGGCGCGTTCGATCAATTCGCATGGGATGGTCACCCTGTCTTCTTTCTGTGTCCCGTTGAGCATGTCGCAGATCATCTTCGCCCCGGCATATCCCTTGGCGCTGTGATCCTGCCGGACGGAGGCGATGGCAGGCTGGGTGTATTCCGTGAGGTTGAGGCCGTCGTAGCCGATGAGGGAAACCCGCCCCGGCACGTCGACGCCCAGATCGTTCAGCGCGTTGAGCGCGCCCAGCGCCATATAGTCGCTCATGCAGAAGATGCCGTCGATGTCGGGCCTTCTGGCGACCAAAGCGGAGACGTCCTCCATGGCCCTGAAGCAGCGGTAGTCCGAGAAGGTCACCAACTCCGGATCGAAAGGGAGGCCCGCCTCCCGGAGCGCCGCCTCATAGCCCCGCCTGCGGCAGATGGTGGTGTAGCTCTCCGCGTCGCCGGAGACGAGTGCGATTTTCTTTAAGCCCGCGCCGGCGAGGCGGAGCACCGCTTCCTTGGCGTATTTTTCATCGTCCACCACCACGCAGCCCTTGTTGGTTCCCTCCAGCAAAGCGTCCACGCACACGGCGGGGAAGTCGGAAAGGAGAAGCCGGTTATAGGATTCGTGGAGGTAATCGACGTTCAGGATGATGACGCCGCCGATGCCTCGCTGGCGGCAGAACGCCTCGTAGGAATCGGGCGCCTGGTCGATGAAGTGGACGACCATCTCGTACCCGTTTTCCGAGGCGAAGCGGTTGACGCCCATGATGGTGTCGATGACGAAGGCACTGAACTCGTCCCGGTAGCCCAGACCGATCACCAGGACCGCAATCTGCCGCTGCTGCTTGGCGGAGAGGCTCTTAGCGGTGAGGTTTTTGACATACCCCATCTCCCGGGCTTTCTCCTTCACCATTTCCCGTGTCTTGAGACTCACGTCGTCGTAGTCGTTGAGCGCCCGACTCACTTGCGTGACCGACATGCCGCACGCCCGCGCGACGTCCTTGAGCGTAATCATTCCCCATGCCCCCATCTGTTTCGCAATTCTCCAAAACGTTTCGGTTTTTGGGTCTATTGATCCGAATCGTTTCGGTTACTGGAGCTATTATATCCGTAACGTTTCGGATTGTCAATGCCGATTTACTGGAATATAACGTTTTAAAAAAATATTGATGCTATTTTCAGCGCATTGCATAAAAAAAACCGGCAGCAAGCTCTTTTCGCGCGGAAAATTGGGCAATCCTCTTACAATTTGCACCTTTTTGCGGCGGGCGGAAGCGTCGCGGCGTTCTGCCTCCGCCGCGGCAAGGCGGCGTGGGAAATAGTCCGTTCAGACGATGCGAAGGCCGGTTGCTTCATGCAATGTGGAGGGTGCGCTTTTCACAAGAGAGCCGCGACCGAGAGCACCGTGAAAAACGGCGCTCTTTTCTTATGTCGAAAAGGAGGAAACGAGCATGAAAAAATCCACGCGCCTACTCTCAATGCTACACTTTTTGCCCGGCGGAATGTTTCTGTACCTCGCCTACCTCAATGAAACCGGGCATATTCTCCACCCCAAAAATCCCAGACGCTTCAACGAAAAGCTGAACTTCATAAGGCTGCGCGGGGGCGCGGAAGAATGGAGCCGGTTCGTGGATAAGCTGGAGGTGCGCGAGCATGTGCGGCGCGTGGTCGGAGAAACGCATCTGGTGCCGTTGATTGCCGAATACGACAGCGTAGAAAAATTCTCTCTTGTGCTCACCGTTCCCCCGTGGTACAATAAAATCAATCCTGAAAGAGAGGATGTTCTGCGTTGCGTTTTGAGCTTATGAACCTCACCATCACCATGGAGGGCTTGCCCTTGTAGTTGGTCTAATCGGCCGACGGCAGGAGCGAAGCTCTATTGGCCGTCGGATGAGGGGGAAGGATATCGCGCCTTATCGGACGGCTTCGTTCGATTAGGCGCTTTTTGTTTGAAAGGGGGTGATGGCCCTGAACGCCCAATGGGAACTTGACAGCGCATACGGGCGGATGACCGCGGCTCTTTCCCGATATTTCTTATAATGAAGGGAGAGCCCGGTATGAAGCACTTTAAAGACGAGATCATGAAGCAATTAGGGGAAGTTGTATCCGCGCGGTGCGGGGGCCGGATGATACAGTACAAGTCGACAGAAGCGGGATTTTATGCCGATTTTGACATGCCCACGCCGCTCAATCCAGAATCGTTCGCGGACATTTCCGCGCAGATGCGAACGCGGAAGATTCCCGCGGCATACGCGCTTGAGCGCTTTTCGGGCGCGTACCTGGACGGTGACGCAACGGGCAAATCGCTTCAGCGGATTTACGTCGTGGCGTTTGAATCGGATGAGGAACTCACCGGGTATGAACGCGCGGTACTCGCTGCGGAGGAGCGCGACCACAGGCGGCTCGGCGCGCGGCTTCGGCTATTTTCAAGCTCAGAGGACATCGGCCAGGGGCTGGTGCTGTGGCATCCCAAGGGAGCGGTCATTCGCTACGCCCTTGAGCAGTTCAGCCAGAGCGCGCATCTGCTGAACGACTACCAGTGGGTGTATTCGCCGCACATCGGGCGGGGGAACCTGTGGGTCACGTCGGGCCAGCCTCTCTTTTCCGTCCAGTGGGACGGAGGACACGCCCAGCCGCTTGAAGTTGCCCATCACGTCGGCCTCTACGCGCTCCAGCCGGGGCCGGGCGGCGGCGATCCCTTCGGCGGGGAGACCGAAGGTGATGTACTTGGAGCGTTCGATACCGTTGTTGCTTTTGGCGATCTGTTTTTTCAGCATTCCCACAAATTCGCCCCGGATGCTGTTAAACTCGTCCTCTGCCATGGGGATATTCACCTCATATCGGCTGCCGGAACGGGAACGTCGGTTGACAAAGGACATCTGGAACGGCAGGGCGCTTTCGAAATAATTGAGGAACGAACTCCAGCCGCCGAAAATGGCGGTCTGATCCTCGGTGGACGCAACGGAATAGTTGATGTCCTCATACTCCACCGTTTTTGTGTAGAGGTTTTGGGGCTAATGTGGGACCATGTGCACATTGAAGACGACGAGATTGCCGCCGACAATGCGTACATCTACATCGACAAGGAATTGACCCGCGCTTCCAAGAGGGCGATCGAAATGCTTGGCGAGAAGGATATCATTTACATCTTCCCGCCCATCATGAGCAACACCAGTACGCGGCTCGTCCTCAAGAAGCCCAAGACTGAATCCAGTGAGCGAAAGGTGTGGCTTCCGAAAACCGTGGCGTACATCCTGCGAGAGTGGCGCAAATCTCAAAGCGAACTCAAGCAATTCCTCGGGGACGAGTATCAGGATTACAACCTCGTCGTGGCGTTGCCCAACGGGCGCCCCTGCGAGAACCGCCTGATCGAGGAAGAATTTCTAACGTTTAAGCAGGATGCTGAACTGCCCAATGTGGTATTCCACTCGCTGCGCCACTCCAGCACGACGTACAAGCTCAAGCTCAACCACGGCGACCTGAAGGCCACGCAGGGCGACACCGGCCACGCGGAAATCGACATGATCACCAAGGTCTACGCCCACATTCTCGACGAGGACAGAAAAATTAACGCGCAGAAGTTTGAGACGGCATTCTACTCCAACCCCGATCTGCGCCAAGTGAAAGCGCCCACGGAGCCGCAACCGACCATCAACCTGGCCATGCTGATCGAGCAGCTTCAAAAGTCGCCGGAGTTGGCTACGGCCTTAGCAAACCTCATTGGCGCGCAGGATTCGAGAAAAGCCAGCTAATCGCCCTCTTGGCAAACGGCCCAAATCTCTTAGGGCGTGTTTGAAAATTGACTATTTCACCAAGATACAGATAGCGGCAAGGCAACAAAAGCCAGCGAAAGAGGAAATCAGCTTATCGTAGCGCGTTGCAATGCGTCGGAAGTTCTTGAGTCTGTT
>JAEYRW010000003.1 GCA_023435435.1 Bacillota bacterium | reverse complement strand
GCGCCCGTGGCACCGGTCGCGCCGGTTGCGCCGGTCGCGCCTGTGGGGCCGGTTGCGCCTGTGGCACCCGTCGCGCCTGTGGGCCCGATGGGGCCCTGTTCGCCGCGCGGGCCTCTGGGGCCCGTGGGGCCGACGCAGCAGCGGCAGGGATCGCAGCACGGGTCCCAACAGCCGTTCGCGCGGTTATTGCAATTCCATTCGGAATCGAGATTGCGGGACATAAATACACCTCTGTCAGGGGGATTTGAGGATGACTCCCCCTCCATTATTACGCAAAAAACCGCACCCCGGTTCATGTCCCAAAAATCAAAAAGGGCCGGCGGATTTGTCCGCACGGCCCTGCCGGGTTTTTATTTTGCGCGAATCTCATAGGCAGAGACAATGTCGTTGAAGCCGAGCGCCTCCAGATCGTGAAGCCCTACGGTGTCCAGCGTCAGCGTGGCGCCCTCGAACGCCGTGAAGTTTTCGTAGAGAACCACCACGGTATTGGGGTCGTTGATCATGACGCTCGACATTTCGTCGTTGGGAAACGCGAGCGTCTCGCCGGTTTCGGTCTCGTGGTAGCCCGGCGTATACGCCCAGCCGGTGCCGTCAACGTGCTCGTAGAAGGTCACCGGGGCCATGTCTTCCTTCCAGGCGACCTCGTAGGATGAAGCCAGATCGTTGAAGCCGAGTTCGTAGATGTTGTGGAGGCCGGCGCCCTCAAACGTGACGCTTCGCCCGCCGAAATCCGGTTCCTCGTAGAGCGTGACCACGATGTCGTCCCGCCCGATGAACACGTTTGACACGAGGTTGTCAACGTCGGGAATGGTGGCCCCCGAGGAGGGTACCGTGGTTTCGAATGACATGCCGTTGCCGACGGCGTGCTCATAGAAGATGACGGGCGCTTCGGAGCCGGTGTCCTCCTGTGTGACGGTTTCCGCAAACGCGGATGTAGGCAAAAGCATCAGGCTCAGCAAAGAGAGAGCAACTGTCCAGATGCGTTTCATGATATTTCCTCCTTGTTCGATAGGATTATGGGGATGAAATATAAATAACCGGATTTTTTCGATTGAACGCAAGGAAACGGTAAACTTTGGGTTTCGTTTTGGCGCACAGCCGCCCGAAAAAAAGCGGCGGCGCGAAATCTTCGCGCCCCCGGCAGGCGATGTTGAGGATGGAGCCCTTCTTTTATTTTTCCGCGGGCCGGGATGCCGTCATCACCGCAAAAATGTCCCGGGAAAGCTCCGCCAGCGCGCGGTCGGCGCGGTTGGCGCTTTCCCTGTCTGCCTCCGCCGCGCCGAAGCTGTTGTGGAAAAGCGCAAGCGCGTAGGCGTGTCCGCCGCTTAAAACGATGCCGCAGTCGTTGGTGACCCAGGGAAGTGTGCCCGTCTTGTGGATCACCTTGGCCTTTTTCGGACCCTCGTCGGGCAGCAGACAGGGAATCCGGCTGTTCGTCTGGCAGCGGCCCATGATCTCCATCATCCCGCGGCTGGCGGCCGGGGAGACGACCTCGCCTTTGCAGAGCATGGTGAAAAAGCGCACCATATCGCGCGGGGTGGTGGCGTCGTTGGGGATCGCCGGGTCGTCGTAGAGCTTCGTCGAAAGGTCGAAGGAATCCTCGTCCGCGCGCCGGAGGTATTCAGCCATGGGCATGTCCTCGGGCGCGTCCTTGAAAAGCCCGAGCACAAGCTGCCGGCAGGTGAGCTCTGCGGTGGTGCCGGAAAGGCCCAAACCGGCGATGGTCTTTCGGATGGCGTCCAGCCCCGCCAGACGGTGGCACACGTCCGCCCCCGTATTGTCGCTGATGATCATCATCAGCATGGCGTAGTCGCGCACCCGCATGGTGAGGCCCGGCGTCAAAAGCGACAGAACGCCGCTCCCCGGCGCGAGGTCGTCCTCCCGCAGCACGTACGGGTCGTCGAGATTCAACGCGCCGTCCTCCGCCCGCTGAAACAGCGCCGCCAGCACCGGCACCTTGAACACGCTCGCCGAGGGGAAGGGCACATCCGCGTTTAAAAAAGCTTCTTCGCCCGTCATCAGGTCGCGCACGCCCGCCCCCAGCTTGCCGGGGAGCGTTTCCGCGTATCTCGAAAGGATTTCTTCCAGTTCCCTCTTCATTCTTTCCTCCGTAAAAAACAGGACGGGAGGATCGCTCCCCCCGCCCCTTTGTCGGTTCGTTTACTGTACGTCGCCCAGATAGAAGCCGCCCGTGGGGGTGGTCACGATGCCCTGAATCTCGCCGCGCCATACGCGGAAGCCGTCCAGATCGCTCAGAAGCGGCACGATGGTGCAGTAGTCGAAGAGCTTAATCTGAATCTGGGTGATGATGGCTGTGCGGGCGTCGTAGTCGATGGTGGTCGCGGCCTCGTTCACCAGCGCCATCTGCCCCTCGAGGTCGAGGTTGGTGACGTCGGGGTTGCGGTTGCAGAAGCGGTTCACGAGCAGCATCGGCTCGCCCCAGCCCAGGCCGAGGTATGCCAGATCAAAGTCGCCGTCCACCACGCTCTGGTTGACGTAGGACCAGTTCTGCGGCTCGAGGGTCAGGTCGATGCCGATCTCCTTCATGTCCGCGCGCACGGATTCGCCCACCATGACGGCGGTGTCGTCGTCGCGAATCTTGAAGTTGAGGGTCAGCTTCGTGCCATCCTTGTCGACATAGCCGTCCCCGTCGGTGTCGGTATAGCCCGACTCCGCCAGGAGGGATTTGGCCAGCTCCGGATCGTAGCCGTAATTGGCCTTGTAGTATTCCTCCGCCGCCGGGTCGTAGTTGAGGCAGAGCTCCTGCACCAGACAGTAGGTCGCCACGTGGAAGCTGTTGACGTAGGCGTTGATGTTGTCGCGGTTGATGCCGTGGATGATGGCCTTGCGGACGTTCATGTCCGAAAGGTACTGGTTGGTGATGTTCATTTCGAAGTACTTCACGGAAGCGCCCGTGGCGGTGACCACCGTCAGGCTCGGATCGGCCATCAGGTCCTCGACATAGTCGGAGGGCGCGGAGGCGAGCACGTCGTATTCGCCGGTGCCGATGCCCGTGTAGGCGGTGAAGTTTTCGACGTCCATGATGACGCGGATGGTGTCGATCTTGGACGGGCCCTGGTTCTCAACGAGGGGGTTATTGGTCTTGTAGCCGGGGTTGGCCTTCAAAACGGCGTATGCGCCGGGGGAATAGTCGTCCACGTAATAGGGACCGTAGGGATGGCAGCCCCAGAGCAGCTCCTCGGCGGTCATGGAATCCAGCTCGTCCTTGTCGATGACGCCGATGAAGCCGTCCATGAAGTTGTATTCGAGATCCGCCATGAACTGGGACAGGTGGAAGATGACGTCGCGGCCGGAGACCTCGATGGACTCGAACTCCATGCCCGAAACGCCGTAGGTGCTCACCTGCAGGCCCCACTCGATGGACGCCTTCAGGTCCTCCGGCTCAACCTGCTCGCCGGTGGAGTAGTACATGCCCTCGGGAATGGTGAGCGTCCACGTGAGTCCGTCGTCCGACCAGACCGAAGCGGAGGCGATGCACGGAAGCGTCGTGCCGTCGTCGCCGCGAATCAGAATGGTGTCCGCGATGAGCTGCTGGATGCCGTTCCAGGAGGTGCACTGGAACATGTCGATGCCCTGCCACTCGCTGTCCACGATGACCAGCTCGGTCTTGCCCTCGGCAAGGCCGGCCGTCGGCACGACGGCGATCATGGTCAGAAGCAGCGCGAGAGTGAGGAGCGTCGGAAGGAGCCTCTTTCGCATGGGTTTTTCCTCCTTGAAAATTGGTCTATCCATACGGTCCCGCGCTTTGACGGGCCGGTCGGATCAGGTTTTTTCGGCCTCCCGGCGCGCGTAGTGGCAGGCCGCGAGATGCCGCGCCGACAGGGCGTCCGCCGGGGGAATCTTCTCGGCGCAAAACGGTGTGGCCATGGGGCAGCGCGGATGGAAGGCGCAGCCGGTGGGCAGGTCGATGAGGCTGCCCGGGTCGCCCTTGATGAGGTGCTTTTCCCGTCCGCGCATGCGCGGGTTGAGGATGGGGGAGGCCTCCATGAGCGCCCGGGTATAGGGATGCCGGGCGTTTTCCCAGATTTCCTCCGTGGGGCCGAATTCCACAAGCCTGCCCAGATACATCACCGCCACGCGGTCGCTGATGTAGCGTACGACGTTTAAATCGTGGGTGATAACCATGTATGTAAGGCCCCGTTCCTCCTGAAGGTCGAGCAGCAGGTTCAGAATCTGCGCCTGGACGGAGATGTCCAGCGCCGAGGTGGGCTCGTCGAGAATCATGATCTTGGGATTGATCACCAGCGCCCGGGCGATGGCGATGCGTTGGAGCTGGCCGCCGGAAAGTTGGTGGGGATAGCTGTTCAGGTACTGAACGTCCATCTTTACGGACTCGAGGCTTTCCCGCGCCTTTTTCCGGGCCGCGGAATGGGACATGCCGTGCAGAATCAGCGGGCGCATGATGGAGCCCTCCACCGTCTCCCGGGGGTTGAGGTTCGAGGCCGGATCTTGAAACACCACGGCGATTTGCGCGCGCAAGAGTTTCATTGCCGCGCGGCCGACCTTTGAAAGATCGGTTCCGTCGATGACCACCGAACCCGCGGTGGGCCTTGTGAGGCCCAGCATCAGCCGGGCGAGGGTCGTCTTGCCGCTGCCGGATTCGCCCACCAGCCCCACGATCTCGCCCCGCTCGATGGTGAGGTTTACCTCATTGACGGCGCGCACGTGGCGCTTTCCCTTCGTGAAAAAGCCGTTGTCGATGGAGAACTGCTTGCTCAGCCCGCGCAGCTCGATGACGGACGCGCTCATGTACCCACCCCTTCCCCGCTCCTGTCCCGGTGACAGCGGTAGTCGTGGGTGTCCGAAAGCGTCCGGGACTCGGGGTCGGTGTTCTCACACACAGGCAAATGTACGGGGCAGCGGTTGTAGAACCGGCAGCCGGATTTTTTTGACAGAAGCCGCGGCACCGTGCCGTCGATGGTCCGAAGCCGCCCTTCCTTCTTGGTCATGCGCGGCAGCGCCTCCATGAGAAGCGCGGTATAGGGGTGCGCGGGATGGTCGAAGACCTCGTACACCGTGCCCCGCTCCACCACCTCGCCCGCGTACATGATGGCCACCCGGTCGGCGATTTCCGCCACGAGCCCGAAGTTGTGGGTGATCATCATCACCGCGGTCTGGTATTTCCGCTTGAGATCGAGGATGATTTCGAGGATCTGGGCTTCGATGGTCACGTCCAGCGCCGTGGTCGGCTCGTCCGCGATGAGCAGCGCGGGGTTGCGGCTGAGCATCATGGCAATCATGACCCGCTGGCGCATGCCGCCGGACATTTCGTGAGGAAACGCGCGCACGCGCTTGGGGGCGTCCGGCATGTGCACGGACTGGTACAGGGAGACCACCTTGTCCCACGCCTCCTTCTTGTTTCCCCCGTCGAGCAAAATCGCCTCCGAGACCTGGGCGCCGGTCATATACACGGGGTTCAGGGAGTCGAGGGGATTCTGAAAGATCATGCCGATGTCCCGGCCGCGGATTTTCGTGAGCTGCCGGTCGGTGAGGTCCGCGAGATTTTCGCCCTGAAACAGAATCTCCCCGGTGACGCGCGCATTTCTTTTGTCAAGAAGCCGCATGATGGAGTGGGCGACGGTGGACTTGCCGCAGCCGGATTCGCCCACGATGGCGAAAATTTCGGCCTTGTTGATTGTGAGATTGACGTCACGGACGGCGGACAGATAGCCGTCCTTGACCCGATAGTCGACGGACAGATCCCGCAACCGAAGTAGTTCCATGGATCGTCCTCCTTATCTCGATTTCATCCGGGGGTCCAGCAGGTCGCGCAGGCCCTCCCCGAGGATCGCGAAGCTGAATACCGTATAGACCAGCGCGACGCCGGGATAAATGGCCAGCCACGGCGCGCGGGTGATGTAGGTGATGCCGTCTGAGACCATGAGCCCCCAGTCCGGGGACGGCGGCTGGGAGCCGATGCCCAGAAACGATAGCGTGGTGGTGGCCATGATGGTGCCCGGCAGCGCCATGGACACCATGACGATGAGCGCGGGCACGATGTTGGGGAAGATGTAGCGGAACATGAGCGCCAGATCGCTCTCGCCGAAGGCGATGCCCGTTTCGAGGAAGGCCATGTTCTTGATGGACATGGTCTTGGCCCGCACCGTGCGCGCCATGGACGCCCAGCCCACAAGGGCGATGGCGATGATGGCGTTCTGAAGGTTATAGCCCAAGACCGTCACCACCGCCAGGGCCATGATCATGCCCGGCACGCACCAGGTAAGGTCCGCCAGAAACAGCATGCCGCGCTCCAGCGCGCCGCCGTAATATCCACACAGAAGCCCGATCACCACCCCCAGCGCCAGTTGGATGGAGCCGCCCAGAAGCGCCACCTTGAGGGTGATGCGCGTGCCGTACACGATGCGGCTGAACAGGTCGCGGCCCAGGTTGTCGGTGCCCAGCAGATGCTCCGCGCTGGGGGGCTGCATTTTGACGATGGGGTTGTTGCCGTCATACGCGAAGGGCGCGATCTGGTCGGCGAAGATGGCCAGCACCACGATGCTCAAAAGCATCACAAAGCCGATCATGAAGTTGGCGTTTTTCCAGCAGCTTTTTAGAAAATCCTTCCACGGGCTTGCGTTCACGCGCGTTCATCCTTTCGCGGGTTTTTTTATGCGTCGCCCCCGCCGGTTGAGATGCGGATTCTGGGGTCAAGAAGGCCGAGCGCGACGTCGCTCAATATGTTGCAGAGAACCGTAAGCACCGAAATAATGAAGATGATGCACTGGACGACGTTGAAGTCCTGATAGATGATGGAGCTGATCATGAGACTCCCCATGCCGGGAATGCCGAATATCTTTTCGATGATGATGTAGCCGGAAATGAGCCAGGGCAGGGACTGGAACACCTGCACGCAGATGACGATGAGGGAGTTGCGCAAAACGTGCCGGTAAAGCACCGCGCGCTCGGTGAGCCCCTTGGCGTGGGCGGTGTCCACATAGCGCTCGTGAAGCACCTCCAGCGCCTCGGACTTGGTGAGCCGCACGGTGCTCGCGAGGCCCCCCAGTACCCCCGCCGACACCGGAAGCACGTAGTGCTTCCAGGAGGTAAACCCGGAAAGGGGCAGTATCTTGAGATTGACTGAAAACACCAGCATCAGGATGACCGCCAGCCAGAACGACGGCAGCGCGGTGAGAAGAAGCGTGGTGGATATGGTGCCGCGGTCAAACAGCGTGTCCTTTTTGTACGCGCACAGAAGCCCCAGCGGCACCGCCACCAGGTACTGAATGATCATTGTGATGAATGTGAGCCGAAGACTGATGGGAATGCGCACCTTCACAAGATCCCACACCGGCAGCTTGTACTTGAACGAAATGCCGAAATCCTGCCGCGAAATGATGCCCCACAGCCAGTCGGCATACTGAACCAGGAGGGGCCGGTTGAGACCGTACGCCTCCTTGAGCTCCGCGAGCTTCGCCGGATCGGCCGCCTCGCCCGCCATCAGGTTGATGGGGTCGCCGGGCATCAGATACAGCATGAAAAAAACCAGAAAGGACACGCAGAGCACCAGGATCAAGCCGATCAGGAGCCGTTTCCCAATATATTGCAAGCGCGCATCTCCTTTTCATCAAAAACGAATGGCGGATATAGAAAAAGGGGCGCTCTTGTACAGCCGCTCCCTTGCCATCACCTGATTCTACCATTTTTCATGCATTCCGTCAACCGCATATGACATCAAATGCGGGAAATTCTGCCGGGAAAAACAAAAAAGAAGGTTAATAAATTGCATGCGCCGCGCTGGCTGTCAGCCATTCTGGTGGCTGGCATACCGGTTTTTTGTACGCCGATCGGACAGAATGCAGCCGCTGCGGACTTTGTCATTCAAAACGCGCGGGCGTTTCTTTCTTGGGACAAAATGTATTTTTATGCGCGCTGTGCATAAACTGTCTTTTTTCGGCTGTGCAAAAAAGCAGGCCCGCGTGCCGAGCGCGAACCTGCCGGGAGGAGGAAGACTATTTCTTGACGAGGTACTTGCGCATGTCGATGGCGCAGGCGACCAGGATGATCGTGCCCTTGATGATGTAGGTGGTGTTTCCGCTGATCCCGAGGAACGTCATGCCGGTGATGATGAGCTGCATGAGGAACACGCCGAGGATGACGCCGGAGATTTTGCCGATGCCGCCCACGAAGGATACGCCGCCGATGACGCACGCCGCGATGGCGTCCAGTTCATAGTTGAGGCCCAAGGAGCCCGTGGACGCGCCCAGGCGTGCCGCCTCGATGAAGCCCGTGTAGCCGTAGGTGGCGCCCGCCAGGGCGAACACGCCCACGATGGTCAGCGCCACGTTGACGCCGGAGACCTTGGCGGCTTCCTCGTTCGAGCCCACCGCAAACATGTTTTTGCCAAAGCTGGTCTTGTTCCAGATAAACCACATGATCATTGTGACCACCACCGTGAAGGCCACGTAGTTCATCACCGAGGTGGTGCCGATTTTGAACATGGAGTGGGTGACAAAGCTCGTGGTATAGCTGGCGTCGAGGCTCGAAATCTGCTGCGCGCCGGAGAGGGTGAGGTAGGTTCCGTAGGTAATGAGCTGAGTCGACAGCGTCACGATGAACGGATGGAGCTTGAACCGCGCCACGCAGAAGCCGTTGAGCAGGCCCACCGTCGCGCCGATGGCCATGGAAAGCAGGATCACGAGAATCAACGGCTGGGGGCCGATTCCCTCGAAGAATTTCCCGATGACGCCGGATTTCTGCAGCAGAATGGCGGAGGTAAAGGCCGAGAGGCCTACCACGCGCCCGGCGGAAAGGTCGGTGCCCGTGAGGACAATGGTGCCCGCGATGCCCAGCGCCATGGGCAGGCGCGCGGCGGTGAGGGTGATGATGTTGACGATGGAGGCGGTCTTGAGGAACACCGGCTTCTGCGTCTCAATGTATACGACCAATAGGATAATGATGAGGATCATCGCATGGTCGAGGATCCAGTTGCCCACAAAGCGCCGCTGATCCTTCGAATCGAGCGCCCTGAATTCATCCATTTTGCCTGCGAGGCTGAACTTTGCCATGGTTTCCCGTCCCCCTTACGCGTATTTCGCCGCCAGCGTCATGATTTCTTCCTGTGTGGTCTTTGCGGCGTCCACTTGGCCGGCGAGCCGTCCGCCGGACATGACGAGGATGCGGCTGCACACGCCCAGAAGCTCCGGCATTTCAGACGACACCATGATGATGGACTTGCCCTCCCGGGCCATGTTCATGATGAGCTGATAGATCTCGTACTTCGCGCCCACGTCGATGCCGCGCGTGGGCTCGTCCAGAAGAAGAACGTCCGGGTTTGTCAGAATCCAGCGCCCAAAAATGACCTTCTGCTGGTTGCCGCCCGAGAGCGCGCGGATCTTGGTCGAACGCGAGGGCGTCTTGATGCGCATGGCGTCGATGGACCAGTCGGTGGATTTGTCCATCTTCTTTTCGCTCAGGTAAAGCCGATGGCTCGTGCACTTTTTGAGGCTTGAGATCACCGTGTTATCGCGGATGGACAAAATGTTGAAGATGCCCGTGGCGCGCCTTTCCTCCGTGACCATGGCAAACCCGTTTTTGATGGCGTCCCGGGGTGAGCGGTTGTGAATCCGCGCACCGTTTTTGAAAAGCGTCCCCTCCTTGCGGGTGGAGATGCCGAATATGTTTTCCAGAAGCTCCGTGCGGCCCGAGCTGTCCAGGCCCGCCACGCCCAGAATTTCGCCCTTCTTGAGGGAAAACGACACGTCCCTGAGGTTTGCGTACAGGCTCGTGAGGTTTTCAACCTTCAGAACGTCCTGATCCGAGACCACGTAATCCTTGGGCGGAAAGCGGTTGGTGAGCTCGCGGCCCACCATGAGCCGGATGATCTCGTTCATGGTGAGCTCCCCGGCGGGCCGGGTGGCCACCCACTGCCCGTCGCGCATGATGGTTACATCGTCCGAGATGCGCAGAATCTCCTCCATCTTGTGGGAGATGTAGATGATGCCGCAGCCCCGGTCGCGGAGCATGTTGATGATCTTGAACAGGTGGTCGACCTCGGTTTCGGTGAGGGAGCTGGTGGGCTCGTCGAACACGATGACCTTGGCGTTGAAGGAGACGGCCTTTGCGATTTCCACCATCTGGCGCTGAGAAACGGGCATGGTGGACATGATGGCCTTGGGGTTTACGTCGATGTCCAGTTCCCGGAACACCCGCATGGTGTCTTCGAACATCTTTTTTTCGGACACGAAGGGCATACCCCTGGCGATCTTGGGATAGCGGCCCAGCCAGATGTTGTCCATGACGCTCCTTTTGAGCGCCTGGTTGAGCTCCTGATGCACCATGGCGACGCCGTTGTCCAGCGCCTCGCGGGAGGCGCGGAAGCTCACCTCGCGGCCTTCCAGGTAGATCTGTCCGCTGTCCTTGCCGTAAATGCCGAACAGGCACTTCATGAGCGTGGACTTGCCCGCGCCGTTTTCGCCCATGAGCGCGTGCACCGTGCCCGCCCGGACGGTCAGGGACACGTCGTCCAGCGCCTTGACGCCCGGGAACGTCTTGGTGATCCCTTCCATCCGCAGAAGCGGCATATTGTTTTCCATTCTGGAGCCTCCCTTTTTGCCGGAAAATGCTGAGCAATCGCCGGAAACAGCGGCCGGTTTTTGCCTGTCGCTGTTTCGGGCCGTTGCTCAACCGAGCCGGGAGGGGCGCTCGCGCACCCCTCCCGCGAGGCGGTTTTAGTCGGCGGTTTCGCCGGTGTACACCGCGTAGGGGATGTTGACCTTCCAGCCGTCAACGACCTCGTAGGCCTCGTTGAGGTTTGCGAAGGTGTCGTTGCCCGCGAGCATGTTGGTGGCGATGGTGGCGATGGCGTCCGCCATGCCGGCCGCGTCCTGCTTGATGGTGCCGCTCATGCGGCCGGTGGCGATGAGCTCCTTGGCGGTGTCGGTGGCGTCCACGCCGAAGACCGGGATGACCTTCGCGCCTTCTTCGCCGGTGTTGTAGCCGGCGTTGGTGAGGGCGTTGACCGCGCCGAGGGCCATGTCGTCATTGTTGCAGATGACCAGCTCGACCATGTTGCCGTTTTCCTCGTTGTACTGCGCGAGGATGGTCTGCATGTATTCGAAGGAGGCCTGGTTGGACCAGGTGCCGTTCTGGTCGACGAGGTACTTCTTCTCGTTGGACTCGTCGTAGAAGGACAGCGCGGGCTTGCCGGCGGCGGTGAGAACCGCGTCCGCGTCCTCGACGCCGTACTTGGTGCGCGCGATGGCTTCCTGGTTGGACTCGTCGCCCTTGAACATGACGTAGGAGATGACGCCGTCGCCGTTGAGATCGATGGCATCGTAGTTGTCGAGCACGTACTGGCCGATCATCTGGCCCTGCATGATGCCCGCCTGCTCGTAGTTGGTGCCCACGAACACGCACTTGTCATAGCTCTTGACCACGTCTTCGGAAACCGAGCGGTTGAAGAAAATCAGCGGGATGTCCGCGGCCTTGGCGTTGTCGACGACGTTCTGGGCGATGCCGTCCGCGCCGGTCTCACAGATGTTCACGGCCAGAAGGCCCGCGCCGGAAGCGATGGCGGTGGAAATCTGGTCGGTCTGGGTCTGCTGGGTGGCGTTGGCGTCCTGATCGACGTAGGCGATGCCGGCGGTGTCAAGCGAGGAATCCAGCGCCGCGCGCACGGACGAGAGGTACACGTCGGAGAAGGTATACCAGAAGACATACGTGTCGCCTTCCGCGAATGCGGACGCGCCCACGCCGACCATCATGGCGAGAACCAGGAAGACCGAAATCAGCTTTTTCATGGGGTAGACTCCTTTTTGCACAATTTGCGATACGGATATCGCACTTCTTATATTATAAGGGGCCGGAACGTAACATAAAATTGATTTTCCCACTGATAACTTTAGAAAACCTTTTAATTTAAAATCCGTTTATTGCAAATTAGAGCGCGTTCTGGGATAATATATTCGACATTGGGGGAGAAAATTGATGTACAAATTGATGCTGGTTGACGATGAATCGGAGATTCGGGAAGGGCTTCGGGAAATCATCCGCTTCGAGGAGCTGGGCTTTACGGTGGTGGGCGAGGCGCAAAACGGAATCGAAGCGCTGCAGCTGGTGGAAACCCTCTCGCCGGACGTGATCCTCACGGACATCCGCATGCCCATGATGGACGGACTGACCATGTGCCGCGAGATCAAAAAGCGCCTGCCCACGGCGCGCTTCATCATCCTCTCCGGCTACGACGATTTCGAGTACGCGCAGCAGGCCATCGAGCTCAACAGCATGCGCTACCTCTTAAAACCCATCTCGTCCGTGGAGTTTACGAAAATCCTTCAGAACGTGCGCGCGACATTGGACGAGGAATTCAACCAGCGCCGCGACCTTTCCGCGCTCCGGCAGAACTTCGAGGCGAGCCTGCCTCTTTTGCGGGAGATGCTCCTTTCCTCGCTGGTTTCGGGCGGCATGAGCGTGGAAGGCGCCGTGCAGTCCGCCCGCCGTTATGAAATTGAGCTGGAGGCCCCGCGCTACGCGCTGGCGCTCATGCGCGTGGCCGGGGGCGGCCAGGGCGCCATCGAGGACCCGGAGCTTCTGCGCATGGCCGTCAGAAACATCGCCCGGGACGTGCTTTCGAAGGAACACAAGGCGCACATCTTCCACTATAACGACGCGTTGGCCATCCTGTTTCTTTTGCCGGACGACTCCGACGAAGCGTTTGCGGGAGTCCTCGCCGCGCTGGAGCGTGCCCAGCGGGACATCGAGCACTATCTGTCCGCCAAGGCGCTGGTGGGCGTGGGCGCGCGGTGCGAAAAACTTTCCCAGCTGGGGCTGTGCGCGCGGCAGGCGCTCGCGGCGCTGGACCAGTCGTCCATCCTCTCCAGCGACCAGGTGCTTTGCGCCACGGAACTGGAGGACCGGGGCCGGGGCGAGGTGGTGGCGGACCAGCAGGCGCTGCGCGCGCTTGCGAACGCCATCAAGACCTGCGACAAAGGGGAGACAGGCTTCATTGTCGGGCGCCTGGTGGACGACCTCGCCGCCGCGCGCCCCACGCCGCGCATTTACCGGGCCTACATGATGGACGTATGCGTGACCATCATGCACATGGCCCGCGATTTGGCCGCCGGGGACGACGAGCCGGGGGACTTTGAAAAAACGCTGGAGGCGCTGATGCGCTGTCCGCCGCCGAACCGCGCCAAGGCGCTTTTGAACAGCTACTGCGCCTCCATCGTTTCGGAAATCGGCGAAAACCGGGTCACGAGCAGCCAGCGGCTGGTAAATCAGGCGGTGGAAATCCTGATGAGCGACTTCGCCCGCGCGGACATGACCATCGAGGTGATCTGCCAAAGGCTGCACATTTCCACAAGCTATTTCAGCGTGCTCTTTAAAAAAGAAACGAAAAAGACGTTCCACCAGTACCTGACGGATTTGCGCATGGACCGGGCGATGACCCTCTTGGCCGTGGAGATGGTCAGAACCGCGGAGGTGGCGGAGGCGGTGGGCATTCCCGATCCCAGCTACTTCAGCTACGCCTTCAAAAAGCACTTCGGCATTTCGCCCTCGCAGGCGCGCAAGCGGAAGGAGGCCTGAATGCGGCTGCTTTTTCGGAAAAGCCACAGCCTTCATACGGTGCTCTTCCTCTCGTTCACGCTTTGCATCGTGATGCTTCTGGGCTTTATGCTGCTGGCGCTTTTGCCGCGCACGTCGGCGCTGCTCACCGAAAACGCCATCGACCGCACGGAGGAGACGGTGCTCCAGTCCGCCGGCAGCGTGGACATCTTCGTCAACGGCCTTTTGTCCACCCTCAATTTCACCGCAGCCTCCATCACGGACGCCATCGGCGCGGGGGACGACCAGTGGATGCGCGACCTCGACTACCTGAAAAAAAGCAATTCGGATGTCACGGCCGTGGCGGTGTTCCGGGCGGACGGCTCCTCCATCTACGCGACCGGCGGCGCGGTCAACGAGGCCCCCGGGGTTATCGCCCAGGAGGAGTGGTTCCAAAAGGCACTCTCGTGGCAGGGGGCGTCCACCTATTTTTCCGCGCCCCGGGTGCAGCACCTCTTCGGGGTCCAGCGCAACTTCGTCGTCTCCCTCGCCCGGGCCATCTACTATTACGGTGTGGACGGCGCCCAACGGACGGGGGTTCTGCTCATGGACGTGCGCTACGGCGCGTTCGCGGAGCTCATCGAGGACACGCGGCTGGCGGAAAGCGGGTATCTGTACATACTCGACGAGCGGGACAAGATCATCTTCCACCCCCGCATCGAGATGCTGGAAAACGGCCTGGCGGAGGAGGACGCGGCGGCGGCGGTTGAAAAGGTCATCGGCGTGACGAGCGACGAATTTGACGGCCGCGCGCGCACCCTCATCATCGAATCCCTGTCCGGCACGCGCTGGCGCATGGTGGGCGTCGCCTACCTCGACGAAATCACATACCTGCTTTCGGACATCCGGCGGATCATCACGGTGGTCATTCTGTGCGCGGCGCTTGTCTCCCTCATCCCCGCGTCCATCATCGCCTACACAGTGACGCGGCCGATTCTGAACCTCGAGCACAAGATGCAGAAGGTGGAGGCGGGGGATCTGTCCGTCACCATCGGCGCGCGGGGGTTCACCGAGGTGCGCGCGGTGTCGGTGGCGTTCAACCACATGCTCTCGCGCATCCGGGCGCTGATGGCCCAGGTGGTGGAGGAACAGGAGAAAAAGCGGCTCTATGAGCTCAACGCCCTTCAGGCGCAGATCAATCCCCACTTCCTCTATAATACCCTCGATTCCATCATCTGGATGGAGGAGCGCGGGCGCGGCCGGGAGGCCATCACAATGGTTTCCGCGCTGGCGCGGCTCTTCCGCATTTCCATCAGCAAGGGGAAAAACGTCATCTCCGTCGCCGAGGAGTTGGAGCACGTGCGCAACTACCTCATCATCCAGAAGATGCGGTTCAAGGAAAAGTTCACCTACGAGATCGCGATGGACGAGTCCGTGAAGGACGCGCGCACCATCAAGCTCATCATCCAGCCGCTGGTGGAAAACGCCATTTCCCACGGCTTTGACCAGACCTCGGAGCACGCGCTTTTGATTCGCGTGCGCGCCTATGCCCAGGACGACGCGCTGATGTTCTCGGTGGAGGACGACGGCGTGGGCATGGCTGTGGAGCAGGTGGAAAAGCTGTTCACAATGCCCCCGGGCAAGAGCGGCATCGGGCTGCGCAACGTCCACGAGCGCATTCAGCTCAGCTGCGGCCGCGAATATGGGCTCACCGTCCGCTCGGTGGAGGAGGAAGGGACGACGGTTTACGTCCGTCTGCCCCGGGAAATGGAGGCGGAGGGATGAAAAAGCTGCTTTTTCTTTCCCTGGTGTGTCTGGCGGGGGCGGCGGCACTCATGCTGACGACACTCAACCAGTCCGCCGACACGGCGCGCGCGGGCGAGGCCCGGCACGTGGCGCTCCTTGCCGCCGACGAGACGGGCACGTTCTACATGCAGCTCAAGCAGGGCGCGCGGGACGCCGCCGAGAACCTGAACGCGGCCCTTTCTGTGGAGATCATGGACGAAACCGACCTTTCGGCCCAGGCGCGGGCTCTCGCGCAGGACGGGATCGAAACGGCCATCGTGTACGCGGAGGACGAAACGC
>JAEYRW010000185.1 GCA_023435435.1 Bacillota bacterium | reverse complement strand
GTACCGCATTACAAACTCGGATCGGCCGGGGTTGGCCCCCGGGCGATCCGACGGACAATGTTTCTCTTTCCTCTAATCCGGGATTCTCAAGGGGCAATGTCCCTTGAGCGGGGGTCCGGAGGCGGCGCTCCCGGCGTTACTTCACCCTCGTGAGGATGAGTCCGCAGTAAGGTTTGGTGGGCATGGGGACGAGGGCTTTGTCGGAGAAGGTCCCTTCGACGGGGGCGACGGTCATGTTCCACGCGTCGAAGACTTCGGCGCGGTACTTTTTGCCTTCCGGGAGTTCGAAGTCCTTGAGGCCGGGCTGGCGCAGGCCATAGTAGTAGAGGTATTTTTCCTCACCGTAATTTTGGCCGAGCACGCGGGATCGCTCGAGGGCTGGCGTGGGGTTGGCGGGCATGGACTCGATTATTTTTCGCAAAAACCGGATGCGTTCCGGGCTCTTGCCGCGGAGAACGCCGCCCTTTGCCCACCAGAGCACGTCGTCGGGGTCGAGGTAGGTCTCGCCGTGGCCCACGTACGCGCCGCGGGAGAAGCCGTCCCACATGCGGTTGACCATTTCCTCGGCGGTGATGGAGCCCCAGTAATTGGGAATGTTGCCCTCGTAGCAGCACTCGTCGACGACCACGGGTTTCCGGTACAGATCGAGCCACTCGGGCACCTTCTCCATGTCGGAGTGCTGGATGGAGCAGTGGGTGACCCAGGGCTTGTTGTGGTCGTAGAAGCCCCGGCAGTTGTGGATGGACCGGAGGTGTTGGGCGGGGTCCTTCTGCTGGACGAGCCGGAAAAAGTCGTCCCAATCCTCGACGGTCTTGCCGGGCATCAGGTCAAACTCGTTGGCGAACGACCACCACACGTTGCGGAAGGAGGAAAGCCGCGCGACGATGTGGCGCAGGTAGCGCCGGTCGGCCTCGGGGGGCATGCTCGAAAAGCCCCAGCGGTCGTAGGGATGAAAGAGGATGAGGTCGGCCTCGATGCCCAGCGCGGCGAGCTGGTCGATCCGCTTTTCGAGGTGCGCCCAATAGCGCGGGTCGAAGGTCTCGAAGTCCCACGCGTAGCCGTCGCCCGTCTTTCCGCCCATGAACGGATAAAATTCCGGATCGTTCTCATTGAAGACGTAGTGCTTGGGGAACACGCACATGCGAATCTTGTTGAAAGATCCTTCGGAGAGGGTCGCGAGCGTCCTTTCCTCGAGGGCGTCCCCCTGATGCGTCCAGCAGTAGCAGGTGGTGCCGACGCAGGAGTAATCCGTCCCGTCGGCATAGCGAAGCCGCGTGGAGGGCGCGTAGCGGTGCCATTCGTCCGCCGTCGCGGTGGCCACGCGCACGGGGCCGTGGACGCCCGCCCGGGCGGGAACGCAGTCGAAGCCCCCGCTGAGGCCGTCAAGGGCCGCGACAGCGCTGCGGGTGACGTATGTCCACGCGCCCTCCGCGTCCGGCATGAAGCGCAGGACATAGACTCCATCCCCGTCGCAGAAGCCCTCGACATAGACCGCGCGGTTCTCGTGCCTGAATTCCGCGGCGAATTCCGCCTCGGCGCAGGGCTTTCCCGTTTGCGGGCCCTGAAAGCGCGCCTCAAATCTGTCCCATTTCGCGATGTTCATTCTGATCCTCCGATCTTCCCGATGGCCTCGACGGCCTCGGGCGAAATGTCGTACTCGACGCCATTATAAAAAAGCACATTGCCCGCGATCGATAGGTACATATGGTAAATCGAATACGCGAACGTCTCGGCATCGTCAAGCCCTGTCATTTTATCGGGCACCTGATCGGCAACCATACGGAAGTCCGCTCCGTCCAAGTTGTAATCGTCCGTTTCCCGGACAAAGCACATGTCCTCGGGGGGCACGGTCAGGTTGAGCCAATCGACGAATGCCTCGACGTCCGCGCGCGCGTCGAGGGTTGTCGTTTCGCCGCCCCCGGGCGTCACGGAAACGGAAAGGATGTCGTCCGCCGAGGTGTAGCGCGTGCCGGTGGGCATGAGGAGCGCGAACAGCACCACGGCGACAAAGGCGATCGGCATCAGAATGAGCCGGATGATCTCTCTTTTCTTCAAATGGGAACCCTCCCTGTCCCGCATAGTATACCAAACGGTGGGGGGGCGGGTCAACCATGCCGAGGCAGATATGGAAGTAACCGTATATCCGTTTGACATATTCAGGCGCGGGTGTATAATATGATGTGATTGTACGCGCATTTTACATGCGTCATGAAAGGATTTTAGAATGGCTGAAAAAAAGACATCGATTGGCGGTCAGGCGCTCATCGAGGGCATCATGATGGTCGGCCCGCAGAACACTGCCATGGCCGTTCGCACGCCCGAGGGCGAGATCGTGCTGGAGGAATCCCCGACGAAAAAAAACAGTCGGCCCCAAATCCTCAAGGTGCCGTTTGTCCGCGGAATCTTCAATATGTTTGATTCCCTCAGCGTGGGCTATAAATACCTCATGCGCTCAGCCGCGCTCGCGGGGCTCGAGGAGGACGAAAAGAAGGAAGGCAAAACCTTCTGGGACAAGGTGTTTTCCGCCGTTCTGATGCCGCTTGCCATGGTGCTGGCGTTCGCGCTGGGCTTTTTCCTCTTTATGTACATGCCCACCCAGATCTATCGCTGGCTCCAGATCCCCATGCCCTTCCTCGCGAACCAGAGGTTCATTCAGTCGACGTTCGAGGGGCTTGTGCGCATCGCCATCTTTGTGGGCTATATTTGGGCGATCTCGCGCATGAAGGACATCCACAGGACGTTCCAGTATCACGGCGCGGAGCACAAGACCATATTCTGCTATGAGCAGGGCAAGCCCCTTACCGTCGAGAACATCCGCGCCCAAAGGCGGTTCCACCCCCGGTGCGGCACGTCGTTTCTCATGCTGATGCTCGTCGTCGGCATTGTGGTCGCGATCTTCATTCCGACCAACATTCCCACCATTTTGCGCGTCACGATCAAGGTTCTGTGTCTGCCCATCGTCGTGGGCATCGGTTATGAGCTTTTGAAGCTTGCGGGGCGCAAGGACAACGCGTTTACGCGCGCGATCTCCGCACCGGGCATGTGGCTTCAGCGGATCACGACCCAGGAACCGGACGACGGCATGATCGAGTGCGCCATTGCCGCCATGGAAAAAGTCGTTCCCGCGGACGGAAGCGACAATTGGTAGGCCGGAGGATCAATGAAGATCATAGAAAATCTCAAGCGCATGACCGAAGTGCGCCATTCGCGCGAGCCCTTGCGGCGCGACAGCCATAAGCTCAGGTGGCAGCTCGTCACGCTCCTGGGTCTTTCGGTGCTGCTTACGCTTCTGCTGGAGCTTCTGAACCGGCGCTCGGGGATCAAGCTCGTCTCGTTTGCCTGTCAGCATCCCCTGATGCTGGCGCTTGACTGGCTCCTCATCCTCAATACACTGGCGTTTTCCCAGATATTCCACCGCCGGATCGCTACGCTCACCACCGTCACGCTTCTCTGGATGACGCTGGGAATCGTCAACTACATCGTGATCTCCTTCCGCACGCAACCCTTCACGATTGCGGATGTGATGCTCGTCAAGGACATGTTTTCGCTCATCACGGTGTATTTCACCTGGTATGAGATCGCGTTCATGTTCGGCGGCATCGCCATCATCGTGGGGCTGATTGTGCTCTTCTTTGTCCGCGCGCCCAAGCGCGCGCGCGTGCCGTACATGTTCACCCTCGTCGGGCTCGCCGTGCTCACGGCCATCACCTGGGGCTGCATGCGACTGTGCGTCGATACGGGGCTCATCGCTTCCCGGTTCCCGACGCTCAAGGACGCGTATCAGGACTACGGTTTTGCCTACACGTTCATCAACACGTTTGCCGACATGGGCATCTCCAAGCCCGAGCGGTACTCGGCGGACACCGTCGACGACATCATCTCCGTCATCGACTCCACCACCGAGCCTGTCAAGGCGGAAAACGTGGTGCCGAACATCATCTATGTCCAGCTCGAATCGTTCTTCGACGCGGACACCCTATCGGACGACGTCCAGCTTTCGGACGATCCGACGCCCTACTACCACCAGCTGCTGGAACAGTGGCCCTCCGGCGCGCTGTATGTGCCCGTGGTGGGCGGCGGCACCGCGAACACAGAGTTTGAGATTCTCACAGGCATGGACCTCGATTTCTTCGGCGCGGGCGAGTACCCGTACTACACGGTTCTGCGCGAGACGCCTTGCGAGACCATCTGTTACGTGCTCAACCGGCTTGGCTACACCTCCACCGCCGTGCACGACTATATGGCGACCTTCTACGGCAGAAACGAGGTCTATTCGCGCCTCGGGTTCAACGTCTTTGAGTCCATGGAGTACATGGACGACCTGGATTACGGCGAGATCGGCTGGGCCAAGGACGAGCGGATGACCGATTCCATCGAGGACGCCATGAACGCCACAGCCGGCCGGGATTTTGTGTTCGGCATCACCGTCTCCACCCACGGGAAGTATCCCTCCGATTACCTGCTCAAGTGCGCCCAGGACGGAATCCAGGTGGAAGATCCCGGCCCGTACTTCAACCAGATTCAGCTTCAGAACTTCGTGAACCTCCAAAAGGGCATGGATGACTTTTTGAAGGAGTTCATCGCCGCCATGAACGATTTTGACGAGCCGGTGATTTGCGTGTTCTACGGCGACCACCTGCCCGCCCTCGACTGGGACGCGACCTCGGTCAAGTCCGGCGACCTGTTCGAGACCCAGTACATGATCTGGAACAACTACGGCGCCAAGTTCACCGCCCCCGATTTGCAGGCCTACCGCCTGAGCGCCAACCTGCTTTTGCAGCTGGGCATCGAGGACGGCGTGATCTTCCGCTACCACCAACAGGCGTCCGACTTCGGCGAAAGCGTCGGCTATCTTACCGAGCTTGAAATTCTCGAGTACGACATGCTCTACGGCGAGCTGGAGGTCTTCAACGGCGAGAATCCCTTCGTGCCCACCAACCTTAAGATGGGCATCGACGACGTCGCCATCGGCTCCGCGGAGTACAAGTACGGGAGGCTCCTCATCCGGGGAGACAACTTCAACGAGTTCAGTAAAATCATCCTCGACGAGACTGAACTCACCACCGCCTACATCGACAAGCACACCCTCGTGGCCTGCGTCGACGGCCTGAGCCCCGACGCTCAAGCCCTCTATGTGGCCCAGATCTCCCGCGAGGGCGTGGAGCTGAGCCGCACGGCGGAGTTTGCGGTGAGCGATGTGAAGAGGTGACGGCCGCGGGGGGGGGCCCCCCCCCCCCTCGCCGTCGGTGCGTGGTGCGCGCGTC
>JAEYRW010000161.1 GCA_023435435.1 Bacillota bacterium | reverse complement strand
GGCCGGGGCGGAGCCCCGGCGTTCTTCTCCGCCTTCCCCGCGTCATTTAACGTGCTTTTTCTTGACGGGCACTCTGCACTTGTATAAAATGTAGGGTGGTATTTTTTTCGGGAGGATGAACCGATGGAGCACCCGGAACTGGCAAGGGAGACCGCGCGGCGGCGGACGTTCGCCATCATCTCGCACCCGGACGCGGGCAAGACGACGCTCACCGAGAAGCTGCTTTTATACGGCGGCGCGATTCGCCAGGCGGGCTCGGTGAAGGCCAGGAAGGCGGCGCGGCACGCCACCAGCGACTGGATGGAGATCGAGAAGCAGCGCGGCATTTCGGTGACGTCTTCTGCGATGCAGTTTGATTTTGAGGGCTACCGGATCAACATTCTGGACACGCCCGGGCACCAGGACTTTTCGGAGGACACGTACCGCACGCTGGTGGCGGCGGACAGCGCGGTGATGCTCATCGACAACGCCAAGGGTGTAGAGGAGCAGACCATCAAGCTGTTCAAGGTTTGCCGGATGCGCTCGATCCCGATTTTCACATTCATCAACAAGCTGGACCGCGCGGGGCGCGACCCGTTCGAGCTGATCCAGGAGTTGGAGGATGTGCTGGGGATCCGGGCCTGCCCGGTGGACTGGCCCATCGGCATCCATGGCGACTTCAAGGGCGTGTATCACCGCGACACCCGCGAAATCGGCCTCTATGACGGCGGGAATCACGGCCAGTCTCAGGTCACGGTCAAGACCATTTCCATCGACGACCCCGCGTGCCCGGCCGCGCTGGGGAAGAGCTACTATGACAAGCTGGCCGAGGACGCGGAGCTTCTGGATGTGGCGGGGGACCCGTTCAATCTGGATATGATCCTTGAGGGCAAGCTCACGCCCGTATTCTTCGGCTCGGCGTACAACAACTTCGGTGTGGAGCCGTTTCTGAAGCGGTTCCTCAGCTACACAAAGTCGCCCACGCCGCGCACGTCCGACGCGGGGGTCATCGATCCCACGGACGAGAAATTTACAGGCTTCATCTTCAAGATTCAGGCGAACATGAACCCCGCCCACAGGGATCGGCTCGCGTTCATGCGCGTGTGCTCGGGCGCGTTTGAAAAGGGCATGACCGTGTGGCATTCCTCAACGGGAACCCAGGTCAAGCTCGCGCAGCCCCAGCAGTTCATGGCCCAGGAGCACGAGTCCGTGGAGACCGCCTACCCCGGCGACATCATCGGGCTTTTCGACCCCGGCATTTTCCGGCTGGGGGACACCCTGTGCACCGGGACGCCCGTCAGGTTTTCGGGGATTCCGCTCTTCGCGCCGGAGTTCTTCTGCCGGGTAAGCCCCGAGGACTCCATGAAGCGCAAGCAGTTTTTGAAGGGCGTCAACCAGCTTTCCCAGGAGGGCGCCATCCAGACGTTCAAGCGGCCGAACATCGGACGCGAGGAAATGATCGCGGGCGTGGTGGGCGTTCTGCAGATGGACGTTCTGGAGTACAGGCTCAAAAGCGAGTACGGCGTCAACATCCTGCGCGAAAACCTTCCCTTCCGGTTTGTGCGCTGGATTGCGGAAACGCCCAAGCCCGTGGACAAGCTCCGGCTCACCTCCACAACGCAGGCCGGCATCGACCGCAACGGGCGCGACGTGCTGTTGTTTGAAAACGAATGGTCCATCCGGCTCGCGTGCGAGAACAACGAGGGGCTGGTGCTGGCGGAAACCGCCGACCGGCTGGCCGCGGACGACATGGAATAGACACAAGAAAAGGGGTTCTTTTATTTGAATATTATTCGCGACGACATCCGGAACATCGCCATCATCGCCCACGTCGACCACGGCAAGACGACCCTCGTCGACCAGATGCTCCGGCAGTCGGGAATCTTCCGCAAGAACCAGCAGGTGATGGAGCGCGTCATGGACTCCAACGACCTGGAACGCGAGCGCGGGATCACCATCCTCTCCAAGAACACCGCCGTCTCTCACGAGGGCGTCAAGATCAATATCGTGGACACCCCCGGCCACGCGGATTTCTCCGGCGAGGTGGAGCGCGTGCTCAAGATGGTGAGCGGCGTTCTGTTGCTCGTGGATTCCTTCGAGGGCCCCATGCCCCAGACGCGCTTCGTGCTCAAAAAGGCGCTGGAGCTGAGCCTCAAGGTTATCATCGTCGTCAACAAGACCGATCGTCCCGACGCGCGCTGCGCCGAAGTGGCGGATGAGACGCTGGAGCTGCTTCTTGAGCTGGACGCCACCGACGAGCAGCTCGACAGCCCCATCGTCTACGCCTCCGGGCGCGACGGCACCGCGACCCTCGACTGGCAGCGGGCGGGCGACGACCTCACGCCGCTGTTCGACAAGATCATCGAGCACATTCCCGCGCCCACGGGCGACCCGGAGGGCAGCCTGCAGCTGCTCATTTCCACCATCGACTACAACGATTACGTGGGGCGCATCGGCATCGGGCGCATCGAGCGCGGCTCGATTTCGGCCGGACAAATGGCCATCCGCTGCTCCTACGGCTCCTCCTTCGCCTCCGCGCCCACGCGGCTGGGCGGACTCTTCGAGTTCGAGGGGCTCAAGCGCGTGAACTGCGAAAACGCGCGGGTGGGCGACATCGTGGCCATCACCGGCTTTGAGGATCTGCTCATCGGCGATACCATCTGCCAGCCCGCCATGGCCGAACCCCTGCCCTTTGTGAAGATCGACGAGCCTACGGTCTCCATGACGTTCTGCGTCAACGACAGCCCCTTCGCGGGCACCGAGGGCCAGTTCGTCACCTCGCGTCACCTGCGCGCCCGCCTCATGAAGGAGGTGCAGACAGACGTCTCTCTGCGCGTCGAGGACACCGAGACCACCGACGCCTTCCGCGTCTACGGGCGCGGCGAGCTGCACCTGTCCATCCTCATCGAAACCATGCGGCGGCAGGGCTATGAGTTTCAGGTGACCAAGCCCGTCGTGGTCTTTAAGGAAATTGACGGCGAACTCTGCGAGCCCATCGAGCGTCTGATCTGCGACGTGCCCATGGAATATTCCGGCAACGTCATCGACAAGATCGGCCGGCGGCGGGGGCTTCTCCAGTCCATGCACGGCCAGGACCGCATGCGCCTCGAATTCCTCGTGCCCGCGCGCGGCCTGTTCGGCTACCGCAGCGAGTTTTTGACCGATACCCGCGGCGAGGGCATCATGAACAGCGTCTTTAACGGCTACGAGCCCTCCAAGGGTGAGATTCCCTCGCGCCTTGTGGGCGCGCTGGTCGCCTGGGAGGCCGGCGAGGCCACCAGCTACGCGCTGTTCAACATTCAGGACCGCGGCGAGCTCTACATCGAGGCGGGCACCAAGGTCTACAACGGCATGATCATCGGCCGCAACGCGCGGCCCGGCGACATCGACGTCAACGTCTGCAAGAAAAAACACATGACCAACTCCCGCAACAGCGCCTCCGCCGAGGAAGCCCTCAAAATTACCGGCGTGCGCGTGCCCACCCTCGAGGAGGCCATCGAGTTCATCGCCGACGACGAGCTCGTCGAAATCACCCCCAAGTCCATCCGCATGCGCAAAAGCATTCTCAATACCGAGCAAAGGCGCAAGCTGGAGTCGCGGAAGAAGGCATAGGGGCCGGGGGAGAACGCCAGGGGACTCTGCCCCCGGCCCCCCGCGCATGGGACATTGTCCCTTGAGAATCCCATGCTGGTGAGTGAATTTTTATACATTGTCCGTCGGATCGCCCGGAGACCCAGCCCCGGACGATCCGGGGATATAAGGTGCTTCGTTTCTGTTTTGTATCAGCCGTTCCCCGCCGCGCAGCGGCGGAGTATGGAATTCTCAAGGGCGCCAGCCCTTGCGCGGAGGTCCGGGGGCAGCGCCCCCGGCGTTCCTTTCCGGGGGTGTTATGCGCGTTACATCTGTAAAACTGAAGAACTTCAGGAACTATGAGGACTGTTCGTTCGCGCCGTGCGCGGGCGTGACGGTTTTGATGGGCGACAACGCGCAGGGGAAGACCAACGCGCTGGAGGCCATTTATTTGACGTGCGCGGGGCGCTCGCACCGGACGCGGCAGGACCGGGAGCTGGTTCGCTGGGGGGCGGAGATGGCGTCTGTGAAGGTGACGGCGCAGAGGCGGGACGGTTCTCACGAAGTGGAAATCAAAATACCCGCCGTGGGCCGGCGGGTGGTGGAAATTGCGGGGCAGAGGGCGTCGCGTTCGGGCGAGCTGATGGGGCATGTGACGGGGGTTTTGTTCTCGCCGGAGGATTTGACCATGGTCAAGGACGGGCCGGGGGAGCGTCGCAGGTTTGTGGACATCGCCCTTTCCCAGATTCGGCCCGCTTATTATTACGCGCTCCAGCGTTACGCGCGCGCGCTCAAGCAGCGCAACGAGCTTTTGCGGGCGCAGTCGCATCAGGCGCTGGACGACTTTGACGAGGAGTTGGCGCGCGCGGGCGCGGAGGTGATGCGCCACCGCGCGTGGTACGTGCAAAGGCTGAGCGAGGCGGCGATTCTGACTCATGCGCGCATCGCGGGCGGGCGCGAGGAGCTGTCCCTGGAATACCGCCCCGGCGCGGGGGAGGACATGCTGGAAAAGCTGCGCGCAAGCCGCGCGGCGGATTTGAAGCGCATGTCCACATCGGTGGGCGCGCACCGGGACGACGTGGCGATCCTTATCGACGGCCGCGACGCGCGGGTCTTCGGTTCCCAGGGCCAGCAGCGCACGGCGGCGCTCTCCCTGCGGCTGGCGGAACTCCACGTCATGCGGGATGCCTGCGGCGAGTGGCCGATTCTGATGCTGGACGACGTCATGAGCGAGCTCGACCCGGCCCGGCGGCGCAGCCTCGTGGAAGCGCTGGAGGACGTGCAGACGATCATCACCTGCACCGATCCCGACGACTTGGCGGGCGCGAAAATCGGCGCGACCTATCGGGTGGAGGCCGCGCGGCTTACAGAAGAATGAAACCGGACGTCATGCGGCGTCCGGTTTTTTTGCGCCCCGCGCGGTGACGGAATACACGGTGACGGTGAGAAGCACGAGGACCGCGCCCGCCACGGCGAGGGGGCCGGGCTTCTCGCCCAGAAAGAGAAAGACCCAGAGGGGGTTCAGAACCGGTTCGATGTTCGCGGCGATGGCCGCCGCCATGGGCGAGGTGCTGCGCATGCCCACTGCGATGAGCAGATAGCCGCCCGCGAGGCAGATGCCAAGCCCCAGAAATGTGAGCGCGTTCCCGAGGGTAAAGGTCGCGCCGGGGTCCGTGATGGCGAACAGGGAAAGCGGCGTACAGAGGGCGACGCCGAGGAAGGCGTACTCCCGCGGGTCGGTGTCCTTCATGCGGGCGCACAGGAAGACGAATGAGTATGTAAAGCCTGAAAGCAGCGCGAGGGCGTCGCCCAAGAGGTTCCCGCCGCCGAAGGAATCGGCGGAGCACAGAAACACGCCCGCCAGCACGAAGACGGTGGTGACGATGTCCCGGCGGACGGGCTTTTGCCGGTAGATCAGAAAGACCAGCAGGATCACAAACACGGGCATGGCGTACTGGAGCACGATGGCGTTGGCGGCGGTGGTGAGCTTGTTGGCCGCCATAAACAGAATCGACGTCACCGACACGCACAGCGCGCCGAGCAGGTTGCCCCTTGAGAGGCGCACGCGAAATCCGCCCCGGAAAAGGGCCATGATGAGAAGCGCCACGATGGCGCGCGCGCCGGTGGCGGAAAGGGGCGCCCAGGTCGCGTTTTTGCCCAGAACGCCCGCCCCGCTCCAAAAAGTTGCCGCCAGCGCGACGAAGAGCGGGCCCGTTTTCTTTTGCACGATATCACATCCCGCAGGATTATACCGGATTTGACCGCGCGGTGTCAATCAAATCATTTGCGGCGGAGGGCACTGTACTTCCGGCCGTCCCCATGCTATACTGACCACATTGCGATACAAAAGTCGGACGAGGTGACGCATGCGGTTTCGGGACAGCTTTCATCCTTGGGCGATGACGACAATTCTTTTCTGGTCTCTGGGCTTTGTGCTGACCCGGCTTGCGCTGCGTGATTACACGGGGCCTTCCCTGGGCTTTCTGCGCTATTTTTTCGCTTCCCTCGCGATGCCTCTTTTGATGCGGGCGACCCGCGTGCGCCTGCCGAAGCGCGCCGACCTCAAGTGGTTTTTTCTCGCCGGGGCCGTAGGTTTTTTCTTTTACATGATCGCGTTTAACAAGGGCTGCGAGACCGTGACCGCCGCCACTGGCAGCGTGGTCATCGCGGTTGTGCCAGTGCTCACCGCGCTTCTGGCCCGCGTCGCCTTTGGGGAAAAACTGCGCCCACACCAATGGGCGGCCATCGCGGTGGAATTCATAGGCGTGCTCGTCCTGACCATGATGAACGGCGCGTTTTCGGTCAACGCGGGCCTCTTCTGGCTGCTCCTCGCCGCGCTGGCGCTGAGCGCGTACAACCTTTTGCAGAAAAAACTCACGCGTGTTTATTCGGGGCTGGAGGTTTCTGCATACGGCATCTTTGCGGGAACCGCGCTTCTGGCCGTTTTCCTGCCCCGGTCCGTGAGCCAGATGCGCGCCGCGCCGCCCGTCGACCTCGTCTACATCGCGGTTTTGGGCATTTTTTCCAGCGCGGTGGCCTACACGGCGTGGGCGCAGGCGTTCAAAAAGGCGGACAGGGCGTCCGCCGTCAGCAATTATATGTTTGTCACGCCGTTTTTGACCAGCCTCATGGGCTATGTTTTTCTGGGCGAAAGGCTGGACACGCCCACCGCGGTGGGCGGCGCGGTGATCCTGGCGGGCGTTCTGCTGTTCAATTTCGGCGGAAGCGTCCGGATCAACCGAAAGCGCCCGGAGGCGACGCCTCCGGGGCTGTGAAGGGGCGCCCCTGCTACATGAGAAATTCCTTCATTCGTTCGATGGCGTCCTGCTGACGGGTGATGAACCGGCTTGCGGCGTCCTGAGCGTCCCGGTCGGCGTCGGGGAATTCGTTTCTGGCCTTTGTGGTGTCGATGACGCCCATGGTTGCGCCCTGGATCACGATGTCTGCCAAATGCGAGGGCGTGTGGTCGGCCAGGGTGTTCATCCGGATGCCCGCCCACATGCCCGCGCGTGCCAGGGGACCCTTTCCGTCGGCCTTTTCCCCGAGCCTGCGCAATTTTTCCTCGGCGTCGCGGGCGGCATCCCTGTAATCGTCGCGTTCGGACGCGAGCTCGCTGCGCATCTTGTCGTCCTCTGTTCTTGCCAATAGCTGGTTTACTGCGTCGTAGCCCGTGCGTGCGTTTTCGGCGACGCGGTTCCACAAATTTGCGGTCTGATTCATTTTTCGCGCACCTCCCGCGCGTATTTTCCGCGCTGCGCGCGAACGCTATGCCTGTCAATGATTCGGATGTCGGCATTCCGTTTTTCGCGGCGGAAGAGAACGTTTTTCGTCTCCGGCGTCAATATGTTGTCGAATTGGGCTTTCATTAGACCTTTTCGAACAAGTGTTGCATAAACAAAAGTGTATCTGTATAATGTGTGTATGAATGTGGCGTGAGAGGTGTTTTTATGTCTATGTATCCGCTTATTCTGATTTGCGACGACGACCCCGTCGTGCACGAGTCGCTCGGGCTGTACCTTGGCTCCGAAGGCTACGAGCACCAGTCGGCGTACGACGGACAGCAGGCCGTTGAGATGTTCGAGAATCTGCATCCGGACATGATCGTTTTGGACCTGATGATGCCGAAGATGTCGGGGATCGACGTCTGCCGCACCATCCGCCAGACGAGCGCGACACCCATCATCATGCTGACCGCAAAGGGTGAGGAAATTGACCGTATTCTGGGCCTGGAGCTCGGCGCGGACGATTACATCGTAAAGCCCTTCAGTCCGCGCGAGGTGCTTGCGCGCATCAAGGCCGTGCTCCGGCGCTTCTCCGAAAAGACCGCGGAGGAGGATTCTTCCATCGTGCGGCTGCCGCAGTTGGAGATTTCTCTCGAGAACTACCAGGTCAAGGCCGGGGGCAAGGTGATTCCCTGCACGCCCAAGGAGGTCGAGATTCTGCACATGCTGACCTCCAACGTCGGGCAGGTGTTCAGCCGCGAGCAGATTCTTTCCCGCGTATGGGGCTACGATTACTTTGGAGACACGCGCACGGTGGATGCGCACATCAAGAGGATCCGCCAGAAGCTCCCCCAGGAGAACGTCCCGTGGGCGCTGAAGACGGTCTACGGAGTCGGGTACCGCTTTGAGGTCAACGGGTGATATGAAGGGCAAAGGCGTGCTGACAAAGCGCGTGGTGATTTTCTCGGCGATCGTCGTTTCCGTGGCGGTCGCCGGAATGCTCATCGCCGGGCTTATATTGGCGCTGTCGACGACGATGCCGGCATGGACGGACGTCCTGCTTGGCGCGCTCGTTGGCGCTCTTCTTGCGTCCGCCGCCGGGTACATGCTCGTTTCCTACTTCGTCCGCGCTGCTGTTCTTCCCATCGCCGCGCTGCGCGACGCCGCTGTGAAGATCGCCTCCGGCGAGCTCGAAATTCGCGCCAGTGAGAAGGCACCGGGGGAGATCGGCGAGCTCGGACGCGCCATCAATCATCTTTCCTATCAGCTTTCCTACAACATGTACCAGCTGATCATTGAGCGCAACCGGCTCAAACAGATGCTGGACAACCTGTCCGAGGGCATCGTCGCGGTGGACGCCGAGGGCAAGCTCACCCACCGGAACCCCGCCATTGACGCGCTCATCGGTTCGGGCGTACATATTTCCGATTCGCGGCTGCACCGCATGGACAACGGGCGCGTCTGGCAGGACTTCAAGCGCGCCATCGAGTCCGGCGTGTGCGTCGAACGCAACGCCGAACTGCGCGGAAAGACGGTTCGCGTCGCCATCTCGCCCATCATCGACGAAATCGGCGAAGTGGCCGGCGCGGTAGGCCTTTTCTCGGACATCACCCAGCAGGAACGCCTGGAGCGCACGCGCCGGGATTACGTCGCCAACGTCTCCCACGAGATGCGCACGCCCCTGACCGCCGTCCGCGCGCTCATCGAGCCGCTCAAGGAGGGCATGGTCAAGGACGAGGCCGCGCGGATGCGCTACTATGACATCATCCTGCGCGAGGTCATGCGGCTCTCCCGGCTCATCGCGGACCTCATGGAGCTTTCCCGGCTCCAGAGCGGCACCCTTGCCGTTGAAAAAAAGGCCGTGAAGATCGACGACCTCCTTCTGGACGTGTGCGAACGCTACCAGATGATCGCCGAGGAACACGAGCTGGATTTCCGCGTCGGCACCGATTTCTCTGCCCTCCCGGAGGTGTACACCAACACCGACCGCGTGGAACAGCTGATGGTCATCCTTCTGGACAACGCCATCAAGTACACCGAAAAGGGCACAATTACCGTTTCCGCGGACGTCGACGAAAACAAGGTGACGGTCAGCGTCGCGGATACCGGCGTGGGCATCGCCACCGAGGATATCCCCTACGTGTTCGACCGCTTCTACAAGGTAGACAAGGCCCATTCCGGCAACGGCTCCGGCCTCGGACTCTCCATCGCCCGGGAACTCTGGAGCTGGATGGGCGAGGAACTCACCGTCGAGAGCGAAAAGAGCAAGGGCACCACGTTCCGCTTCACCATCACCCGCAGGGAAGAGGGGGACGAGGAGTAACGCCGGGGGGATACGGAAGGGCGCCGGGGGCGCTGTCCCCGGACCCCCGCGCAAGGGCTCCCTTGGGAATCCCTTGCTGAGATGAAATAAATTCACGTCCGTCGGATCGGTCGGGGGC
>JAEYRW010000147.1 GCA_023435435.1 Bacillota bacterium | reverse complement strand
TCGCCCTCTCCGACACGGCCTTCTACAAGACCCAGAACCGCGTCGTCCTGCGCAACTGCGGTGTCATCAACCCCGAGGACATCGACGAGTACATCGCGATGGACGGCTACCAGGCGCTGGGCAAGGTCCTCACCGAGATGACCCCCCAGGAGGTCATCCAGGTCGTCTCCGACTCCGGCCTGCGCGGCCGTGGCGGCGGCGGCTTCCCCACCGGGCGCAAGTGGTCCTTCTGCGCACCCATCCAGGCCCCGCAGAAGTACGTCGTCTGCAACGCCGACGAGGGCGACCCCGGCGCCTTCATGGACCGCTCCGTCCTCGAGGGCGACCCCCACAGCATCATCGAGGCCATGACGATCTGCGGCTACGCCTGCGGATGCTCCCAGGGCTACGTCTACGTGCGCGCCGAGTACCCCATCGCCGTCAAGCGCCTCGAGATCGCCATCAACCAGGCGCGCGAGTACGGCCTGCTGGGACAGGACATCTTCGGCACCGGCTTCAACTTTGACATCGACATCCGGCTGGGCGCCGGCGCGTTCGTGTGCGGCGAGGAGACCGCCCTCATGAACTCCATCGAGGGCCTGCGCGGCGAGCCGCGTCCCCGTCCGCCGTTCCCGGCGGTGAAGGGCCTGTTCGGTCGTCCCACCATCCTCAACAACGTCGAGACCTACGCAAATGTCTGCCAGATCATCCTGAACGGCGCCGACTGGTTCGCTGCCATGGGCACCGAAAAGTCCAAGGGCACCAAGGTATTCGCCCTGGGCGGCAAGATCGCCAACTCCGGCCTCGTGGAAATCCCCATGGGCACCACCCTGCGCGAGATCATCTACGACATCGGCGGCGGCTGTCCCAATGGCAAGGCGTTCAAGGCCGTGCAGACCGGCGGCCCCTCCGGCGGCTGCCTCCCGGCCAACATGCTCGATACCCCCATCGACTATGACAACCTCATCGCGGCGGGCTCCATGATGGGCTCGGGCGGCATGATCGTCATGGACGAGGACAACTGCATGGTGGACATCGCCCGCTTCTTCCTCGACTTCACCGTCGACGAAAGCTGCGGAAAGTGCGTCCCCTGCCGCGTGGGCACCCGCCGGATGCTCGAGATCCTGAACCGCATTTGCGAGGGTCAGGGCGAGGACGGCGACATCGAGCGGCTCGAAACGCTGGCCGCGAACATCTCGAAGTCCGCGCTGTGCGCACTGGGCCAGACCGCGCCCAACCCGGTTCTGTCCACCATTCGCCAGTTCCGCTCCGAATACGAGGCGCACATCTATGAGAAGCGCTGCCCGGCCGGCGTGTGCAAGAAGCTCCTGAGCTACACCATCGATCCGGAGAAGTGCGTGGGCTGCACGCTGTGCGCGCGCAACTGCCCGGTGAGCGCCATCTCCGGCAAGGTCAAGGAGAAGCACGTGATCGACCAGAAGAAGTGCATCAAGTGCGGTGCCTGCATGGAGAAGTGCAAGTTCGGCGCGATCTCCAGAAAGTGAGCGAGGAGGAGAAATAAATGGCTGATATTACGCTTAAAATAGACGGCGTATCCGTAACGGTTCCCGCCGGAACCACCGTCCTCGAAGCGGCCAAAAAGGCTGGCGTCCGCATCCCGACGCTTTGCTACATGAAGGGCGTCAATGAAATCGGCGCCTGCCGCATGTGCCTCATCGAGACCGGCGCGCGCGTGCCCTCCGCGGCGTGCGTGATGCCCGTGGAATCCCTGCCCAGGGACCGCGCCACCGGGGAAATTTCCGTCAAGACCAACACGCCCCTTCTGCGCTCGATCCGCAAGTCGAACCTCGAGCTCCTGCTTTCCACCCACGACAAGAAGTGCCTTTCCTGCCCCCGCAACACAAACTGCGAGCTGCAGAAGATGTGCATCGAGTACGGTGTGGACGACGAGGATAAGTACACCGGCCTCATGCCCGAGGCGAAGTACGACTCCTCCTCCCTGTCCATTCGCCGCAACAACGCCAAGTGCATCGTCTGCCGCCGCTGCGTCGCCATGTGCGACAAGGTGCAGAACGTGGGCGTCATCGGCGCCATGGGCCGCGGCATGAAGACGCAGATCGCCTCCGCCTGGGGCATGACTCTGGCAGAGACCGGCTGCATCAACTGCGGACAGTGCATCGCCGCCTGCCCCACCGGCGCGCTCACCGAGCGTGACGACACCCAGAAGGTCTGGAACGCCATCGCCGATCCCAAGAAGTTCGTGGTCGTGCAGGCGGCACCCGCCGTGCGCGCGGCGCTGGGCGAGGAGTTCGGCATGCCCATCGGCACCAACGTCACCGGCAAGCTCGCCGCGTCCCTTCACAGGCTGGGCTTCGACAAGGTGTTTGACACCGATTTCGCGGCCGACCTGACCATCATGGAGGAGGCCACGGAGCTGGTTACCCGCGTGAAAGAGGGCGGCGTGCTGCCCATGATCACCTCCTGTTCGCCGGGCTGGATCAAGTTCTGCGAGACCTATTATCCGGAGTTCCTCCCCAACCTGTCCAGCTGCAAATCCCCCCACGAGATGGAGGGCGCGGTGGTCAAGAGCTACTATGCCGAAAAGGCGGGCCTTGATCCCAAGGACATCGTTGTGGTCTCCGTCATGCCCTGCACCGCCAAGAAGTTCGAGGCCGCGCGCCCCGAGCTGGGAAATGACGGCATTCAGGACGTGGACATCGTCATCACCACCCGCGAACTCGCGCGGATGATCAAGATCGCGGGCGTGGACTTCGTGAACCTGCCCGATGAGACCTTTGATGAGATGCTGGGCGAATACTCCGGCGCGGCGGTCATCTTCGGCGTCACCGGCGGCGTCATGGAGGCGGCCCTGCGAACCGCTTACGAGGTCATCACCGGCGAAAAGCTCGCGAAGCTGGAGTTCACCGGCGTGCGCGGCTTCGAGGGCGTGAAGGAAGCCGCCTACAACCTCAATGGCCTGGAAGTCAAGGTCGCCGTGGCCCATTCCACCGGCGCGGCCTCCAAGCTTCTCGAAGCCATCAAGGCCGGCGAAAAGAGCTACACCTTCATCGAGGTCATGGGATGCCCCGGCGGCTGCATCAACGGCGGCGGCCAGCCCATCGTCTCGCCCACCGTGCGCGAGGTCGTGGACGTCAAGGGCCTGCGCGCCAAGGCGCTCTATTCCGAGGACGCCGGCAAGGCCGTGCGTAAGTCCCACGAAGCGCCCGCCGTCCAGAAGCTTTACGACGAGTACTTCGGCAAGCCCAATTCCCACAAGGCCCACGAGCTTCTGCACACCCATTACCAGAAGCGCGAAAAATACAACTAAATCACAAACCGATGCGAGCGCCGCTGCCATAGCGGCGCTCTTGTCATTGGGGGGGGAGGACACCGGGGGTTCTGCCCTCGGCCCCCCCGCGCAAGGGCTGGCGCCCTTGAGAATCCCTTTTTTATGGGATATAATGGAATTGTCCGCCGCGCGCGGCGGCACAGCCCCGCTTGTACGCGTTTAGGCTTATGGTATTTGCGGGTTGCCACCCCGGGGAGGGGTTATGGCGAAGGAGGGGGAACGGGGATGGAGACTTTTTTCAACGACGGCTGGCTGTTTTCGCCGGACGGGGAAGCTTTTTACGGGGTGGAATTGCCCCACGATTACCAGATCACCTTGCCGCGTGCCGAGATCGAATCGGGCTCACAGGGATTCTATCCGCACAACGCGGTGATTTGGTACAGAAAAACCTTTTTCGCGCCCGAGGCGTGGGAGGGAAAGGCCGTTTCGCTGGTCTTTGACGGGGCGCAGCGCTTCGCCACCGTTTCCTTGAACGGGGAAATGGTTTGCGGGCACAAGTACGGCTACACGCCGTTTGCCGTTCATCTGACGGGACTTCTGATCGGCGCGGAGAATGAGCTGACCGTGCGGCTCGACAACACGGACTCCGGCGACCGTTGGTACAGCGGCATGGGCATTTACCGGAACGTGCGGCTCCTGGTGACGGAGCCCTGCCGCATCGCCCCCTGGGGGCTCAACGCCACCCACGTCATGGACGAAGGCGGCGCCCTCCTCGATGTTTCGGTTGAGCTGGAAAATGCGGGCGCGGCGCGGGAAGTTGAAATTGAAATCGCGGTTTGCGGCGAGGTGACGCATCTTGCGGGCGTTGCGGCGGCGGGAAGGACCGCGTTTTCCGCGCAAATCCGCGTGAAAGCGCCGGACCTTTGGGACGTGGATGCGCCGCGCCTGCACGTTTTATCCGCGAAGGTCTCCGAAAGGGGCGCGCTGCTCGACGCGCGGGAGATTAAGACCGGCTTCCGGGATGCGCGTTTCGATCCGGACACGGGGTTTTGGCTCAACGGACGGAACGTGAAGCTCAAGGGCGTGAACCTGCACCACGACGGCGGGGTTTTCGGCGCGGCGGTGCCCGAAAAAGTCTGGCGGCGGCGGCTTCTCAGGCTCAAGGAGCTGGGCGCCAACGCCGTACGCACCTCCCACAACCCTCAGGCCGCGGAATTCTACGATCTCTGCGACGCGCTGGGGCTTCTGGTCATCGACGAGCTTTACGACAAGTGGACGGGTTCAAGGCTGTATTTCAAGGATGTATTCCCCACAGACCGGTTCTCCGACCTCGAGGCGATGGTGGGCCGGGACAGGAGCCACCCTTCGGTGATCCTCTGGAGCGTGGGCAACGAGGTGGAAATTCAGTATCAGGAGGAATACTACGCGTATCTCGAGGAGCTGTGCGGCCGCTGCCGCGCGCTGGACCCCACGCGGCCCGTTTCCATGGCGCTCATCAGCTATGTGCTCAAGGGCTTTGACGAAAGCGAGACCCTCGAGGCGCGGCTGGCGGCGACGTTGCGCTACGGCGAAGTCGTGGACGTGTTCATGGGCAACTACATGGAGTCGTTCTATGCGGCGCTTCGGGCGCGGGGTCTCAAAAAGGCGTTCATTGGCTCCGAAATACTGGCCTATTACCGCTTTGCGGCGCTGTCCAACACGAATCTCGTCCCCGTTTCCCCCTGGAACGACGTGGAGGCGCATCCCTGGGTGGCGGGCGGCTTCTACTGGGCGGGGATCGACTACATCGGCGAGTCCACCGGTTGGCCCTGCCACGGCTGGACGGGCTGTCCCATCGACAGCGCGGGCTTTTTGAAGATACGGGCATATCACATCATGAGCCAGTGGAAAAGGGAGCCCATGGTGAAGCTGGCGGTGTTCGACGATTCCCAGCGCTGGGATATGGCAAACGGCATGTGGGGCTTTCCGGAGCTGGCGGCTGACTGGAACCAGAACGCGCCGGGGCGCATCTACCACGTCGCGGCGTTCACCAACTGCGAGAAGGTCGTTCTGCGCCAGTCGGACCGGTTCCCGCGGATCGCCAGGCCCGACCCGGACGAGGGCATCGCGCACTTTTACGTGCCCTACGCGCCCGGGGAGCTCGTGGCCGAGGGATATACCGGCGAGGAAAAGGTGTGCGAGGACCGGCTCGTCGCCGCGTCCGGGCCCGCGAAGCTTGCGCTCACGCTCTGCGACGAGCTTGCCTCCGACGGGCGGGACATTGCGCAGATCGAGGCGCGTCTGCTCGATGCGCAAGGGCAGGTCTACACCCGCGCGCGGCCGGAGCTGAAAGTGTCCGTGGAAGGCGCTGCGGTGCTCTGGAAGCTGTCGGGCGGGGACTTTCTCGCGACCGATGAAATTCCGCGCATGCACGAGGGGCACATGCTCATCGTCCTGCGCGCGAACGGGCGCGGGGGAGAGGTGCGCGTCACCGCGTCCTGCGAAGGGGCCGAGGGCGCGGCACTCACATTCCGGACGGTTTCGCCCGGAAATGGAAAATGATTCCAGCTGCCTGAAATTGGCAACAATCGGAGGCACGCGTGCGTCTATATATCGCTGCTGAACGAAGCGCCGACGGATCCTTGGGCCCGGGGATCGAAGCCGACGGAACGCTCGGTAATATTGTTCAAAGGCGGTGTTTTCCATGAAGAAGAGATTGATTTCCATCCTGCTTGTCCTGACCCTGTGCCTGGCGGTTCTGCCCGCCTCTGCCGAAACGAGCGCGAACGCGCTGCTCAAATCCATCGACCGGCTGGGCCAGAAGGGCTGGGCGCTGAACGCCTCCTATACGGCGGGAAGCGACACCATCGAAGACGTGATGGACGATCTGGGCGAGGCGGACAGCTCCAGCTATGTCGCGTCCGCCAAGGGCACCTATTACACATACGGCAAGGAAAAGCTCGTGTTCGGCGTCAACAAGGGCGAACAGATCTTTGAAATCCGCTGCTACGACGCGCGCCTTTCCAAAATCAAGCTTTCGGACGTGACCGGATATTTCGGCGAGCCGGATCACCTGACCCGCACCAAGACCGAGCTTTTCATCAGCTACAAGCTCACCAAGGACCTGAACGTGAAGTTCGTCTTCCCGCGCAAGGGCAAGAACCCGGCGGTCTCCCACTACTGTGTGTTCTATCCTGCCGGCACGGTCAACCTGATGGCCGACGATCCCGGCCGGAAGTGGTAACAATCCGCATTGCGGCGTCCCGTTAATTCGGGGCGCCGTTTCCTTTAACCGCGTTTCCTTTCCGGCGCGGTTGATGTATAATGAAGCCAGCAATAGACGCGGGAGGGATTCAAATGAGCTTTGAACTGATGCACCCGGCGGACCAGCTGGTTTTGATCATGGATCGGATTTACCACTACGGCATGACCACCACCTCCGGCGGGAACCTCTCGATCATGGACGACGACGGCGACATCTGGATCACCCCCGGCAGCGTCGATAAGGGCACGCTCACGCGCAAGGACATGATCCGCGTGAAGCCCTCCGGCGAGGTGATCGGCATCCACAAGCCCTCCGTCGAGCTGCCGTTCCACAAAAAGATCTACGAGACGCGACCCGACCTCCGGGCGATTCTGCACGCGCATCCGCCCACCCTCGTCGCGTTTTCCCTGGCGCGCAAGATTCCCATGGTGAACCTGGTGCCCGGCGCGCGGGACCTTCTGGGCGAGGTGGGCATGGCCAAGTACGAGGTGCCCGGCAGCGCGCTTCTGGGTGAGCGCATCGCGGACGAGTTCCGCAAGGGCAGGCGCACGGTACTCCTGGAAAACCACGGCGTGGTCTGCGGCTCCGCCGACCTGTTTACCGCGTTCATGGCTTTCGAAACCCTCGATTACGCCGGGCGCATCGAGATCGGCGCCAAGAAGCTCGGCACGCCTCGCACGCTCACCGACGCGCAGCTTTCCCTCGACCGGGAACGCGGTGCGGCCATGGATTCCTTCATCCCCGGCAGGCACTTAAGCGAGGAGCGGGAGCTCCGGCGCGACATGTGCACGCTCATCCACCGCGCCTACGACCAGAAGCTCTTTACCTCTACGCAGGGCACCTTCTCCCATCGGCTCTCCGACGGCTCCTTCCTCATCACGCCCTACATGAAGGACCGCAAGTACCTCGACCTCGACGATATTGTGCGCATCAAGGCCGGCATGTGCGAGAGCGGCAAGGTGCCCTCCCGTTCCGCCAGGCTCCACGAACGCATCTATGCCGAACACCCGGAAATCGGCGCGATCATCATCGCCAAGTCCCCGGCCATCATGTCATTCGCCGTCACCGACGCGGCCTTTGATTCCCGCACCATTCCGGAAAGCTACATCATGCTCCGGGACGTCAAGCGCCTCCCCTACGAGGCCGTCGCCAACGACCCGGCCTCCATCTCCGCCGCCTTTGACGAAAAGACGCCCGCCGTCATCATCGACAACAACGCGGTCGTCGTCACCGGTTCCTCCCTCCTCAACGCCTTCGACCGCCTCGAAGTCCTCGATTACTCCGCCGAGGCCATCATCGGCGCCCGCGACATCGGTCCCGTCGTCATCATCTCCGACGATCAGGTCCGCGAAATCAACCGCGCGTTCGGGCTGCGGGAGTAGGGGAGGACGGCGAGGGCGCTGCCTTCGCGCTCCCGCCAAAGGGCCGGCGCCCTTCGGAATCCCACAATGGGGAAATGAATGCATTATCCGTCGGATGCCCCGGGGTCCAGGCCCCGGGGCATCCGAATGCATAAAATCGGATCGGCCGGGGCTTGGGCTCCCGACCGATCCGGCGGATAAAATATGCATTTCTCCCTGTCCGGGATTCTCAAGGGACAATGGCCCTTGGAGGTTGGCCTGCCTTTGGCAAGCCAAGTCGCGTCGGTGAATTTGCCGCATGAAATGCGTCAAATTCAGTTCCGCAGGGACCAGCTTCCCCCGCGGCGAAGCTGCCGTGCGACCGCAACGTATTTTAATACGATGCGGTCGGTCGCTGAGGGTGCAGGGGCAGCGCCCCTGCCGTCATCTCCTCGACATTTCCCTGTATGCCTCCTCGTAGATGAGGCAGTTCTCGATGGGGGTATTGGCGGGGATATGGTTTCCGACGGCCATGAGGAAGCCGGGGCAGGCTTTGCCGATGTCCATGCAGCGTTTGACCTCGGCGCGGATGGCGTCGGGGGTACCGGAGAGCAGGGCGCGGGTATCGGCGTTGCCGATGAATGCGTGGGTGCGCCCGTAGCGCTGGGCGATATAGGCCATGTCGGTGGAGGGCTCGAGAACGAATGCCTGGGCGCCGGCCGCGGCGATGTCGTCAATGAACCGCGTGTAGCAGCCGTCGGAGGTATAGACGAGCTTCTTGCCGGATTCGAGGATGGGCGCGAAGTACCGCGCGTAGTTGGGGAAAACGTACTTGCGGTACCATGCGGGGTTGACAAACGCGCCGGAGGTCCACACGATGTCGTCGTGGATCATGACGCAGGGGACGTCTGCGGCGGCCAGGGCGCGAAAGGCGGGCATCATCCAGTCCGCATAGCGGTTCGCCACCGCGCCGAAGCCCGCGGGGTCGTCGCCCAACGCCTCCAGCATGATTTCCCAGCCGAAGATTTCGATGAGTCCGGAGATGAGCGTCACATAGACCCCCGTCATGTTCACCTCGTTCGGGAGCGCTTCGACGTTTTTGCGGTAGTGCGCCTCGAAGGCGGCCTTCATGGCAGCCTCGTCGATGGGCCCATAGGTCTCGAGGGGATCAAACGCCAGCGCCTCTTCCGGGGACGAGAAGGGGCACTCGATGTGCGTGTCCTTGTCGGCGCCGGTTGCGCCGTACACAGCGTGCCCCATCCGGGTGCGCTTTTTTTCGAGAAGCTGGGTCACAAGATAGGTGCTCCAGGAAAAATCGAAGCTCCACGCCTCGCGCAAGGCCCGCCGGGCGCGCGCCTTTTCGGCTGGACTCGACGTGTCGGATACGTCGAGTCCAGTCACCCGCCGGATGAGGGGGAAGTGGTACTCCGCGATGGAATATTCCGTGCGCGGCACCCGCGCGGGCATCTCGAGGTTCAGGGCGGACCAACCATCGGAATAGGACATGCTACGCCTTTCTGATGAACAGGTTGAGGGTGGCGCCGAACACCGCGATGCCGGTGAGGATCAGGTAGGTGGTCATGTAGCTCGTGGGCGCAAGCGCCGTGGCCGCGAAGGACGCGGGAATGAGCGTGAGGGTGAGCACCGGAAAGTTGAGGGGGAAATTCTTGCGCCCGAAGAACGCCAGCGAGAAGGTGGCCGTCACCGTGGGCGCGAAGGAATAGGCAAGGCCGCACAGGCAAAGCCCGATGAACGCCAGGGCGGGGGAGCTCGTCTTCGCGGCCAAAAGCATGGTGACCGGCGCGACGATGAGAACCGCGCTGTTGACGTACTGGGTCTTGCGCAGCCCCAATTTGTCGAACATGGTGCCCGAAATGAGCCGCCCCAGCCCGTTCATGACGGAAATCATGCTCGCGCCCAAGGCCACGGTGGCGGCGGACGCGCCCATGCTGCCCATGAACTGCTTGGACTGGCCGATGGCGGTGGCGCCCACCATGCCGATCATGGTGCAAAAGGCGTACAAAAGCCAGAAGGAGGGCCGCTTCAGCATCTGAAGGGTGGTGTAGTCCTTGCCGTCGGTGGCGGCCTGCACGGCGCGGGCTGGCACCTCGCCGGGTCTGGGCAGCCGAATGACGAGTCCGATGAGCGCCAGAAGCGCGCCGATGCCCACGCCGTACCAGAGGAAGGTGCCGCGCCAGCCGATGGATGTGTCGAAGAGCTTCACGGCGAGGTTTCCCAACACCATGGCGGAGAAGCCGAAGCCCAGCATCATCGCGCCGGAGGCGAAGCCCTTGCGGTCGGGAAACCATGCGTTGGTGACGGAAATGACGGTGTTGTACACCGTGCCGATGCCCGCGCCCGCCAGGAAGCCGTAGCCGAAGTACAGCCGGAAAAGGCTCGCGCCGGTCTCCAGCCGGGAGACGAGGATGAACCCGGCCGCCACCAGCGCCGCGCCGACAAGCATGCGCACGTTTGCGGGAATCTTCCGGGCGAGATAGCCCGAGAACACGCCGCTCAGGCAGAAGAAGCACAAGGTCAGCGTGTAGTTGAGCTGAAGCTGGGCCGCGCTCGCCTGCGCGAACACGTTCTGGGCGAGGGGAACCTTCAGGAAGGACCAGGCGTAAATGATGCCAGCCAGGAGAAGCGCGACCACCGCCAGGATCAGCCGGACGTACCGATTCATGTGTGTTTCCTCCGCATCTTTTTAGCTTTGGTTCTGGTTCGCCACGAGGCCCTCGCCGCCGTACATCCTGCGCAGCTTGGGTTTCTCAATTTTGCCGGTGGGGTTTCGGGGCACGTCCGCGAAGATCACCCTCCGCGGGCGCTTGTAGCGGGGAAGTTTTTTGCAGTATTCGGCCACTTCTTCCTCGGTGAGGCTCCTTCCCTGCACAATCTGGAGGATGGCGCAGGTGATCTCGCCCAGCCGCGGGTCGGGAAGCCCGATCACCGCCACGTCCTTGACGGAGGGATGCGCGTTCAGGAAGTCCTCGATCTGCACCGGATAGATGTTCTCGCCGCCGGTAATGATGACATCCTTTTTGCGGTCCACCAGGAAGATGAACCCGTCCGCGTCGCGCATGGCCATATCGCCGGTATAGAGCCAGCCGTCCTTGAGCACTTCCGCCGTCGCCTTGGGGTCCTTGTAGTAGCACACCATGACGCCGTCGCCCTTGACGCAAAGCTCGCCCACAGCCTCGCCGGTCACCTCCGCGCCCGTCTCGTCCACGATTTTCGCCTGCCAGCCGTAGCCGGGGATGCCGATGGCGCCCACCTTGTGGACGTTTTCTACGCCCAGGTGCACGCAGCCGGGGCCGATGGATTCCGAAAGCCCGTAGTTGGTGTCGTACTGGTGGCGGGGGAAGTAGGCAAGCCACCGCTTGATGAGCGACTGGGGCACGGGCTGCGCGCCGATGTGCATGAGCCGCCAATGGGATAGGTCGTAGTCGGCAATCTTCAGATCCCCCCGGTCGAGGGACGCCAGTATGTCCTGCGCCCACGGCACCAGCAGCCACACGATGGAGCATTTTTCCTTCGAAACCGCGTCAAGGATGTACTCCGGCCGGGTGCCCTTGAGCAAAATCGCCTTGCCGCCCACCAGGAAGCTTCCGAACCAGTGCATCTTCGCGCCCGTGTGGTAGAGGGGCGGGATGCACAGGAAGATGTCCTCCCTGGTCTGACCGTGGTGTGCCTGTTCGGTGTACACCGCGTGCATGAGGCTCTTGTGGGTGTGGAGGATCGCCTTGGGAAAGCCCGTTGTGCCGGAAGAGAAATAGATGGCCGCCTCGTCTTCCTCCCCCATGGGGATTTCGGGGGACTTGGAGGAGCAGTTGGCGGTGAGCTCCTGATAGCTGTCGGCAAAGGACGGGGTGACGCCGGGACCGCAGTACAGAAGGCGGCATTTGAGCTCGTCCGCGATCTCCTCGATGCGTCCGATGAACTCCGGGCCGAACACCAGAATGTCCACGTCCGCGAGGTTCGCGCAGTAGAGGATCTCCTCCGGGCCGTAGCGGAAGTTCATGGGCACCGCCATGGCGCCGGACTTCAGGACGCCGAAGTAGACGGGCAGCCACTCGAGGTTGTTCATCATGAGGATGCCGATCTTATCGCCCCGCTTGACGCCGCTGCCCAGAAGCAGGTTCGCGAAGCGGTTGGCCTTTTCGTTGAACACGTGCCAGGTAATCTCCCGCCGGTAAGCGCGGTCGCCCTGGGGCTCGATGAGGTCGTATTCCTTCCAGGTTCTTCGCGTCTCGCGCTGTTCGGGGTTGATCTCGACCAGGGCCACGTCGTCGGGATACAGCCGCGCGTTCTTCTCAAGAATTTCGGTAATGACCATATGCTTCCTCCGTTCTTCCGCTTTCGCGTACAAAAAAACCGTCCTCCTGACGGAGGACGGGAATTTCCCGTGGTACCACCTCGCTTCGGCCCCGCCTCGCGGCGGGTGCCCTTGCCGGGTACGGGCCGGACGGCCGTATACCCTGTCGCTGTAACGGGCGCACCCGGCGCGGCCTACTTCGGTTCAGCCCGCGGCTCTCGGAATGTATTCGGGTGCGTTCTCCCGCCGCCTCGCACCGTCCGGCGGCTCTCTGAAGGGGTTCCGCAGCGTACTTCTTTCCGGTCCCAGCCGTTTCATTTTACGCAAAGTCTAGCATGGTTTTACGCGCTTGTCAAGGATGAAATCGCGGTGGCGGGGGGGCGGCATTTTACGGCGATTTTATGGCGATTCGATGTCCACCGGACAAAGGGATGGTACGCTCTTTTCAGAACATGAAGGAGGGAAACCATCATGGGACGGTTCATCGGCATCCTGCTTGTCTTGACGGCGGCAGCGACCCTTATCGTCCCTCCGGCAATCTGCGCGTAAGCGAGGAGAACGGCACCGGCTCCCTCGACCGCGTGATCGACCGGTACGTCATCGTGGACGGGGAATAACGATCCGAGGCGGCCCGCTGGCGGGAACCGTGCGGCGGGGCGATCGAGATATGCAATGAGGAGAATGGATATGCATCAGTGGAAAAAGGCACTTGCCGCGCTGCTCACCTTGGTTCTTGCGATCGGCGCATGTTCCATCAGTCCCGCGCTGGGCGAAGCGGCCACCAATCTGACGCTGCTCGCGCGCGACGCTCAGTGGACGTATTGGGACCAGGGCGAAATCACGGACGCCGCGTGGAAGGACGCGGGCTTTGACGATTCTCAATGGGCCGCGGGCGCCGCGCCGCTCGGCTTTGGCGACGATTATTCCGAGACAGACCCGTCCCTTCCCATGGGAACCGTCGTCGGGTTCGGCCCCGACGCGACCAATAAATACCTCACGACCTATTTCCGTACCACCGTTGAGGTACCCGATCTCACCGGCTACACGGGCCTTGAAGTCTACGTGCATGTGGACGACGGCTGCGTTGTTTACGTCAACGGCGTTGAAGCGTTCCGCCGGGGCATCGACGATGGCGTTGAAATCGCCTACGATACTTCCGCCAAGTTTAAACCCAAGGAGGAAACGTTCACCCTGCCCGTCGAGCTTCTGACCGCCGGTGAAAATGTCATTGCGGCGGAGGTACACCAGGACGACGGGGAGAGCAGTGATCTTTGGTTCGAGCTGGGCATCGTGGCACTTTCGGAAGCGTCCGCGGCCGTTACAGAGTCCCAGGTGCTCGTGCCCGATCCCGCCGCGCCCCTTGGCACGGTTTCCAAGGTAACCGTCACCTTCAACGGAGACGTGTACACCAGGAAGGGCTTTACCTGGTACACCACCCTTGCCTCCGCCGGGAGCGACGTACAGGTGGTGGAAAAGACGGATGCCGTGCCGGATTTTACAGACGCCATGACGTTTGCGGGCCGCTTCTCGGTCTCCACCAACGCCCCCGCCGAGGTGGTGCATAAGGCGGAGGCCGTGGGCCTTCAGCCCGGCACCGCGTACGCATTCCGGGTGGGCGACGCCTCCCTTGATCTGTGGAGCGACGCGGGCTCGTTTGAGACCGCCGCCATGGATGGCGCGTTTACGTTTGTGGACCTCGCGGATTCCCAGGCCAAGAGCGAGGAAGAAGCGGCGCTCTCCGCGCACAGCTTTGCCAAGGCGATGGAGACCGTCGCGGACGCCGAATTCATGACGATCAACGGCGATCTTGTGGATACCGGGCTCAATGAGCAGCAGTGGGACTGGCTGTTCGGCCACGCGAAGGATATGCTTCTTACCACGACCATCGTGGCCGCGGCAGGCAACCACGACGAGGACTTGAACAGCTTCTATGAGCATCTGGATATCCTCGAAGCGCCGTACTCTCCCACCGCCTCGGGCGCGTACTTCTCCTTTGACTATGAAAACGCGCATTTCATTTTCCTCAATACCAATGAGGATTCCCCCGAATACGCGGACTTCACCCCCGCGCAGATTCAGTGGCTCAAGGGCGACGCGGTTTCCGCAAAGACGGCCGGCGCGCAGTGGTTGATCGTCGTCATTCACAAGGGTCCCTATTCCACCTCGAACCACGCCTCCGACGACGACATCATGAGCGAGAAAAACGGCGTGCGCACGCTGGTCGCGCCGCTTCTGAGCGAGCTGGGCGTCGATCTGGTGCTCCAGGGCCACGACCACATCTACGCGCGCACCAAGCCCATCGTCGCGGGCGCGGCGGTAGAGCCCCAGACCCAGACCGAGGCGTTCGGCGATCTGGAGATTGCCTATTCGGTCAATCCCGCAGGCCCCATCTACGTCATCCCCGCCACCGCGGGTGCGAAGACCTATTACAAAAACAAGGACATGTCCGTAGGCTATTACGAACTGTTCGACGCTGCCGACGAAAACCACGCGGCCAAGTACGGCGCGGATCCCAACGACGCCTCTCGCCCGGTTCGCGCGGCCGTTCAGAACTTCATGGGCATCACCATCGACGGGAACCGCCTGACCGCGATTACCTACGAGATCGACCAGAATGTCGATCCCGAGACGCCCGCCGTCGTCGACACATTTGGGATCATCAAGCAATAGTTCCAAGGAACGGGAAGGCCCCGCGTCATGAAGGCGCGGGGCCTTTGCCATACGTGGCGGCCGGAAGGCACAGGCCAAAATTAACTCTCAGCACATTGACACGTTCGCACACGCGGGGTATAATCACACTATTGTTTTGTGAACGGTGTTCACACGCCACATCGGGGCGCCGCGCCCTGCAACATCCGCTGGGTCAGCCGCGCCGCCGCCTTACTTATTGACCCCGAAGGCAGCGTGCGCACGGACTTGAGCGTTTTTTTGTGGACATGTGGACTTCTTTTTTTGTGGTCACGCAAGGAGGGAGATCGACCATGACAAAGTATATCTTCGTAACCGGCGGCGTGGTGTCCGGCCTTGGAAAGGGGATCACCGCCGCGTCCTTGGGCAGGCTCCTCAAGGCGCGCGGGCTCAAGGTCGCCGCGCAGAAGCTCGATCCCTATATCAACGTCGATCCCGGCACCATGAGCCCCTATCAGCACGGCGAGGTTTACGTTACCGAGGACGGCGCGGAAACCGATCTCGACCTCGGGCACTACGAGCGGTTCATCGACGAGAATCTCAACAAGTTCTCCAACCTCACCACCGGCAAGGTCTTCGCGTCCGTCATCGACCGCGAGCGCCGGGGCGTCTATCTCGGCTCCACCGTTCAGATCATCCCCCACGTCACAAACGTCATCAAGGAATTCATCTACTCCGTTGGGAAAAAGACAAACGCGGACGTCGTCATCACCGAAATCGGCGGCACCACCGGCGACATCGAGTCCCAGTCCTTTCTCGAGGCCATCCGTCAGGTGGGTCACGAGGCGGGCAGCGACAATTCCCTCTACATTCACGTGACCCTCGTTCCCTATCTGCGCGCCTCCGGCGAACACAAGTCAAAGCCTACCCAGCATTCCGTGAAGGAGCTGTTGGGCATGGGCATCAATCCGGACATCATCGTGCTCCGCAGCGACGAGCCCATCGTTGACGAATCCATCTTCAAGAAAATCGCGGGCTTTTGCAACGTCAAGCCCGATTGCGTCGTTGAAAACGTTACCCTTGAAACCATTTACGAGGCGCCCCTCATGCTCGAGCGGGCGAACTTCTCCGAAATCGTGTGCCGCGAGCTGAAAATCGACGCGCCCAAGCCCGACCTCACCGAGTGGGAGGAGCTTGTCAAATCCATCAAGAGCTGCGACAGAACCTGCCGCATCGCGCTTGTGGGCAAATACATGCAACTGCACGACGCGTACCTGTCCGTGGCGGAGGCGCTCAAGCACGCGGGCTTCTCCATGGGCGCAAACGTCGAGATCGACTGGATCGACTCGGAGACCATCACCTCCGAAAGCGTCCGGCGTGCCCTCGAAGGCGCCGACGGCATTTTGGTGCCCGGCGGGTTTGGCAGCCGTGGCATCGAGGGCATGATCGTCGCGGCGAATTACGCGCGCATGAATAAAATCCCCTACCTGGGCATCTGCCTGGGGCTTCAGATCGCGGTCATCGAGTATGCCCGCAACGTCCTGGGATACCGGGACGCGGACTCCCGCGAGTTCGACGAGACGTCCGCCCACCGGGTCATCGACTTCATGCCCGGGCAGAATGACGAGATCGACAAGGGCGGAACGCTGCGGCTGGGCAGCTATCCCTGCCAGATCACTTCGGGCACCATGATGGAGAAGTGCTACGGCGCAAATCTCATCCACGAGCGGCATCGACACCGCTACGAGGTCAATAACCAGTTCCGGGACGAGCTTGTGGCAAACGGGCTTATCGTAAGCGGCACTTCCCCCGACGGGCGGCTTGTGGAGACCATGGAGATCGCGGACAGTCCCTTCTTCGTGGGCGTTCAGTACCACCCGGAGTTCAAGTCTCGGCCCAACAAGGCCCATCCGCTGTTCAAGGGTTTGGTGCGCGCGGCGCTGATGGCCAAGGGTGAAACGGTTTAGAGCACGGGAAGGGGCTTTTGCTCCTTCCCCTTTTTGTCATTTCGGAATACAGATAAAATGAGGTGAATTTCATGTGTGGAATCGTGGGATTTTCGGGACCCCGGAAGGCCGCGCCGGTGCTTCTGCAGGCGCTTTCAAAGCTCGAGTACAGGGGCTATGACTCCGCCGGCATCGCGCTGAACGGCGAAAACAGCATCGAGCTTGTCAAGACCATCGGCATGATCAAAAACCTGTGCGAAAAAACGCGGGACGGCGAGGCCCTCGCCGGACACGCGGGGGTGGCGCACACCCGCTGGGCGACCCACGGCGCGCCCAACGAGGTCAACGCGCATCCCCACGTTTCCCAGGACGGCAAGTTCGCCATCGTGCACAACGGGATCATCGAAAATTACGCGGAGCTGCGGGCGGAGCTGGTTGCCACGGGCGTGAAGTTCAAAAGCGACACCGATACCGAGGTCGCGGTTCAGCTCATCGGCGCGTATTACGAGGGAGACGTCCGCCGCGCCATCCTCAAGGCCGCCGGACGGCTCAAGGGCAGCTACGCCCTGGGCGTGGTGTGCGCCGACACGCCCGGCGTCGTCTACGCCCTGCGAGAGGAAAGCCCGCTCATCATCGGCCTGGGCGTGGGCGAAAACTACTTCGCCTCGGACATCACCGCCTTCATCGCCTATACGAGGTCTGTGAAATACCTGAACGACGGGGAGTTCGCGGAGATTTCCGAAAACGGCGTGCGCATCTTCGACGAGACCGGACACGAGGTGGAGCGCGAGGCCACGCGCATCACCTGGGACGTGGAGGCGGCGGAAAAGGGCGGCTTTGAGCACTTCATGCTCAAGGAGATCATGGAACAGCCCCGGGCCGTCAAGTCCACCGTGGACGCCCGCATCAAGGACGGCGCGGTCTTCCTCGACGACATGAAGCTGACTTCCGCCGACCTTCAGGGCGTGCGGGAAATCGTGCTCACCGCCTGCGGTTCCGCCTTTCACGCGGGCTGCATGGGACGCTACGCCATTGAGGACCTCACCGGGATTCCCGTGCGGGTGGAGATTGCCAGCGAGCTTCGCTACCGGGCGGTGGGCATCGGACCGGACGTTTTGGTGATCGCCATTTCCCAGTCCGGCGAGACGGCCGACACGCTGGCCGCCATGCGGGAATGCAAGGCCCGGGGCGCGCGGGTGATGGCCATCGTAAATGTAGTGGGCTCCGCCGTTTCAAAGCTGGCCGACGACGTCATCTACACCTGGGCCGGGCCGGAGATCGCCGTGGCCACCACCAAGGGCTACACCACGCAGGTGTCCGTGCTCTACCTCGTCGCCATCCGCTTTGCCTCCCTCCTCGGGAAAATCGACGCCGCGCGGGAGGTGGCGCTCATTGCCGAACTTCAGAAGGTGCCGCCCATGATGCAGCGCGCCATCGACCTCAACCACCATGCCGAGTATCTGGCCAAACGATACGCGAAAAACGAGTCCGTGTTCTTCATCGGACGCAACATTGACTACGCGGTCTGTCTCGAGGGCTCTCTCAAGCTCAAGGAGATTTCCTACATTCACTCGGAGGCCTATGCCGCCGGGGAGCTCAAGCATGGCACCATCGCCCTCATCGAACAGGACCGCCTGGTGGTGGCCCTTGCCTGCCACGAGCCGCTCTTTGACAAGATGATGAACAACATCAAGGAGGTCAAGGCCCGCGGCGCGAAGGTTCTGGGCGTTACCCCCGAGGGCAACAAGCGCATCTTCGCCGAAGCCGACGACGCGCTCTTTGTCCCCGTCATCGATCCCCTCTTCATGCCCGTCGTCGAAATCGTTCCCCTCCAGCTCTTCGCCTATTACGTCGCATACGCCAACGGCTGCGACATCGATAAGCCCAAAAACCTGGCAAAGTCAGTAACGGTGGAGTAGGGAGAGAGAAATGACGTGCAGGGGGCGCCGCCCCCCGCACCCCCGCGCAAGGGACATTGTCCCTTGAGAATCCCGGACGAGTACTCCAACCACAACGGAACCCGCGTTTTCGACGGACCCTTTCGCCCCTGGCTTTGCCGCCCTCCGCTTGACGTAGCTCTGCTGCGCCTGCGCTCCGGCTTCGTGCCAGGAACAAAAGGGACGCGCCGAATTCCGCGGCTTCTGCCATGGATGGAGCACTGAGATGAAATTCATATTTTGTCCGTCAGGTCGGTCGGGGGCCCAAGCCCCGACCGATCTGATTTTGCTATACGGGAATCCGAAGCATGGCTGCGAAAGCTGCCCCGTCCGCCCCACGAGGAGGAACGGCGGGGCTTTCTCCGGAGCATTTATATTTATACATAACCTTTGTTTACTTGATAACGCGGCAAAGCGGGGATATAATAGGGGCAGTGTGTTTTTTGGAGGTTCTTTTATGAAGGACAGTTACGAGAGCCCGCTGTGCTCGCGCTACGCGTCGCGCAGGATGCAGTTTATCTTCTCGCCCGACTTCAAATTCTCCACCTGGCGCAGGCTGTGGATCGCCCTGGCCGAGAGCGAACAGGAGCTGGGCCTCGGGATCACCGACGCGCAGCTCGACGAGATGCGCGCCCACATCGAGGACATCGATTACGCGCTTGCGGCGGACTATGAAAAAAAACTCCGCCACGACGTGATGGCCCATCTGCACGCTTACGGCGACCTCTGTCCCTCCGCCAAGCCCATCATTCACCTGGGCGCGACATCCTGCTACGTGGGCGACAACACCGACGTCATCCAGATGCGCGCGGGGCTTCTCCAGATCAAAAAACTGCTCGTGAACGCCGTCGCGGCAATCGGCGCGTTCGCGAAGACCCATAAGGATGTTCCGACCCTCGCCTACACCCATTTCCAGGCCGCGCAGCCCACAACCCTGGGCAAGCGCGCGACCCTCTGGGCGCAGGATTTTTTGATGGACCTCGAACGGCTCGATTTCGAGCTTTCAAACCTCAAGCTTCTGGGCTGCAAGGGCACCACCGGCACCGGCGCGAGCTTCTTGGAGCTGTTCGGCGGCGACCGGGACAAGGTTCTGGCCCTCGAGGCGCGGATCGCCGCGAAGATGGATTTCCCAGCCTGCGCGCCGGTCTCCGGACAGACCTATTCGCGCAAGGTGGACGCGTTCGTGGTGGGCGTCCTCTCGGGCATCGCCCAGTCGGCCTCCAAGATGGCCACCGACATCCGGCTCCTCTCCCACCTGAAGGAATTTGACGAGCCCTTTGAATCCGGGCAGGTGGGCTCCTCCGCCATGGCGTACAAGCGCAATCCCATGCGCTGCGAGCGGATCACATCCCTCGCGCGCTATGTCATTGCCGACGCCCAGAACCCGGCGGTGACCGCTGCCACCCAGTGGCTTGAGCGCACCCTGGATGATTCCGCCAACCGCAGAATCGCCATCCCGGAGGCGTTCCTGGCGGTGGACGCCATCCTGACACTCGTCATCAACGTGATTTCCGGCTGCCGGGTTTATCCCAAGGTCATGGAAAAGCACCTTCTGGAGGAGCTGCCCTTCATGGCGACGGAAAACATCCTCATGCGCGCCGTGGCGCTGGGCGGCGACCGGCAGGAGCTCCACGAGGCCATCCGGCAGTATTCCGTCGAGACCGCCCAGCACGTCAAGCTCGAGGGCGGAGACAACGACCTCATGGAAAAGCTCCGGGCCGACGTGCGCTTCCATTTGGATGACGCGGCGCTTGAGGAGATCCTCAACGTAAACGCGTTTGTGGGCCTCGCGCCCTTCCAGACGGAATCCTTCATCGCGGATTATATCGAGCCCGCGCTGCAGGCGAACCGGGTGCTTCTCGGCGCGGACGCGCAGGTCAACGTATAGGAGGACAAGTTTATGCTGACTGCTGTTGTTGGAATCAACTGGGGCGACGAGGGCAAGGGCCGCATGGTTGACCTGCTCTCGCAGGACTATAAAATGGTGGCGCGCTATCAGGGCGGCAACAACGCGGGACACACAGTGGTAAATCCCCGCGGAAAGTTCATCCTGAACCTTCTGCCCTCGGGCATTTTGCGCGAGGATACGGTCAACGTCATGGGCCCGGGCATGGTGGTGGACCTGGAGCACCTGTTCGGCGAGGTGGACCGCCTGCGCGCGGCAGGCATTGCAGTGACGCCCGGGCACCTCAAAATTTCAGACCGCGCGGTCATCTGCATGCCGTATCACAAGCTTCTGGACAACCTCGAGGAGGACAGGCTGGCGGACCGCAAGTTCGGCTCCACCCGCCGGGGCATCGCGCCCGTGTACGCCGACCGGTACATGAAAAAGGTGCTGCGCATGGCGGATCTTCTGAACCCCGGAACGCTGCGCGGCAAGCTCGAGAACATTCTCGAGTGGAAGAACCTCACCGTCTCGGGCGGCTACGGGCATCAGCCCATCGCGGTTCAGGACATGATTGACTGGCTCGAGAAGTTCGGCATGCCCTTCGCGGACTTTATCTGCGACACCACGGCGCTTCTCGCCGCCGCCGACAGCGTGATCTTCGAGGCGCAGTTGGGCGCCCTCAGGGACATCGATTTCGGCATCTATCCCTACACCTCTTCCTCCACCACGCTTGCCGCCTACGCGCCCATTGGCGCGGGCATTCCCGGGCGGCGGCTCGACCGGGTGGTGGGCATCATGAAGGCATATTCTTCCTGCGTGGGAGAAGGCCCGTTCACCTGCGAGCTGTTCGGCGAGGCGGGCAAGGCGCTGCGCGACGCGGGCGGCGAGTACGGCGCGGCCACCGGGCGTCCCCGGCGCGTGGGCGGCTTCGATGTTCCGGCGTCGAAGTACGGCGTGCTCATGCAGGGCCCGGACGAGCTGGCGGTGACGAAGCTGGACGTGCTTTCGTACATGGACAAAATTCCCGTGTGCACGCAGTACGAGGTGGACGGCGAAAGGACGGCCGATTTCATGGTGGGCGACCGCCTGAACAGCGCCAAGCCCGTCTACGAGGAAATGGACGGCTGGAAGGCGGACATTTCGGGCTGCCGGACGTTTGCGGAGCTTCCGAAAAACGCCCAGAAGTACGTGCGTTTCCTGGAGGAAGCCGTTGCCTGCCGCATCCGGTACGTGTCTGTGGGCGCGGCGCGGGACGAGTACATCGAACTGTAAAATTGTAGATCTGTCTTTTCCCCGCGCGGATCGGCCTTGGGCCGCCGCGCGGGTTTTTTATTGTGGAAATTATTAAATTGGAATCAAAAATGTATCAGTTTTGCCCATCATTGCGTCTAATATGAAGAGTAATATCACGTCAGGAAATGCTTCGCATGAAGAAGATTGGATATTCCGCGCTGGAGTGGCTCGGCTTCGGTGCGCTCATGGCTGCGGTCTGTGTGCTGTCCTTTGCGCTTTCGCGCATGGACGGCTTTTCCGTGTCCCGTGACGCGGGGATTCGCATCACCGAAGTCATGGCCGACAACGAGGCCGCCTGGCGCACCGGAGCGGGGTACCAGGACTGGATCGAAATTGAAAATACGTCCGGAGAAACCGTCGACCTCTCCGGCTGGAAGATCGCCTGCGGAACCGACACGCGCGCGGCGTACGCGCTGGGCATCGCGACCCTCGCGCCCGGCGCGCGCGCGGTGCTCTCCTGCGGGACGGATGCCGCCATCGCCTTCGACATACCGCGCGCGGGGGCGTATCTGTCCCTTCTGGACGCGTCCGGGCAGGCCCAGGATGCCGTCGCGACGCCGCCCATGGCGCCGGGCGAGGCATACGCGCGGGACGAGGGGACGGACGCGTGGGCGCTCACGGAAGAATATACGCCGGGGCTTTCGAACACCCGGGAAAGCTACGAATCCCTCGTCTATCCCGCGCTTGCGGACGGTGCGGTTTTCATCAGCGAGCTGATGGCCAAGAACCGTACCACGCTGGCGGACGAAGATGGGAATTATCCCGACTGGCTGGAGCTTTACAACGCCACCGACGCCCCCATCGACCTGACCGGCTGGCGGCTCACCGACGACATGGCCGACCGGACGAAGCTTTCCCTGGACGGCGTCACCATCGGCGCGGGGGAGTATTTAATTGTCTGGCTCACGGGGGCAAAGGGCACCGGTTTCAAGCTGGACGCGGACGGGGAGAGTGTGTGGCTTCTGAACGCGGACGGCGCGATTGCGGGTTGGGTGACATACGACGAATTGAAGAAGGATCAGTCGCTTTCCCGCGCGGCGGACGGTTCCTATGTGACCATCCTCGCGCCCACCCCGGGGCATGCCAACACAGCGGCGGGTGTCCGGGCGTTCCGCGGCGGAGGATACGAGGCGCTTACCGAAAACGATTCCGGGATTTACATCAACGAGATCGCGGCGGCGTACAGCACCAATTATGACTGGATCGAGCTTTACAATTCCTCGAGCGCGGACCGCGACATTTCCGGCTGGGGGATTTCGGACGACCGGAGTGCGCCGGGAAAGTGGACGTTCCCGGGCGGAACGGTCTTGGCGGCGGGGAGTTACGCCGTCATCTGCCTGACGGGCGACGAGGCCGGCGGCGAGGATGCCGGGGGCCTGTTTTATGCCGAGGGGTTCGCGCTCTCCTTCGACGGCGACGAGCAGGCGGTGCTTTCGGATGCGAGCGGTAAAATCGTGGACGAGGTGGCGGTGACGGGCGTGTCGGTGGATGTGACCGTCGGGCGCGCGGACGGCTTCGATTGCTACCGGTACTTCACAAAGCCGACGCCGGGCCGGGCCAACGCGGGCACGTCCTACACAAAGCGCGCGGACGAGGTGGAATTTTCCCTGGATGGCGGGATTATGGAGACCGCGCCGATTCTCATCGCCCTTTCGGCGGAGGAAGGCGCGACCATCTACTACACGCTCGACGGCTCCGAGCCGGGGGCGGATTCCTATGTGTATTCCGGGCCCTTTGCCCTGAGCGCCACGACGGTGGTGCGCGCAAAGGCGGTGGCCGCGGACATGCTGGATTCCTATGTGGCCGCGCGGACGTATGTGTTCGGCGAGGCGACGAACCTCCGGGTGGTCGCCGTCTCGGGGGATTGGGCCGCGCTCAACGGCACGGACGGCGTTCTGAACACCGGCGCCAAGGACGATGTGACGGTCTCGTGCGAGATTTACGATTACGACGGCACGCTTATGGCTTCCCAGGTGTGCGGACTGCGCATGAGCGGGCATTCCAGCCGGGTGCGGTTCGCCCAGAAGGCGTTTACGCTGCGCGCCAAGCGCGTCTACGGGACGGCGGACTTTGACTGCGCGCTGTTTTCGGGCCGCGACGCGGATGCGTACGACTCGTTCGTCATGCGCGCCTCCGGCCAGGACGTGTTCCAGACGCACATGCGGGACTCCATCCTGACCTCGCTGGCGGCGGGCACGGGGCTTTATTACCAGGAAACGGAGCTTTGCGTGCTCTATGTCAACGGGGTGTACTGGGGCGTGTACAACATGCGCGAGCACGTGAATCTCGAATCCATCGCCCGCTTCGAGGGCCTCGATGCCACGGACGACATCGATTATCTCGAGGGCGACGCCACCAAGTACACCCTCGCGGGTTCCCGGAAGACCTACGACCGGATCATGGGCAAGGTGGAGGACGTGGGCCTTCAGTCCGAGGATGTGGTCGCGGAACTCGCCAAGTATGTGGACATCGATAATTATCTCACCTACGTGGCGGTTCAGATGTACACCGGAAACCTCGACCTCAATAACCTGCGCGCCTACCGCGTGCCGGACGGAACGTGGAAGTGGGTGCTCTACGACCTCGACCTGAGCTTCCAGATCGACAAGGACACGCCCGCCATGTGGCTCGACGACGAGCCTGCCGGCACCATCACCACCCAGGACAATACCCTGTTCCGCGAGATGATGAAAAACGATGGACTTCGCGACCGGTTTCTGACCATCATGGGCGATTTGCTCGCCACCAACTTCTCCGCCCAGAACGTCGCCGAAAAAATCTACGACCGCTACGAAACCCTGGCCCCCGATATGGCCGCCCAGTGCGCCCGCTGGGGAACCTCCGTCTCCACCTGGAGCAGCTACGTCAAGAGCATGCTGCGCTACGCCGAACAACGGCCCGAAAAGCTCATCGGATACCTTATCTCCGCCTTTTCCCTCACCGACGACGAGGCCGCCCTCTATTTCGCGGACGCGCTGGCCGCGGCGGACGCCTATGTGAGGCCGACGCTGGGAGAGGGCCAAAAGTAACGGCGAGGGCGCTGCCCTCGCG
>JAEYRW010000096.1 GCA_023435435.1 Bacillota bacterium | reverse complement strand
AGCAAAGGGTTTTGAAATTGAGCGCAAGAAACAAGCGGGGGCGGGATTCTCCATAAAGGCTGGAGGGGAATGGGGGATGAAGTGGATCGTGGAAAAGTTCATAAACAGGCGCGAATGCGTGAGGGCTCGGATCAAGTTCATGCAATGGCTGAATCAGGAAGTGAACAAAATTACTTCTTGTTTCCCGCAATGCCCGCGTCGGCCTCTCTCCACGAACTCCATGAAAACCGACGGATCCATCCGAAGCCCATCGCAGATACGGACCGAGCCGCCTGCCGGAACACTTGCGCTAATCGGCGGCCTTTCTGGCGGGCGAGATCTCGGCCATTGTGCTGACCATGACACCCCGCTCCTTTTCAGGACGAAAGCCAACCGAATTTTTTGCGGCGCAGCGCATAAGCGCCCTCTCAAGCGTCCCGCCGAAAATGCGGTCCATTTCCTCAGCAAACGTTTCCGGGTCTTCTGCCAGGCCGCCTTTGACCCAATCCAGCATGAACCCAACGTTGACGTATTTCAGCATGTTCGCAATGAAGTCGGCGTCCCGCTTCGAAATCCGGGTGCCTCCGGGTGATTTTTCGATGAGCGTTCGGGCAAGCCGATCGTTGGCGGCATAGAGGTAATTTTTCAGTTCCTCCCTGTTCAGAGAAACGCACAGGTTCATCACCACGCGCCGGTTGTCCATCATGTAGCGCGCGATGCGCAGCACGCCCTCGTGCCAGCTGGCGACTTCGTCGCCTTCAAAGAGAGCGGCCTCGATGTCAGACTTGACGACCCATTCGATCATGTCGTAAATATCGTGGAAATGATAGTAAAACGTCTGGCGGTTGTAGCCGGATTCTTCGCATATGTCCTGTATTGTGATCTTCTCAAATGACTTTTTTTCAGCGAGCTTTTTGAACGCCTCCACCAGATGCGTTTTCGTCCGATTGACCATATGCGGCCTCCCTTAATTTGTCGCAAGTCCGCTCATCAACAGCTTCATGATGCGCTTCGCCAACTCCGCGGGCCGTTCCAGCATGCCGCCTTCGAGCCAGCCAAGCGCGCTTCGCGCGATTGCGGCGGCGTAGAAGTTCTGCTCGAAGCTGTCGATTTCCCGCTGGAGCGTTTTTTTTCCATAGTCGCGGATCGCCGCGCACGCATCATCCGATATGAGACGTGCGATGTATTCCCTTCCCCGGCTCCTGAGAAGCCCTATGAAGGCAAGGTGGTTTGTGCGCAGGTAATCCATCAGCCGCACGATGGCGTCCTCGATGGAATCGCACTCGCGGCATGCGGCGATCAGTTTGCCCGTTTCGCGCGTGAACATCCACTCCGCAAGCGCGTGGATGTCCAAAAAATGATAATAAAACGTCTGTCGGTTGCAGCCGCACAGCCCGGAGATGTCCTTAACGGTGATCGCGCCCAAGGGCTTTTCCGCCAGAAGACGCTTGAGGGCCTCCGCGAGCTCACACTTTGTCTTTTCCGATGTCACGTATTTCATGCTACACCACTCCAGCTTCAGTATAGCACGGATCGTTTCCCATGACGATAGACAATTTTATACATATGTCTAAAATTCAGACAGCCGGGAAGCGTTGTCTATTTCCTTGAGCCGCGGCACGCGATATACTGTGGGGCGCAAAATAAGGAGGAAAACGGCATGTATCGATTCGGGAAATGGATTGCGCGGCACCGCGTACCGATTTTGATTGTGGGACTGCTGCTTCTGATCCCATCAATAATCGGCATTGCGCACACGCGGGTAAACTACGACCTTTTATACTATCTGCCGGACGATCTCGAGACCGTGCGGGGGGAAGACATTCTGTTACATGATTTCGGAAAGGGCGCGTTCTCCCTCATCGTGATCGACGGCATGGATGATAAGGATGTTTCCGCACTGCGCGGGAAGATCGAAGCAGTCGACCATGTGGAATCGGCGCTCTGGTACGACAGCATCGTGAGCGTCACCGTTCCAAAGGAGATATTGCCCGACTCGGTTTCCGACGCGTTTGCCGCGGGCGACAGCACGCTCATGGCGGTGTTCTTTGACGATTCGGCCTCCGCGGAGAGCACCATGGACGCCATCGCCGAGATTCGCGGGCTCGCCGGCCGGCAGTGCTTTGTGAGCGGCATCTCCGCCGTCGTCACGGACACCAAGGATCTTATAAACGAGCAGGAAGCGCGCTACGTCATGATCGCGGTGCTGCTCGCGTGCGCGGTCCTGGCGCTCACGATGGAGTCGCTGCTTCTTCCGATCCTGTTTTTGTTCTCCATCGGCGTGGCGATTGTGTATAACATGGGCTCGAATGCCGTCCTTGGCGAAATATCATACATAACCAAAGCCATTGCGGCGGTGCTGCAACTGGCGGTGACGCTCGACTATTCCATCTTTCTCTGGCACAGCTATTCGGAGCAAAAGCAGCTGAGCGGGACGCGCGAAGAAGCGATGGCGAAGGCCATTGAGCTTACGCTCGCTTCCATCGTCGGCAGCTCGCTCACCACCGTCGCGGGCTTTCTCTCCCTGTGCTTCATGAGCTTCGCGCTGGGGCGCGATTTGGGCATCGTGATGTCCAAGGGAGTGGTGCTGGGTGTCGTGGCTACGGTAACGGTGCTTCCCTGCCTCATTCTGATCTTCGACCGGCCGATCACGAGTCTATCCCACAAGCCGCTCCTCCCATCCATGGATCCGCTTGCGCGGTTCGTGACAAAGCATCGGGGCTGGTTCATCGCGGCGCTTCTCCTGCTGATCGTTCCCGCGCTCTACGGCTACCACAACGTGAGCGTGTACTACGATATGAGCCACGTCCTGCCGGACGACCTCGACAGCATTGTCGCCAACCGCAAGCTCTCGGACGAGTTCGACATGTCAACAATGCACCTCCTGCTCGTCGATTCCGATATGTCCATCAAGGACATGAACGCAATGGCCAAAGAGATCGAGGCGCTTGACGGCGTGAAGTATGTGTTGGGGCAGAACGCTCTCATAGGTCCGGCGGTTCCTTCGGAATTCATTCCGGAGGGAGCGACTGCCGCGCTCGTGGACGGCGATTACCAGCTCATGCTGATCGCGTCGCGGTACGTAACCTCGACGGATGAAATCAACGCGCAGATCGATGAAATCAATGCGATTGTGAAGCGGTACGATTCCGGCGCAATGCTCATCGGCGAGGCGCCGCTCACCCAGGATTTGATCTCGCTCACGGATCGTGATTTCAAGCTGGTCAGCATCATCTCCATCGCGGCGATCTTCCTCATCATCCTCTTCGTCCTGAAGTCGATCTCGCTGCCGGTGGTACTCGTTTCGGTCATCGAGTTCGCGATCTTCGTCAATCTCGGAATCCCTTACTTCACGGGTACGACGCTGCCGTTCATCGCCTCGATCCTCATCAGCACCATTCAGCTCGGCTCCACCGTCGACTATGCCATCCTCACGACCACGCGCTATCAACAGGCGCGCAGGGGTGGCATGGATCGACACGAAGCGGTGCGCACGGCACTGTCTTCGTCGGCGCAATCCATCCTCGTAAGCGGCCTCGGCTTCTTCGCCGCGACCATTGGCGTAGGTATTTATTCCGACATCGATATCATCAGTTCCATGTGCCTGCTCATGGCGCGCGGCGCGATTTTGAGCGTCGCGGTCGTGCTGACCGTCCTGCCCTCGCTGTTGCTGACGTTCGACGCGCTGATCATCCGCACGAGCCTCGGGCTGCGCGGCGTGGCAAAAAGAGAATCGAAAGGAAGGAAATGAACATGAATCGGAAAATCACGGCCCTCCTCATGGCGCTTATTCTCGTTTCACTGCCCGCGCTTGGAGAGGCCGGAAAGCGCGAAACCGTATACGTCATCACCGACGCCGCGGGCGCGGCAACGAATGTCATCGTCTCAGATCACCTCGTGAACGCAGACGGTCTTAATGAAATTGAGGATGTGAGCACGCTCTCCGGCATCGAAAACGTGGGCGGCGACCAGACGTTTGTCCAGTCAGGCGAATCCCTCACATGGGACGCGGGCGGAAGCGATATCTACTATCAGGGCACATCCGACCGTGCGCTTCCCATAACCGTGAAAATCAGCTATTCCGTGGACGGTACGCCGGTCGCGCCCAATGAGCTCGCGGGAAGGGCCGGTGCGGTCACAATCGACTTTGCGTATGCGAACGCGACGGAGCCGTACGCGCCCTTCGTGGCGCTGACGGCGTTGGTCCTCGACGCGGACAGCTTTTCAAACGTCGAGGTCACAAACGGTGTCTGCCTCTCGGACGGGAGCCGGTACGCCATCGTGGGCATCGCGCTGCCGGGGCTGAGCGAAAAAATCGCCCTGCCGGAGGATGCGGACGTGGAAATTCCCGAAAGCGTCACCGTGACGGCGGAAACCACTGATTTTTCGCTGATCGGCACGCTCACCGTTCTCGCGCCCATCGGCGACACTTCCGTCTCTGATGCCCTCGACGGCGCGCTCGACCGGCTCGCCTCGGCGGCCTCCGACCTCACCGGCGCATCCGCACAGCTTGTGGATGGCAGCGCGTCCCTGGCCGGCGGCGCTTCCGATTTGATGGACGGGGCGGCCACCCTCGCGGACGGTGCGGAGAACCTCGATGACGGCGCGGCCTCGCTGCTCACCGGTCTCAACGACCTTGCGGACGGTCTGACTGCGCTCGCCGAAAACAACGACGCCCTCGTTTCGGGCGCAAAGTCCGTATTTGAACAGCTCATTGAAACGGCCAACGGGCAGCTTGCCGCTTTTGCGGACGCGGGCATTGCCATGCCTCAGCTCACCATGGATAACTACGCGGACGTGCTCGATTCCATCTCCTCAAAGGATGGCATCCGCGCGCGCGTTTCCGAAGCGGCGGAAGCGCAGGTAAAGGAAGCCGTCGAAGCCGAGCGAGACGACATCGCCGCGCAGGTAACGCAGGCCGTGCAGGCAAAGGTGCTTGAGACGGTCCTTCAGAAGGCGGGCATCGACAGGACGGCGGAGGACTACGCGGCCGCCGTTCAGGCGGGAAAAATTCCTGACGAGACACGCGCGCAGATCAGCCGGGCGCTGGACGCCGCGATGGCGGGCGGCGACGTTCAGGCGCAGATCGAATCCGCGACCGACGGGCAGGTGACGGCGCTCGTCCGGCAGAACCTCGAAAGCGACGATGTGCAGGCAAAGATCGATCAGGGCGTCACTTCCGCGCTTGCCGCACTTGCGGAAAAGGCCGACGCCCTCGCCGCGCTGCGCGAAACGCTCGATCGTTACAATGCGTTTTATCAGGGAGTCGTCTCCTACACTTCGGGTGTCGCAAGCGCGGCGGCGGGTGCGGGCCAGCTTTCCGAGGGTGCGCAGATCCTTAAGGACGGCAGTGCTTCCCTCGCGACCGGCGCCGACAGTCTCGCAAGCGGAGCATCGGACTTAAGCGACGGCGCGGCGACGCTTGCGGACGGCATGGCGCAATTTGACGGCGACGGCGTGGGGGAGATCGCATCCTTTGTGGACGACACGCTCGCCGCGCTGGTCGCCTCGGTGGACGACGCCATCGCGGGCGGCGCGGCCTACGGCATCTACACAGAAGCGGCGGAAGGCACGGACGCGCACTGCGTGTTCCTTTATCGCAGCGGCGCGATCGAGTAGCGTCGACGCGTGCGGGACGCGCGGCAAATGGGCGGGCGCACTTCACCGCCGAGCGCGCTCACCGCACAGACAGGCAGGTTTCGCCCGAACGCCAACGGGAAATCCACCAGAAAGCGCATCGCAAGGCAGGATAGGAAGATCGCTTTTGTGCGGTTCTTTGCGGGCCGCCACAGCGGCGTGAGAGCGCCGCCGGTGAGCCCGCCGTCCGCCGTGCTGTAGACGCCGAGCGGCGCCTTGTTTCCCGCAGTGCGCGTGCGGATCATCGCCGGCACGCGCAACCTTTGTGCGGTATAGCCTTAGGAATATACACACCCACAGTTTCGCCGCGCTCCTTTCCCGTGCGGAAAGGAGCGCGTGTTTCATCGTTTCGCCGGGACTTCAGTTCCCCGCAGGCGTTGCGGTAGGGATCTCTTCGGGGGTTGACCCCGCCTGTTCCTCCACAACCTTGTTGTCGTTCCAGGTGCTGGTCGAGACGTGGGCACCATCCTCCTTGATCTTCACCAGGACACCCTGACCGTCCGCCTGACGATCCGCGTTCATGCCGCCGATGTAGATGTAGTCCTGCCCGTTGCAGAGGATGCCGTGCCCGTCGGCCCGCGTTCCGTCCGCGGTGAAGGCGGAGTAGCCGAAGTACTCTCCGCTTTCGAAGGACCGGATGAACAGCGGCTCGGCCGTGCCGGTTTCCTCATAGGAGACGCGCTCGTCGCCGCTGTACGTGTAGCGGTACTGCACCCCTTCGGCGCTCACGAACACGAAGTCCCCCTCCCGGCTGCCCGCGACGTACGCCCCGGACAGATAGGAACCGTCGGAATAGTAGGTCGTGCAGGCGCCGTTGAGTTCGCCGTTTTCAAAAAAACCAAACGTGCCCTGTCCCAGTTTGTCCCCATTGATCTGTTCCACCCAAAGACCATAGCCATTGTAGCTGTTGTCCTCGAACGTACCCATGTACCAGTTCCCGGAAGCCGTCACGAAATAGGATACCGGGCACTGCGCGTCAAGCGTGTCCAAAAAGCCCTGGAGTTTGTCGAACGTTGAGACGGCTTCGTCGGCATGGGCGGCGAAGGGGATCACGAGAGAGAGGACCAGAAACAGAACCATAATCCGATTGCGCATGGGGAACCCTCCTTTTTCCTTGAACATCATTCGCGGTATTTTATTGGATGCCTTTCCCGCCGCACGTTGGACACACCCCCGTGCCGTCGCAGAAGCCGCACACCAACGATATTCCGTAATTGTGGTACACGCCGGTGCCGCCGCAGATGGGGCAGGCGCCGCTTCCAAAGCAAGTGAGACAAACGGCCGGAAAGGATTCCGCGTCGCTGCTGGGAAAGAGTTGCGCGAGGTCCGTGTTTCCCTCGGCCTCTTGTCCGCCGAGACCGTCGGCGTTCAGATAGCACAGGACCGCGCGGTCCTCCCGCGTCAAAAGGACGAGCACCGGCACCCCGTTCAGGGAATACGTCCAGCGCCGGATGTCGTCAGAATCTACCTTTTCCTCAACATAGCCGGCGACCGTCAGCCGGGCGCGATAGTCGTTTACCTGCATGGAAGCGGCGGAATCATAAAGCGCATAGTCTCCCGCAAAATCCTCCGGCACTTCCAGATATCCCGTCTGGATGGGTTCTCCAAAAACATCTCCGGCATCGGGCAGGGCAAGTGCCTCCGCGCGCTCGGACAGTGCCGCGCCGCAAAGGAGCAGGGTAAATGCCAGGAGCGCCGCGCAAACGCATTTCATGAATGACTCCTCCGTTCCGGGCCGGAAGGCCCTTGATCTGGACAGTACGATACCACCTTCTCCCCCCGCGCCATGGAAGGCGTTTCCGGCGGCAATTCCGCTCCGCGCGCCGTCAGTTTCCGCTTTGATCCAGCGCTTCCTCCGTGTCGGCCGCCTGGTTGACATCTGGGAAAGCACTTCTTCCAACTCCGCCTCGAGGGCGTCATGCTTGGCCATGCACAGCGCAGGGTCGCGCTTCCGGGGGAGTCCCGCCTCCGTAAGGTGCGGGCGGTGCGGTCCGCGCTCTCCCGGGAAGCGTCCGCCGCGCACAAGGCTTCGACAGGGCGCGCGCAAGTTCTTTCCGGGAAACATTTGCGCAAGCATGCCGCGGAAACGGCGGCAGGGCAGCCCGGCGTAACGATGGTTAACCGCCCGCCTGGCGGACATGCCGCGTCCCGCCAGGCGATCCCATTCCGCCATGCTTGAACGTGTATATCCATCCGCATTAACATCTCCCGTTCGCAAAACTTCCATATGTGGCACGGTTCACGCAACACCGCTATTTTACAAGATAATATGAAGATGCGCAAGACTTAAAGTCAACAAGATTATATTATGCAATTTGCATAATGCAGCGTGCATCATTTCCGGATACAAGTTCAGCGAACCGAAACGTGAGCGTTATATATTTTCGTTGTGCCATTAATAAACGAATTCATCGGCAAGGACGGATGAACGCATGTGAAATGTGCGGCCGCATGCCGCCTGTGCCATGAAAGAAAATCCGGGCGCAAATATTGTGATCGGACACCTTCGCTTGTTTCAGAATCGCGTAAGAAGCGCGTAATAAACTGGTATACACTGCGAAAAAACATGTTATTGTGCGCAGAAATATGGTATAATTGACATGATGAGTGTGTGCGGACGCATCCGCGCAATAGAAAGGATCATGATTATGAAAAGACGCAGTTTGGCTATGATCGCGTGCATTCTGTTCCTGTTCGCCTGCGGGGCGCAGGCAGACTTGTTGTCCGCGGCGTCCGCGGCAGTATCGGTTCCTGACGCCGATGCCTGTTTTGCGGGAGCCACCTCCAAACGGGACAAGGTGGATGTCGAGGGGCTTCCCAAGGGGGACGGCACGCTGTACATGAACGTCACCGCGCAGCAAATCGAGGACTTCCGCAGCCAGGCGTTCGCCCTCGGGTTCGCAGAGAGCGGCAGCGCACAGGGTGACCAGTGGGAATCGGAGATCCTGGAATGCGGCGGTGCGCACATTGCCATCGTCAGCTATCCGTCGCTCACGCCCATGCGCGTCATCATCGTGTATGAGGAGGGGTTTGAATACACGAGCATCTCCGCCGCACCCGCGCCGACCAGTAGCATCCTCGACAACTTTGCGGATGAGATCGACGGCGACTACATCCGGCTCAACGTAAACGGGCAAACGTTTATTATGACGATGGGCGGAGGGGAACTCTACGACGGGAGTAATTGGGTTCCCTCTTCACGTTCTGACGCGCCGGAACTGCGGGATTACGTGTCAACTTGGTGCCTTGATTCCGGCTCTATTCTGGCGGTCTTCGGCGATGGCACGGATTCCATCGCGATCGGCTTTCCCCTTGAGGTAAAAAGCAGCAGTGTGGTCGATCCCGATACCGGGCGGACGGCGCTTTTGTTCTACGACTGCCAGTCGGCGCTTAGCGAGTTTGACCGAGGTGTTTGGCAAACCTCGTCATCCTATTCCGCAACTTCATATGGCGTGCAGGTTACGCCGGCTGGAACAAGCTACGCCTTCACCATCACTGAAATTGATGCGGACAAGACCTATTGCAGCGGAACCTTCACCGGCGAGCTGCTGAACAATATGAACATCGGTTCTGCGGACACGCTTTCCGTGACCGGCGACTTCCGCTTTGCCATCGCGCACTGACGTTCCGAGCGGGTCTGTCCCCGACGCGCGGCAACCAATGCGTATATGTACAGGAAAGAAGAAACGAATTCGGGAACGCTGATTGCAGGTCCTGCCTGCAATCGGGCACCTGAATGATATTAAGAGACGCGAATCCGGCGTCCATTCCCCATCGGCAGGAAGTGCTGACAACCGGAATCAGACGCAACAATGATCTGTACAACAGCCCAGCCATCCCGCTCCCTGTGATCGAGGTGCCAAACAGCGGGATGGGTTATGAATGTATGCGGATCGTTACGGAGCGCCTGAATGGAAATCACGATCACGCGGAATCAAAAACACTGGATTGCGTATACCTACCGCGTACGACATGCCTGTTATCAGAAATAGAAGCGAAAAATGCGGCCGGAACTCCTCCTGTGGAGCTCCGGCCGCGGCCTGCATCGGTCTATTCCACACCCGCGCGGTATGAATCATTGATCATTCGCAGACCGTTTGGTTTTATCTGATTCCGTCCGGCGGATTTGTGAAAAGGTTGACCCAGGCCGAGCTTGCGGAGCAGATCGACATGTCCGCGCCGTACATAAGCCTGATCGAGCCGCCGCGAAAAAGGCAAGCCTTTCCGCCTTGCGTCTGATCGCCAACGCGCGCGGCGTTCCGGTGAATGTCGTCGCAAATCATCAGATGAGTCATGGGGATTCCCTCTCTGTCAGCGGTTCCGTTGCCCTGATCGTGCGAACGGCAAGAAAAAGCAAGCCGCAACCTGCACGCACATCCCCTTGAAATCCGCTTGGAGCAAGACGCAGAAACACGGAGAAGCCCAGCGCGTCTTTTCGCCCACTCCTGCGTCGCTGTCGGCTCAGCGCAGCGCGCCTACGCCTTCGCCTCGCCTCCCTGGCCTGAACGAAAATCCATCGCTTCTCGGTCTTTCTGGGGATGGCGCTAAGCCACTTCATCCCGGGTAAGCTTCCGCACCCACTTGTAGCGGTTGCAGCGGATCGCCGCCGCGCCGCACTTGAATACCTGGTCGGAGTTGAGGCATGCCACCACCGCCACCGGCGGCCAGCCGAACTTGAACGCCGCCAGCGCCGAGAGGGGCAAAACGATGAACCAAATGGAGACGATGTCGTTGATCATGCCGAACTTGGTGTCTCCGCCGCCCCGGATGATGCCGGTGACGGTGGGCATCTGATAGGCCATGCCCACGATTGCCACGATGAACACGTAGATGAACTGGTTGGCAAGGTCCATCGTGCCCTCCGAAAGCTTGTACCACGAGAACACGGGAAACTTCAGCAAATAGAGCAGCAGTCCGGACACCAGACCGATCCCCACGAACAGCGCCTGCAGCGTCCTCGTGTAGTCGCGCACCTTATGAATCTCGCCCGCACCCACGGTCTTGGCCATGAGGATGGCGGCGGCCGCGGCCGAGCCCTGGGCCGCGGACTTGGTGACGCCGTAGACGGTGGACGCGACACCGTTGGCGGCGATGGTGCCCGCGTACTTGCTCATGTGACCGAGAATGGCGGACTGAAGCGCCGTCGAAAAGCCCCAAAGCCCGCTGATGACCACCAGCGGCGTGGTGACCCGCACAAAATCCTTGAAAAGAGCCAGGTCGAATCCCAGAAAGTCGCGCAGCTTGAGCCGAAGCTTTTTGTCGAGTCCGAACACGTACACAACGACGATGATGAGCCCGACGAACCGTGCGATGGCGGTGGCCGCCGCCGCCCCCTCGGAGCCGTAGCCCGGGATGAGGACGAGGTTCAGCCCGATGTTGACCACAAATGCCTCCACCGAAATCCAGAACGCGATTTTCACCGTCTCCACGCAGTTGAGCGCGGCCAGCAGAATCATCGTTACGGAAAACACCGGATAGGAGTACTTCACCACCCCCAGATACTTCACGCCCTCGCGCACGGTATCGGGGGAGCCTGAAACGAACAGGTTCAAAACCCCCGTGGGAAAGAGGGTGCACCCGAGGAAGATCAAAAGCGTGAACGCGACGGACACCCAGAAGGCCATGGACGCGATCTTTTTGATTGGCGTCGCCCGGCGCGTGCCCCAGTACTGACTCCCGAGCACCGTAATGCCGCCCGTGACGCCGCCGATCAACATTTGCAGGATGAACTGCACGTTGTTGACCACCGTCGCGCCCGCCAGCGCCGCCTCCGGATACGGGCCGAGGCTTCCCAGCATGACGTTATCCGCAAGGTTCACGGAAAGGTTGATGACGTTCTGGAGCACCAGCGGCCAGAACAGCGCGGAAAAGGACCTGTAAAATGCCTTGTCGCGGGTGAGAAGCATGAAATGCACCGCCTTTGTATGGGAGCGAATGATCTTATTCTACGCGCGCGGGCCCCGTCCTTCTTGCGCGCGGATGTTATTTATGATATGATGGCCATGTATTTTATCAATAGGAGGGATCGGGATGAAAACCGGATTGACGTCTCGCATTTTGATTTTATTGGGGGTATCCGGTTTTGGACGGACGGACGAGGAAATTTGTCTCCTACTATGAACCGTATCTCGGTCGCTTTGCTCTCGTTCTGATTTGTGCCCTGGGCTCGGCGGGTGCCGCGCTCGCGTTTCCCATGTGCGTCAGGTATATTACCTCGAATGTTCTCGCGGGTGCGCTTTCGCGCGTCGTTCCCGTGAGCGCTTTTATGATCCTTCTCATCGCCGCGGAGACGACGTTTACCTATTACTACGATTATCGCGGGCACGCCCTCGGCGCCATGATGGAGAACGATCTCCGGCAGGAGCTGTTTGCGCACCTGGAAGGACTTTCCTTTTCCTATTACGACAGGCGGCGCGTGGGCGAGCTCATGTCGAGTCTCACCAGCGATCTGAACAACCTCGCGGAGCTTTACCACCACGGGCCGGAGGATTACATCATCAGCTCGGTGAAATTCATCGGCGCATCGGCCTTCCTGTTTTTTATCGACTGGCGGCTCACCCTCATCGTGTACGCGTTTCTGCCGCCCATGGCGTTTCTCACCATCCGGCTCAACCGGCGCGTGCGGGGCGCCTCCGCCGCGAACCAGCGAAACATCGCCGAGATCAACGCCCGCGCGGAGGATTCCCTTTCGGGCATCCGCGTCACCCAGGCGTTCGGCTGCGAGGCCGCGGAGACCCGGAAATTCCGCGCCGCGGGGGACCGCTTCGTCGAAAGCCGCAGGTCCACCTACCGCTATGAGGCCATCGAGGACCAGATTCTGACGGTCATCGAGCGCTCTGTGTTTGTCGCGGTGGCGCTGGCAGGGGCGTACGGCATCGCAAGCGGCGCGCTGGCGGTGGCCGACCTCATCGCGTTTTTCCTCTACATCTCTTACCTCACCGGACCCGTGCGCAGGCTCGCGTGGATGACGACCCAGTTCCAGACCGGGCTCGCGGGGTTCGACCGGGTCATGGACATTCTGGACACCGCGCCCGAGGTTGCCGACTGCCCCGGCGCCGTGGACATGGGCCGGTCGGCCGGCGCGCTGGCGTTCGAGGGCGTGGGCTTCCGCTATGGCGACGAGAGCCCCCACGTGCTGAAGAACCTCGATTTGCGCGTTTCCCCCGGCGAATGCGTGGCCGTCGCGGGCATCTCCGGCGCGGGCAAGTCCACCCTGTGCGCGCTGATTCCGCGCTTTTACGAGCCCATCGCCGGGCGCGTGACCATCGACGGCGCGGACATCCGGGGCGCGACGCTCGCCTCCCTGCGCAGAAACATCTCCGTCGTCCAGCAGGACACGTACCTCTTCGCCGGCTCGATTCTGGAAAACATCCGCTATTCGAAGCCCGGCGCCACGGACGGGGAGGTGGTGGAGGCCGCGCGGCTCGCCGATGCGGACGGGTTCGTGCGCGCGCTTCCGGAGGGATACAAAACCGACGTCGGCCCGCGCGGTGTCCGGCTCTCGGGCGGACAGCGGCAGCGGATTTCCATCGCCCGGGCGTTTTTGCGCGACGCGCCCATCCTCGTCCTCGACGAGGCGACCAGCGCCCTGGATTCCGAGAGCGAGCGGTCCATCCACCGCGCCCTCTCCCGGCTGCGCGCGGGGCGCACCACCGTCATGATCGCCCATCGGCTCGAAACCATCCGCGCGGCCGACCGCATCGTTGTGCTCTCGGAGGGCGGCGTGCGGGAGGAAGGCACCCACGAATCCCTCCTCCAGCTGGGCGGGGCCTATTCTGAGCTCTACGGTTGTGACAAAAATACGTAAATCATATTAAATTACTAATATTCATCCAATATCTTACAAATTTATTCCGTTTCTATGATATATTCATAAAAACGGAATTTCTGTTCTCTGAATGGAGGCGCAAGAGTTGCGATTGCGAAGATATATCGCCGTGCTTATGGTTCTGGCGTTCATGGTACCGGCCGTGGGTGCGCAGGCGGAAAAGACGGCGTATGTCAAGACGAACAGCCTCAAGGTGTACGCGTCCGCATCCACCGCATCCGAAAAGCTGGGCACGCTGAATTTCGGCGAATCGATTACATACATCAAAAAGAAGGGGAGTTGGGCGAAGGTCCGGGGCGACGACGGAAGCACCGGGTTCTGCAAGCTTTCCGCGCTCACGGCGAAGAATCCAAACGGAACGGTTAAAACGTATTACGCAAAGAAGGACGGCGTTACGGCGTACAAGAGGACGTCCGTCTCGTCCGACGCGTTGACGGAATTTGACCGGAACGCCTCGGTGCGCGTGGTCGCGGTGACGCAGGACAAGAAGTGGTACCGCGTCAGGCAGGATGGCGCGTACGGCTTTGTGCAGGCTTCCGATCTTTCAAAGACAAAAGCCATGGACCCCTTCACCGTCTACGTTGCCAAGAACACCGTAAAGTTTTATCAATCCGCGTCCTCGTCGTCCAAGAAGGTGGGCATCATGTCCTACGGTGAGAGCCTGACATGCATCAAGCTCGATGGCGGCTGGGCGCAGGTTGAAAACGAAAACGGCAAAAAGGGCTGGTGCAAAAAGACGCAGCTCACCAAGGACAATCCCAACGGAAACGCCGAGACGCGGTATGCCGCCGCCGCCCTGCGCGCGTACGCGCGGCCCGACGCCGGCACCAAAGAGCTGGCCCAATTTTCAAAGGGAGACGAAGTATCGGTGGTGGCGGTGACCACGGACGGCAAGTGGGCGCGCCTCGCCCTCGGAAGCGGGTACGGCTACGCCAAGTCCGCAAGCATCACCGACGAGGCGCCGAAGGCCGAGGCGGCAAAGGAAACCGCCGCGAAGGGCGCGGAGGAAACGGCCGCCTACGACGACAGCGACAAGGGGACGGCGGGCGGGACCATCGAACAGGTCATTGCCCTGGCCGTTCAGCAGTACGGGAAACCGTATGTCTACGCGACCCATGGCCCGGACACCTTCGATTGTTCCGGCCTTACCTCTTATTGCTATGGAACCGTGGCGGGGATTTCCCTGAGCCGCTCCGCCTACGGCCAGGGCTACGACGGCCGCTTCGAAAAGATCGAAACCATCGGCGCGCTCAAGCGCGGCGACGTCGTCTGCTTCAATACCGTGGCGTCGGACGTCGATCTCTCCGATCACGTGGGCATCTATCTGGGCGGCGGGAAGTTCATCCACGCGTCCTCCGGCGCCGGCAAAGTCATCGTCTCAACCCTCACTTCCGGCTACTACAACCGCAACTTCTCGTGGGGCCTGCGCGTGGCGGAGTGACGAGTGCCGCCGGGGGGCGCCGCCCCCCGGGCCCCCTTGCTCAAGGGACATTGTCCCTTGAGAATCCCATACTGATTGTGGGGAAATAATGCATCG
>JAEYRW010000052.1 GCA_023435435.1 Bacillota bacterium | reverse complement strand
CCCTTGGCCCCTTGGCCCCTTGGCCCTCTTTGCAAGCCTGCGAAGCATACATCCACCGCTTGACAAACCCCCAAAATCCGCTTATAATACGAGCAAATAAACCGATGAGCAAGGATAGTATCCGCAGACTTCCGTACAAAGAGATTCGCGGGCGGTGGGATCGCGAAGGCGGGAGGCGCGGCGAATGGGCTTGCGAGGGCGAACCGAAAGGCGACGAGTAGGGGAGACGCGGGGCGCGCGTTAGAGCGCTTGGTGCGTGCTTGCGCACCTTTGAGAGCGTCGCGCCGCGAGGCGCGCCGAAAAAGGGTGGTATCGCAGAGGTTTTCATAGCCTTTGTCCCTCGTGCGGGGGACGGGGCTTTTTTCGTTTCCCCGGGATCAGAAGAAAAGGGGAGAGAGATATGCAGATTACAAGGCTCCAGCTTTCGCTCGTGCGGGACCGCATTCGCGCCGCCAAATCCCGTCCGGGCAGCCTCTACGCGGGGAAGCTTCAGGACATCGACGGGGAAACAATCCTTACGCCCGAGGCGTTTGAGGACATTCCCTTCACCGAGAAATCGGAGCTCCGGGACGTCTACCCTCTGGGCGTGCAGGCCGTTCCCGACGAGGACGTGGTGCGCATCCACTCCTCCTCCGGCACCACCGGCGCGCCCATCATCATCCCGTACACCCAAAAGGACGTGGATGACTGGTCGGAGATGTTTGCCCGCTGCTACGGGATGGCGGGCATCACAAAGCGCGACCGCGTCCACATCACCCCCGGCTATGGCCTCTGGACGGCGGGCATCGGCTTCCAGCTGGGCTGCGAGCGCCTGGGCGCCATGGCCATCCCCATGGGCCCGGGCAACACCGACAAGCAGATTCGGATGATGATGGACCTCGGCTCCACCGTCATCTGCGCCACCTCCTCCTACGCGCTGCTGCTGGCGGAGGAGATCGAAAAGCGCGGCGTGGGGGACAAGATCAAGCTCAGGAAGGGCGTCATCGGCTCGGAGCGCTGGGGCGACAAGATGCGCGACCGCATCGCCCACGAACTGGGCGTGGAGCTTTACGACATCTACGGCCTCACGGAAATCTACGGCCCCGGCATCGGCATCTCCTGCGGCGCGGACACCCCCATGCACTATTGGGACGACTTCATTTATCTCGAAATTATCGACCCCAGGACGGGCAAGACCCTCCCCGACGGCGAGATCGGCGAGATCGTCATCACCACCCTCAAAAAGGAGGGCGCGCCCCTCCTCCGCTACCGCACCCACGACCTGTCCCGCATCGTGCCCGAGCCTTGCGCCTGCGGTTCGCGCTTCCCGCGCATCGACCGGATCATCGGCCGCTCGGACGACATGGTGAAGGTCAAGGGCGTGAACATCTATCCCGGCCAGATCGAGGACGTCCTGCGCGTCATCGACGGCGTGTCCAGCGAATACCAGGTGATGATCGATCACCTCATGGGCCGGGACGAAATGACGCTGTTCTTCGAGACGGTGCCGACGTTTGAGAAATCCGCCGTGGAGGATGCCGTGGGCGCGGCGTTCAAATCCAAGGTGGGCCTGACCATCAAGCCCAAGGCGGTGGACGTCGGGGAGCTTCCCCGCAGCGAGAAAAAGTCCACGCGCATCTACGACAACCGATATTAGTCAAAAGGGGGCGAGGTCGCCCTCTTTTCGATGTCAGTGTGATTAAGTCACGTTGAATTTTCGGACAAAAGTGTTATAATTAATCTGTTGGGCACGCTCCGCGACCTCCGGGCCGCGCGACACATAAGGAGGTTTCGATCATGGGCAAAAGAGTGCTGATTGTTGGCGGTGTGGCGGGCGGCGCGAGCTGCGCGGCGCGGCTGCGCAGGTTGGACGAGGAAGCTGAAATCATCATGTTTGAGCGCGGTCCGTACATTTCGTACGCGAACTGCGGACTTCCGTACTACACAGGCGGCACAATCCGTTCGCGCGACGCGCTTCTTCTCCAGTCCCCCGAGGGCATGAAGGAGAAGTTCAACCTCGACGTGCGCGTCATGAGCGAAGTGACGAAGATCAACCGCGCGGACAAGACCGTCACCGTCAAGGGCCCCGGCGGCGAATACGAGGAAGAGTACGACGTGCTCGTCCTCGCCACCGGTTCCTCGCCCCTCAAGCCCCCGATCCCCGGCATCGACGGGCCCCGCGTGCGCACCCTTTGGACGGTGCCGGACGCGGACGAGGTCAAAAAGCTCGTGAAGCCCGGTCAGGGCACGGCGGCCGTCATCGGCGGCGGCTTCATCGGCGTCGAAACCGCCGAGAACCTGCGGGAGGCGGGCTACGACGTGGTGCTTGGCGAGGCGGTCGATCAGGTCATGGCCCCCTTCGACAAGGAAATGGCGCTGCTCATCGAGGACGAAATGCGCGCAAACGGCGTGGAGCTGCGCCTTGGCGACGGCGTCAAGGCCTTCCACGACACCGGCAAGGGCGTCAATGTGGAGCTCGCCAGCGGCCACATCATCGAGGCCGACTTCGCGGTGTGCGCCATCGGCGTGCGCCCCAACGGCCAGATCGCCAAGGAGGCGGGCCTCACCGTCAACCAGCGGGGCGGCATTGTCGTGGACGATTTCATGCGCACCAGCGACCCGGACATCTACGCGGTGGGCGACGTCGTCGAGATCAACGACCTCGTCTCCGGCGGCCGTGCCATGATCCCGCTGGCGGGTCCGGCCAACCGGCAGGGACGCATCGCCGCGGACAACATCGCGGGCTACGAGGAAAAGTACGAAGGCTCCTTGGGCACCGCCGTGGCCAAGGTGTTCGACCTGGCCTGCGCATCCACCGGCGCCAACGAAAAGCAGCTGAAGCAGCGCGGCCTTGAAAAGGGCAAGGACTACAAGACCGCCACCATCATGCAGAACTCCCACGCCACCTACTATCCCGGCGCGAAGCAGATGACCCTCAAGCTCATCTTCGCCCCCGACGGCAAGAAGCTCTTCGGCGCGCAGATCGTGGGCCGGGACGGCGTCGACAAGCGGATCGATACCATCGCCACCACCATCCGGCTGGGCGGCGGCGTCGAGGCGCTGACTTCTCTGGAGCTTGCCTACGCGCCGCCCTTCTCCTCGGCCAAGGATCCGGTGAACATGCTGGGCTTCGCGGCGCAGAATGTCATTCGCGGACTTTCGGACTTCGCCCCCTGGGATGTGGTCGAAAAGGGCGAGAACATCCAGGTGCTCGACGTGCGCGAGGACGCGGAGGTCGCGGCCTTCCAGGTGCCCGGCGCGGTTCACATCCCCCAGGGCGCGCTGCGCGAGCGGTTTTCGGAGCTTGACAAGTCGAAACACATCGTGGTTTTCTGTGCTATGGGCGTGCGCGCCCACAGCTCGGCCCGGGTACTCAGGCTGAACGGCTTCGAGAACGTCTCGGTCTATCCCGGCGGCACCCGCTACTATCAGGCGACCCATCCCGCGCCCGACGCCTACAAAAGCGCGGCGAAGACGGCAAGCAAGGCTGCCGCGAAGCTCGACCCGTCCGCCAGCGTTCTGACCGTGCGCCTGGACTGCGTGGGCATGCAGTGCCCCGGCCCCATCACCAAGGTGTTCGAGGCCATCCACAACATGAAGCCGGGCGACATGCTCGAGGTTGTCGCCTCCGACCCTGGCTTCATGCGCGACATCAACGCCTGGTGCAGAAGGACCGGCAACACCCTCGTTTCCTCCGGCAAGAAGGGCAACGATTACATTGCCCGGGTCATGAAGGGCGACGCGACGCCCAGCGCGGCGGACGGCGAGGCCATGGACGGCAAGACCATCGTGGTGTTCTCGGGCGACCTCGACCGCGCGCTGGCAAGCTTCATCATCGCCAATGGCGCGGCCGCCATGGGCCGCAAGGTCACCATGTTCTTCACCTTCTGGGGGCTCACCATCCTCAGGCGGCCTGAGAAGCTGAACGTCGAAAAATCCCTCGTGGAGAAGATGTTTGGGTTCATGCTCCCGCGCGGCACCAAGAAGCTCAAGCTCTCCCGCATGAACATGCTGGGTGCGGGCTCCGCCATGATGCGCGACATCATGCGCCAGAAGAACGTCGATTCCCTCGACGAGCTGATCCGCAAGGCGCGGGCGGCGGGCGTCCGCCTGATCGCCTGTACCATGAGCATGGACGTCATGGGCATCCGTCAGGAGGAACTCGTCGACGGCGTCGAACTCGGCGGCGTGGGCGCCTACCTGGGCGACGCCGAGGAGTCCGATGTGAACCTGTTCATCTGATCGGGGGAAGGCGCCGCCCCCGCACAAGGGACATTGTCCCTTGAGAATCCCGGACCAGTACTCCATCCACGACAGAACCAGCGTTTTCGGCGGTCCCTTTCGCCCCTGGCTGCGCCCGCGCTCCGGTTTCGCGCCAGGTCCAAAAGGTTCTCGCCGAATTCCACATCTTCTGCCACGGACGGAGTGCTGGGTGGAAAACCAATATTGCCCGTCGGATGCCTTGGGCGATCCGACGGGATTCATATCTGTTATCACCCAGTATGGGATTCTCAAGGGCCTAAGGCCCTTGAGCGGGGTCCGGGAAAGAGCCCCGGCGTTCCCCCGCCTGTCCTGTTTGACAGCGCGGGGTTTGTGTGATAATATTCCAGAAAAGGGGGCATGAGAGATGAAAAGGGTAACGCTGGGAAGAACCGGCCTTGAGATATCGCCCGTCGTCTACGGCGGAATCGTCTCCATGGACGAAACGCAGGCAGACTCGGACCGGTATGTTGCGTGGGCTGTGGAGAAGGGCATCAATTACTTCGACGTCGCGCCGTCGTACGGCGACGCGCAGCTCAAAATGGGCAACTCGTTCGCGCCCTACCGGAAGGACATGTACCTCGCCTGCAAGACGAACCGCCGCAAGCGCGACGAGGCGGCGCGGGAGTTCGAGGAATCCATGGAGCTTCTGCACACCGACCACTTCGACGTCTATCAGCTCCACGCGCTCACCACCCGGGAGGACATCGACCTGGCGTTCGGGCCGGGCGGCGCCATGGAAATGGTGCTCGAGATGAAGAAGGCGGGCCACATCAAAAACGTCGGCTTCTCCGCCCACAGCGAGAAGATTGCGCTGGAAGCGCTCAAGCTTTACGATTTCGATACGCTGCTGTTCCCGTTCAACTGGCTGATGATGATGGAAAAGGGCTTCGGTGCCACCGTCATTGAAGAAGCCAAGAAGCGCAAGATGGGTATTCTGTGCCTGAAGCCCCTCGTTGAGCGCAAGTGGGTCAACGACGAGGAGCGCAAGTCGTCCCACTTCCCCAAGTCCTGGTGCAAGCCCATCGAGAACGATGACACCGCCTTCGGCGTTTCCGCCATGAAATTCGTTCTGGAAAAGGGCGTCCACACCATCGTCCCGCCCGGAAATTTTGAAAGCTTCAAGTTCGCCGTGGACCATATCGACGAATGCCTCGCAAATCCGTTCTCGGACACCGATCGTGCGCTCTTGGCGGACAAACTCGCCAAATTCCGGGGCATGGAGTTCTTCGAAGCTTAAACGCTTTAAAACAATTTGTGAAAACCGCTCAACTGGGCGGTTTTTTTACGTATTTATTGTCGAAATTATTGATTTGACACGCTTAATGCTTGCGGTTGCCCGCGCGTTTGTGATAGAATATGAAACAAATGAGAACCTGAATCACGCACAAGGGGGTGCCCATATGCATACCGTCGTATTGATCGACGACGAACCATGGGCGGCGATCGACGCGATGCACTCGGTCGACTGGGCGAAATGTGGATTTGAGGTATCGGCGTACATTCAGTCAGCCGTTTCGGCGCTGACCCAGTTACAGGAGATTCAGCCGGATCTCGCCCTTGTCGACGTCAACATGCCCGGCCTTTCCGGCCTCGACCTCATCGAGCGCTGCATCGTCTCCGGCGTGCGCAGCCGCTTTGCCATCGCCTCCTCCCAGCCCGACTTTGAATGTGCGCGCAGGGCCATGCGGCTCGGCGTGGCGGATTATTTCTTGAAGCCCCTGGACAAGCTTGAATTGGAGGCGTTCTTAAAGCGTTTGAGCAGCGACTTGAGCCGCTCGGACAGCGCGGCGGAGAACGTCGATCCCCAGTTCGGGCGCATCCTGGAGTATGTGCGCCAGCACGCGTACGAGAAGCTGCGGCTCGATGATCTGGCGGAGATCACGGGCTTTAACAAAAACTACATCTGCCACCTGTTCAGAAAGCAGCTCAACACGACATTTATTCAGTACGTAACCGACCTGAGGATGCGCCACGGCTGCGAGCTTCTGTCCTCGACGTTCATGTCCATCGAGGACGTGGCCGCGCGCTGCGGCTATCCCGACCCCGCGTACTTCAACCGCATCTTCAAAAAGGCTATGAACATGACGCCTGCCGCCTACCGCAAAGGCAGAATCGCATAAGACCGCCCGGGGGCAATCGCCTCCGGGTTTTTATTGTTTCGCCCCGGGAGGATATGCAGACCGTCCGTCGAATCTATTGGTATCATTGTTCGGAGGATTGCCCAATGGAAATTTTGAACATCCGCCATGCGCGGACACCGGTGCGCGCCGTATTGTTTGATTTTGACGGCACGGTCTCGACGCTCCGCTGCGGCTGGGAGCGCGTCATGCGGCCTCTGATGCTCGAGACGATCTCAGGCGGGACATGGGACGCGGCGCTGGAGCGCGAAGTGGACGCCTACATCGACGAATCCACGGGAATTCAGACCATCCACCAGATGAAGTGGCTGGCCCAGCGGGCGAAAAAAGAAAATCCCGCGGCAATCGACGATCCCTGGTGGTACAAAGGGGAGTACAACCGCCGGCTGATGGCCGAGGTGGGCAAGCGGGTGGAAGCGCTCAAGGCGGGTGGGTCAAGCCCCGACCGCTACCTCATTGCGGGCAGCGCCCAATTCCTGAACGCGCTTCGGGCGCGGGGCGTGAAGCTCTACGTCGCCAGCGGCACCGATCACCCGGACGTGGTGAACGAGGCGGGGGCACTGGGCCTCGCGGACGCGTTCACCCTCATCGCGGGCGCGCCCGTGGGCAGCGAAAACTGCTCCAAGGAGGCGGTCATCGAAAAGCTCATCTCGGACGAGGGTTTGACGGGCGACGATTTCTGCGTGGTGGGCGACGGCAAGGTGGAAATCCGTCTCGGCAAGGAAGCGGGCGCGCGCACGCTGGGCATGGCGACGGACGAGGAGGCGCGCGCGGGCGTCAATCCCGTGAAGCGGGCGCGGCTGATCAAGGCGGGCGCGGACGCCGTTGCGGGCGATTTCACGAATTTAAACGAACTTCTTACCTTTCTTGGACTGGAGGCGTGAGCATGCGGCGCGAAATGCAGCTTGATTTTTCGGGCATCAAGACCAACACCGCCTTCGGGCGGCACAATCTGGTTCGGATCGACACCCTCAAGACGCCGGGCGTGGACCCCGCGCCCGCCTGGGACGCGGACGGCTTCGACGAATTCGCCGAGCGGGCGTATCAGGCCAGGGCGCGCGGCGCCCAGCTCATCTTTTCCATGGGCGCGCACGTCATCAAAAACGGGCTTTCCCGCTACCTCATCGAGCTCATGAGGCTGGGCTTCATCACCCACCTTTCTGGCAACGGCGCGTGTTCCATCCACGATTTCGAGCTCGCGTATCTGGGCGGCACCAGCGAGCACGTGCCCACCGCCATTGAGGACGGTTCCTTCGGCATGTGGGAGGAGACGGGCGCGTGGATGAACGCCGCGCTTCAGGCGGGCGCCGCCAAGGGCTACGGCTACGGCGAGTCCCTCGCCCGCTACATCGACGAAAATCAGGAGAAGTTTCCCCACAGGGAGGACTGCGTGCTCTATCAGGCGTGGAAGCTGGACATCCCGGCCACCTACCACATCGCTTTGGGCACGGACATCATCCACCAGCATCCCACGGTGGACTTCGGCGCCATCGGCAAGGCCAGCGGCATCGATTTCCACAAAATGTGCTGGTCGGTTGCGCACATGGACAAGGGCGTGTTCATGAACTTCGGCTCGGGCGTCATCGGCCCGGAGGTTTTCCTGAAGGCGCTGTCCATCGCCCGCAATCTTGGCCATCCGACCTTCGACATCACCACCGCCAATTTCGATCTCGTCAACCTTGGCGACTATAAAAAGAGCATCGGCTACGACGACCCGCTCTACTACTACCGCCCCCGCAAGAACATCGTCAACCGCCCGGTGAGCCGGGGCGGCAAGGGCTGGCACTTCGTGGGCGACCATCAGGAGACCATCCCGCGCCTGTACGAAAAACTCGCCAAGAGGATGACCGAAGATGCGTGAGATCGCTTCGTTTTCCAAAACCGAAATTGCATCCGCCCTGGACGGCATCTCCCGCGCGCGGGTCGGCCTCATCGGTGACATGTGCCTGGACGCCTACTGGACGGCGGACATGAAAAAGTCAGAGCTCTCCCGGGAGACGCCACACTTCCCGCTGCCCGTGGTGGCGGAGCGCTATTCCCCCGGCGCGGGCGGCAACGCCGCCGCGAACATCCGCGCACTGGAACCCCAAAATCTCACGGTGCTCAGCGTCCTCGGCGACGACTGGCGCGGCACGCTTCTGCAAAAGGAGCTCGGGCTGCGCGGCATCTCGACGGACGCGGTGATCGTCTCCCCGGACATCACCACCAACGCCTACATCAAGCCCCTGCGCACCGGCATCTCGGACGTGGTGTACGAGGACCCGCGGCTGGACTTTGTCAACACGCGGCCCCTGACGCGGACGTGCGAGGACGCGCTCATCGCCGCCTTGGAAAAGGAGGCGGCCTGCCTCGACGCCCTCTGCGTCTCGGATCAAATGGCGGTGGGTGTCGTCACGCCCCGGGTGCGGGAAAAGATCAACGCCCTGGCGGCGGCGGGCCTCACCGTGGTGGTGGACAGCCGCGACCGCATCGGGCTTTACCGGGACGCGATTCTGAAGCCCAACGAGGTGGAACTCTCCCGGGCGACGGGCATTCCGGCGGACGGGTATGAGGAAGCCGCGCGGCTGCTCTCTGAAAAGACGGGCGCGGACGTGCTCGTGACATTGGGCGGCAGCGGCTGCGCGTACGTCTCCGGGGAAAGCGTCCGGCGCTTCGGCGCGGTGCCCGTTTCGGGGGAAATTGACATCTGCGGCGCGGGGGACACCTTCCTTTCCGCGTTTACGGCGGCCCTGGCGGGCGGCGCGGGGAAGGAAACCGCCATCGCGGTGGCGACGCTCGCCTCGTCCGTCACCATTCAGAAAATTGGACAGACCGGCACGGCCGCGCGCGGGGAAATCCGCGCCGCGTTTGACCGCGCCACGGAGGGAAAATGAGAGACACATTCGAATCGGCCCGCGACCTCCTCGTCGCGTGCTACGCAAACGGCGGCAAGGTGCTCGTCTGCGGCAACGGCGGTTCGTCCGCCGACAGCGGGCACATCGTGGGCGAGCTGGTGAAAGGCTTCCTCAAGAAGCGTCCCCTTCCGGCGGACTGGCAGGCGGCGCTTTCCATGCCCCTTCAGATGGGGCTCCCGGCCATCGACTTGACGGCCCAGTCGGCCATCATCTCGGCGGTGGCCAACGATCTGGGCGGCGAGTATGTCTATGCCCAGCAGGCGCTCTGCTACGCGAACCCCGGCGACGTGCTCATCGGCATCACCACGTCCGGCAACGCAAAGAACGTGATTAACGCCGCCAGGGCAGCCCGTTTGAAGGGCGCGCGGGTCGTCGGCCTTACGGGCGCGGGCGGCGGGCAGCTCGCACAGTTCTGCGACGTGCTTCTGGACGTGCCCGAGCGCGAGACCTACAAGGTGCAGGAAGAACACCTGAAGCTCTACCATCGTTTGTGCGCGGAGGTCGAAGCCGCGTTTTTCAGCGAATAGGCAAAGAGAGGGAAAAGACATGATCCACATGATCGGAAACGCCCACATCGACCCCGTGTGGCTATGGCTGTGGCAGGAGGGGTATCAGGAGGTCAAGGCAACCTTCCGCTCGGCGCTGGACCGCATTTCGGAATCGGACGATTTCATCTTCACCTGCGCGTGCGCGGACTACTACCGCTGGGTGGAGGAAAACGACCCGCCCATGTTTGCCGAAATGAAGAAGCGCATTGCCGAGGGCCGCTGGCGCGTGGTGGGCGGCATGTGGATTCAGCCCGACTGCAACATGCCCTCGGGCGAGTCCTTCGCGCGCCAGTTTCTCTACAGCCAGCGCTATTTCAAGGAAAAGTTCGGCGTGGTGGCGAAAACCGCCTACAACGTGGACTCCTTCGGCCACAATGGCATGTTCCCGCAGATCTTTCAGCGCGCGGGCGTCGAAAACTATGTCATGATGCGCCCCGGCGTCCATGAAAATCCCGACATTCCCGGCTGGCTGTTCGATTGGGTTTCTCCGGACGGCTCCGGTGTGCGCACCTTCCGCATCCCGGACGCCTACTCCGCGCCCTTCGGCAGCTGCGACAAGGACATCGAGAACGCCCTGGCCATCGAGGCCGAGAAGGGCTATCCCATGATGTGCTTCTACGGCGTGGGCAACCACGGCGGCGGGCCGACCATCTCCAACATCAATGCCATTCACGAATACCAGACCGCGCATCCCGAGGCCGGGGTCGTGTTCTCCTCGCCGGACGAGTACTTCGATTCCGTGAAGGGCATCGAGGTCCCCGTGTGGAAGAACGAGATGCAGCACCACGCCAGCGGCTGCTATTCCGCCACCTCCCTGGTCAAAAAGTATAACCGAAAGGCGGAAAGCGCGCTGTTCTCCGCCGAAACCATGGGCGTCATCGGAATGTCGCTCGTCGGCCGCCCGGCGGGGCGGATGACCCAGGGCTGGCACAACCTTATGTTCAACCAGTTCCACGACGTCATGTGCGGCTGCTCCATCCGCGAGGCATACGAGGACATGCGCAGCCAGCTGGGCGAGGCAATCTCCATCGCGGCGCGGGAGCAGAATGCCGCCGTGCAGGCCATGAGCTGGAAGGTGGATACCATTCAGGGCGCGCCCGGCCGCGTGCGTACCAAGGAAATGAGCTCCCGGCTCTGGGAGGCAAACGGCCTGGGCACGCCGCTTGTGGTCTTCAATCCCCACGCCTACCCCGTCAAGTCCGCCGTGCAGCTCTTCGGGGTGGTTCCCCGCGCCACCGACGAGGCCGGCACCGAAATTCCCGTCCAGACCGTCCGCGCCTCGCGCACGAACAACAAGGACAAGTGGGACAGCATCATCGAAGCCGAGGTGCCCGCCTACGGACACCGGCTGTACTGGGTGTTCCTCAAGGGCGACCGCATGGAGGCCGCGTCCGCGCTCAAGGCGGACGAGCATTCCCTCGAAAACGACAAGGTCGCCATCCGATTCGACCCGGCGACGGGCGCCATCGTCAGCCTCTTTGACAAGGCCGCCGGCTTCGAGGCGCTTTCCGGCCCGGCGAAGCTGCGGCTGTTCGACAACGAGTTCGCCGACACTTGGGCGCACATGGAGTTCAAATTCGATGGGCCCAAGGGCGACTTCGGCGATCCCACCTTCGAGCTTCTGGAGACCGGCCCGGTGCGCGCCAGGCTGCGGGTGACCACCAGGTACAATACCTCCGCGTTCATCGCCGAGTACGCGCTGGGCGCGGATGACGATCAGGTGGAAATCTCCGCCCGTCTGGACATGGGCGAAAAGTTCCGCATGGCGAAGCTCTGCTTCCCGGTGGCCGCCGAATCCCCCGTCGCCCGGGCTGAAATCGCCTACGGCGTCATTGAGCGGCCCTGCGATGGCTGTGAGGAGACCGCACAGCGCTGGATGGGCCTCACCGGAGAAAAGGGCGGCCTGGCCGTGCTCAACGATTCCAAGTATTCCTTCTCCGCGCCCGGTGCGGAGCTGCGCGTAACCCTCGCCAACACGTCCATCTACGCCGACCATTTCGGTCAGGAGCATCGCGACGCCGACTGCCGCCACATGGACATGGGCGAGCAGGAGCTCCGCCTCGCGCTCGTGCCCCACGGCGGCTGCTGGCGCAAAAAGAATCTCGCGCGCCGGGGCGAAGTGTTCAACACGCCCCTGATTTCCATGGTGGAAACCTACCACGAAGGCCCCCTCGGCCCGGTCTCCGAGGGCATCGGCGCGCTGCCCGCCAACATCTCCGTCGGCGCCCTCAAGCGTGCCGAGGACGGCGCGGGCCACGTCCTGCGCTTCACCGAAACCCAGGGCAAATCCGTCGAGACCCAAATCGATCTGAAGCTCGCGGGCCGCGCCTTCCCCCTGACCCTTACCCCGTGGGAACTCAAAACCGTCTATCTCCCCGACGATCCCGCCCAGAAGGCGCGGGAGATCCTCCTCACGGAGATGGAATAAGCGGCGGGGAAC
>JAEYRW010000048.1 GCA_023435435.1 Bacillota bacterium | reverse complement strand
CCTTTGGCGGGGGTCCAGGGACGGTGCCCCCCGGCGTTCCCCCGCCTCCTCCACCTCCGCGGGGCCAACGCATGAATTACGATTCATTGAAGATGCTCTGACGAACGCACACAAAACGACTTTATTTCCCACAGAATTCCCTGCAGTGAGGATGGTGCTTACCACTTTGTTGAGCCAGATGCGTCGTTTGGGAGTACATCTGTCGGATCGGCGTAATAGATTCTTCATTCATGCGTTGGCCCTGTCCACCTCCGATTCTTCGCTTGACATTGATTTGTTTTCATGTTATATTGACCAAAATAGCGATGATGGGAAGAAGTAGCGGGCAGGAGCGGGTCAAGAGAGCCTCCGGTTGGTGCGAGGGGGACGAAGCGCGGCCGCGAATACATCCCGGAGCCGAGCGGGCGAAGGAGCAGTAGTCCGTTCCGGGGCGCGCCCGATACAGCGCTTAAGAGGCCGCGGCGTGCGGTAAACGGAAGTGGTACAGCGGGCATTGCCGCCTTCCCCGGTGGGAGGGCGTTATTTTTTTCGGGAGGTACGGATATGTTGATGACGGACGCGATCATCGCCTCGAACATGAAGCCGATCACGGGTTCCGCAATCCGCGAGGTGTTCAAGCTCATGGGTAAGCCCGGGATGATCTCCTTCGCGGGCGGGAATCCTTCGGATTCCGCGCTGGAGCCGGACGTCGTGGGCGAAATTGCCGTGGACGTTCTCAAAAAATACGGCACGAAGCTTTTGCAGTACGGCGGCACCGAGGGCATCCAGACGCTCCGGGAATCCACTGCGGAATTTCTCAAAAGCTGCGGCGTGCATGCGGCGCCGGATCAGATTCTGCCCACCCAGGGCTCGACCCAGGCGTTTGACCTGCTCTTGAGGGCGGTCATCGAACCGGGAGACACCATCCTTGCGGAAAGTCCGACCTTTCTGGGCGCGCTTCAGACCATGAACATCTACGGCGCGAACATCGTGGCCATCCCCACGGACGATAAGGGCGTCATTCCGGAGGCGGCGGAGGAACTGATCAAAAAGCACAAGCCGAAGATCATGTACATCATTCCGACGTTCCAGAATCCCACGGGCATCACCCTCTCGGCGGAGCGCCGGCCCAAGCTGGCAGAGCTTGCCAACAAATACGGCGTCATCCTCGCCGAGGACGATCCTTACCGCGACCTCCGGTACGCGGGCGAGGCGCTCCCGGCCATCAAGACGTATGACGAGGGCGACTGGGTGGTGTATCTCTCGAGCTATTCAAAGCTCATCTCGCCCGGCATGCGGGTGGGCTGCGCGGTGGTGACCAATGAGGTACTCATGCGCAAGCTCATCATCGGAAAGCAGTCCTCGGACGTCCATTCTCCGCTTCTCAATCAGGCCATCGTCGACGAGTATATCCGGCGCGGACTGCTCGGCCCGCACATCGAGCGGATCTGCGTCAATTATAAAAAGCAGCTGGACGCCATGCTCGACGCCTTCAAGGATTTCCCGGCGGGCACCACCCACACGACGCCCGAGGGCGGCCTGTTCGTCTGGGCGGCGCTCCCGGAAGCAATGAACGCCCGGGACGTGCTGACCCGGGCCATCGAGAAATCCGTGGCGTTCGTGCCCGGCACCTTCTTCTATCCGGAGGGCGGCCACGAAAACACAATGCGCCTCAATTTCTCAAACGCCGAGGTGCCCGCCATCGTAAAGGGCATGGCATGCCTGGCGGACGCCATCAGGGAGGGTTAATCAAATGCACATACTGGATACGCTCAAGGAGCGCGGGTTTCTAAAACAGATCACCTTCGAGGACGACCTCTACAAGGCGTTCGACGCGGGCATGGTCACGTTCTACACGGGCTTTGACCCCACCGCCGACAGCCTCACCATCGGCCACTACATCCCGATCATCGCCATGGCGCACATGCAGCGGGCGGGGCACAGGCCCATCGCGCTCATGGGCGCGGGCACGGCCATGGTGGGCGATCCTTCCGGAAAGACCGACATGCGAAGGATGCTCACTGTCGAGCAGATCGACGAAAACGCCCTGAAAATCAAAAAGCAGATGGAGCGTTTTTTGGATTTTGACCCCGAAAAGCCCAACGGCGCGATACTGGCCAACAACGCCGACTGGCTTCGGCACCTCAACTATGTGGATTTCCTGCGCGACGTGGGCTCGCTGTTCTCCGTCAACCGCATGCTCACCGCCGAGTGCTACAAACAGCGACTGGAAAAGGGTCTTACGTTCCTCGAGTTCAACTACATGATCATGCAGTCCTACGACTTTCTTGAGCTCTTCCACCGCTACGGCTGTACGCTTCAGGCGGGCGGCGACGATCAGTGGTCGAACATGCTCGCGGGCGCCGATCTCATCCGCAGGAAGGACCAGAAGGAGGCGTTCGCCCTCACCTACCAGTTGCTCCTTACTTCCGACGGGAGGAAAATGGGTAAGACGGAGAAGGGCGCCCTCTGGCTCGACCCTGAAAAGACCACGCCCTACGAGTTTTACCAGTACTGGCGCAACATCGACGACGCGGACGTCGAAAAGACCCTCGCGCTTCTGACGTTCCTGCCCATGGACGAAGTGCGCCGCCTCGGCGCCCTCGAGGGCAGTGAAATCAACGAAGCCAAGCGCGTATTGGCGTTTGAGGTCACAAAGCTCATCCACGGCGAAGCGGAGGCGCAGGCCGCCCGGGAAGCCGCGGAAGCGCTCTTCGGCGCGGCGAACATGGCCGGGTCCGTGCCCACCACGGAGATCACCGAGGGCGAACTCGCGGAGGAAGCCAGGCTCATCGCGCTCATGGCACGGTCGGGCATGTGCAAGTCCAACGGCGAGGCGCGCAAGGCCGTGGAACAGGGCGGCGTCACCGTCGGCGAGGAGAAAATCTCCAATACCGATTTCCGTATCACGAAGGAAATGCTCGCGGGCGAGGGAATCGTCGTCCGCAAGGGCAAGAAGACGTACCATCGGTTCGTCCTGAAGGTGTAAGAATGAGGATTATGCTGGTCAACGACGACGGATACCGCGCGCCGGGGCTCTTTGCCATGGCAAAGGAGCTTCAGGCGCGGGGGCACGAGGTGACGGTGTGCGCCCCCGACCGGGAACGGAGCGCAGCGAGCCACTCGTTTACGATCACGAGCCCCCTGAAGACCCACGCGTTTGAAGAGGACGGCGTCAGGGGCTACGCCATCGACGGCACCCCCGCCGACTGCGCGCGGCTCGGGCTGTTCCTTCTCAATTATGAGGTGGACATGACCGTCTCCGGCATCAACAAGGGTGCGAATATGGGCGGCGCATGCGTGTATTCGGGAACGGTGGGCGCGGCGATGGAGGCGGCCATGTGCGGCTGCCCCGCCATCGCGACCTCCCTCGACAGCTTCACCATGAAGGATTTCTCCCATGCGGCCCGGCTCTCGGCCAATTTCATAGACTGGGCTGTGGCGCATCCCCTTCCCCAGGGCGTGGTCTACAACCTCAACGTGCCGCCGCTTTCCTACGGCGAGATCAAGGGCGTGCGCCGGGCGAAGCTCGCGCCGGTGTTCCTTGGCGAGGCAAAGTACGAAAAGCGCCGCGCGCCTTACGAATTCGACTATTATTGGCTCATCGACGGAGAGAACGTGCCCATCACCGATCCCGAGAGCGACTACATCATCTGCAAGCAGGGCTATGCGACGGTGACGACGCTCACGTGGGACATCGCCCACCGCGGCGGGATGGAAAAGCCCGAAATCAAGCTGTGAAACCCTACAAAACGCTCATCCGGCGCGCGTCGGATGAGTTTTGCGTCAATAAATCCCGTTTCATCGGCCACGGTTGCCCCTGCGGGACAGAGGAAGCCGCGCTCTCCTTCCTCGCGGAAACGCGTGCGGCCTACAGGGACGCGAGCCACAACTGCTACGCCTATATCATCGGCGAGAACATGGGTGTCATGCGCTATTCCGACGACGGCGAGCCGGGCGGCACGGCGGGCATGCCTATCATTGAGGTCCTGAAGGCCCGCGCGGTTACGAACCTGTGCGTGGTGGTGACGCGCTACTTCGGCGGGATTCTCCTCGGCGCGGGCGGGCTGGTGCGCGCGTACGCAAAAGCCGCGGCGCTGGCCCTCGATGGCTGCGGCGTGGGCGTTATGCACCCCACGGCGCGGTATCTGGTGGACGTAAAATACCCCATGCTGGGGCGCCTCGAGCGGTATCTGGACGCAGCGCCCGTGATCGTGGAGGACAAATCGTTTACCGACGTTGTGACCGTCACCTATGTGATCCGCTGCGCGGACGAGGAAAGAATCGCGGCGGAGATTGTCGATCTCACCGAAGGGGACGCGATGCCGCTTCGCTTCGAGGAGCTTTATTTCAATTGGCCGGAATTGTAGGAGAATCCCGCGCGCCCATCGCCGCACGCGCATGATGTTAAACTTTTGCGCGGGGCGGAGAGGGATTGACAGGGCGCGGGGAAGAAACCCAATCGTTCGTGGCCCGTGGCCCGTGGCCCGTGGCCCGTGGCCCGTGGTCCGATTTGTTGCACTTATTTTAAGTTTTTGTGTGCTGCGCGGATTGCTTGACAGTGCGGGCAGGGGCGTATAATCATTCGGGGCCAAGGGGCCAAGGGGCCAAGGGGCCAAGGGGCCAAG
>JAEYRW010000040.1 GCA_023435435.1 Bacillota bacterium | reverse complement strand
CCCCCCCCCCCCCGCCGCGTTTGCTTTTTTTCCCCAGTCCGGGATTCCAAAGGGGGCGGCGCCCCCAGCCGTTCTCCGTTGCCTTCCCTGTGCCCGGTGTGGTATAATCATGCAAGAGAGGTGTATGCAATGAAGCTGAATGACGATGTTTTGAAAAATCCGGGCGCGCTTCGGGAGAAGGGGTATGCCGTTCCGGAATACAATGTGGCGCGGATGCGGGCGCTGACGCGGGAAAAGCCCCAATGGGCGCACTTTGGACCCGGGAACATATTCCGCGCGCACGTGGCGCGGGCGCACCAGGAATTATTGAACAAGGGGCTTTACGGGACGGGCATCGTGGCGTTCGCGGGCAAGGGCTCGGAGACGCCGGGCTGCGCGTATCAGCCGTTTGACAATCTGTCGCTTTGCGTGCTTCTGAAGGCGGACGGAACGATGGAGAAGCATCTGGTGGCGTCGGTGGCGGAGGCGCACGCGCTGGAGGGTGCAGGGCTTGCGCGGGCGATTGCGGTGTTCGAGGCGGAATCTCTTCAGATGGCGACGTTCACCGTCACCGAAAAGGGCTATGCGCGCATGTCCTATGAGCGGGACCTGGGACGGCCCCTCGCGGAGGCGGAATCCCTCATGGGGCAGGTGGCGTACCTGCTTTCCCGCCGGATGCGGACGTGCGGCGCGCCGGTTTCTCTGGTGAGCATGGACAACTGCTCGCAGAACGGCGACAAGCTCAAGGCCGCGATGCTGGATCTGGCGGCGGGCGATGCCGCGCTGACCGATTACATCGAAAAAAAGGTCGCGTTCCCGTGGACGATGATCGACAAGATCACACCGCGCCCGGACGCGCGGGTGCTGGCGGTGCTGGAGGAGGACGGCTTCGAGGGCATCGCCGCCGTGGTTACGCCGCGCGGCACCCATGTGGCCCCCTTCGTGAACGCCGAGGAAAAGGAATACCTGGTCATCGAGGACGCGTTCCCCGCCGGGCGGCCGCCCCTTGAAAAGGTCGGCATGTACTTCGCACCCCGGGAAACCGTCTCAAAGGTCGAGCGCATGAAGGTCACGGTTTGCCTGAACCCGCTGCACACGGCGCTGGCAGTGTTCGGGTGCCTCCTGGGCTACGACGCCATCTGGAAGGAGACCCACGACCCGGAGCTTGCGAAGCTGATCCGGTGCATCGGCTACGGGGAAGGACTGCCCGTCTCCCCCGACCCGGGGATCATTTCGCCCAAATCGTTTCTGGATGAAGTGGTAAACGACCGCTTTCCGAATCCCTTCTTGCCCGACACGCCCCAGCGCATCGCCACGGATACCTCCCAGAAGGTGGCCATCCGCTTCGGCGAGACCGTCAAGGCGCATGTTTCGCGCGGCGACGCGGAGACGCTTACGGGCATCCCCCTGGCGCTGGCGGGCTGGCTGAGGTATCTGGACGCCACGGACGACGCGGGCAACTGCATGAAGCTTTCGGACGACCCGCGCCTGCACGAACTGACGAGCCTTTCGGCGGCGGACATCTGCCGCGACGCCGGCGTCTTCGGCATCGACCTTTACGAGGCCGGGATCGCGGAGAAGGTGCTCGGGTACCTTGCGCAAATGCGGGAAGGCGCGGGCGCGGTGCGGGAGACGCTCAAAAAAGCGCTGTCTTGACGCGCGGCGTGGCGCGTGGTATACTTGCGCCAACAATCGAAGGAGGCCAAAGAACACCTCATGTGTACTTGTTTCGTTCGGCTTCGGTAGGATCGGTGTGCTGAAGGGGGCTTTGAAAAAGCCCCGCTTGGCGCACCTTTCTTGCGATCAGAACGATGCAAAGAGGTGTTTTTTTCATGCCCGCAAAACGCGCGGTTTCTTATTCGGTCTCCCAGAACTTCCTGACCTGTCAAAGGACCATCCGCCGCATCATCACACGCACGACAATCGCAGAGGCTGACCATGTGCTCGAAATTGGCGCGGGCAAGGGGCACATCACCCGCGTTCTTCTGGATGCGTGCGGGGAAGTCACGGCTTACGAGATCGACCCGCATCTCGCGGAAACGCTTCAACAAAGCCTGGGCGGGCGCGAAAATCTGAGACTCGTCCCGGGCGACTTCCTTGCCGCGACCCTGCCCGCGCGGGGCGATTACAAGGTGTTTTCGAACATCCCTTTTTCCATCACCACCGCCATCGTCAGAAAGCTCGCCGCAGCGCCCAACCCGCCCAAGGAAATGTGGCTGGTGGTTGAAAAGGGCGCGGCCAAGCGGTTCCTCGGCACGCCCCGAGAGACGGCCATGTCCCTCTCTCTCAAGCCTTTTTTTGAGCTTTCGATGGCGTACCATTTTGCCCGGACGGACTTTCACCCCATGCCGCGGGCTGATTGCGTGCTTTTGCACCTCGCGCGCCGGGACGCGCCCGACCTCGCGCGCGACGAACGCGCGGCATTTTCCGCGTTTGTCCGGGTGGGGGCGGGCCGGTTCCTCTCAAAAAAGCAAATCTCCACGGCGCTGCGGCTGGGGGGGCCTCCGCCCGCCGGGGCGTCGGCAGAAATGCTGTACGTCCAGTGGCTCTGCCTTTTTCGATGCTGGCGGCAATTTTGCCGCTCCTGATTCTTCGCCCCGGAAAATAACTTGACATACTCGTTACCCCTTGCTATAATAACACTCGGCTTGAAAGCCGTCTGTGCCTGAGACAGCGAGTGCGGAGCATAAAACCCGAAAGGGTTGCTCGCCGAGGCGCAAGGGATTGTGTTTGACACCACCCCTGCGCCCTATGCGCAGGGGGTATTTTTTGCCGTCACTCCGGACGGGAATGAGAGGTGTTTATAAAATGTCCAACAATCAGGAAATGAAAAAGGCCGTCGTCGCGGAAATCAAGGACAAGTTTCAGCGCGCCCAGTGCGCGGTGCTCGTCGATTACCGCGGCCTGACCGTCGCCGAGGATACCGCGCTGCGCGTGGAATTCCGCAAGGCCGGTTGCGAGTACGCGGTTCTCAAGAACACCATGATCGATCTGGCCGTGAAGGATGCGGCCTACGCGGGCTCCATGGAGGAACATCTGAAGGGCCCCACCGCGGTCGCCTTCTGCTACACCGACATGATCGCGCCCGCGAAGGTCGTCAAGACCTTCATGGACAAGACCAAGAAGCTCAAGATCAAGTGCGGCGTGCTGGACGGCGCGTATCTCGACGAATCCGGTGTCGTGGCGCTGGCCGATCTGCCCTCCCGCGAGGTGCTCATCGCCAAGATCATGGGCAGCATGATGAGCGCGGTCTCCAAGTTCGTCTACCTCATCGAGGCAATCCGCAAACAGAAGGCCGGCGAGGAATAATCGGCCGGACAGAATCCCACAAGTAATATGGAGGTAATATCATGAATCGCGAAGAGATCATTTCCGCTATTGAGTCCATGACGATCCTTGAGCTGGCCGACCTCGTCAAGGAAATGGAAGAGAAGTTCGGCGTTTCCGCCGCCGCCCCCGCCGCCGCCGCCGGCCCCGTTGCCGCCGCCGCCGTCGAGGAAGAGAAGACCGAGTTCGACGTCATCCTGAAGGACGTCGGTTCCGAGAAGATCAAGGTCATCAAGGTCGTGCGCGAAGTCGTTTCCGGCCTGGGCCTCAAGGAAGCCAAGGACCTGGTGGACGGCGCCCCCAAGACCCTCAAAGAGGCCGTCACCAAGGAAGCCGCCGAGGAGATCAAGAAGAAGTTCGCCGAGGTTGGCGCCACCGTCGAAATCAAGTAATCACTGCCGCATTTGCGGAAAAGGGCTCCCCTTCCTTCGCGGAGGGGGAGCTTTTTTCACGGCTTCAAAACCTTTCGGAGCTTAAACTGCGCCGCGTACCGGTCCGCGCCGCCCTCGACGGCGTAGACCTGAAAGCCGCATTTATTGATGTAGAACCGGTGGTTGCGGTAGGAAACGGCGGGCGTCTCCGTCTCCCAGACCTTGATCCACGGAAACGTTTCTTCCGCGAAGCGCCACGCGGCGGCGCCGATGCCCCTGCCGATCTTGTCCGCGTCGACGAACAGACAGCCCAGAAAGCCGCGCAGGCTTTTCTCGTCCACAAACAGGATCATCCCGCCCACCGGCGTGCCGTCCAGATCGATGCGGAACGCCTTCGCGCCCGATTCGACACCCCACTTCGTGAGAAAGCGCCCGTCGTCGTAGCCGGGCGGGCCGCCGGCGGGTTTCCCGAAGAACAGCCGGGAATCGTCGTCGAAGGCGCGCTTCATGACCGGTGTCAGGACGGGCACATCGGATGCGCGCATGGGCGCAAACATGGGTCCTTCGCTCGTCACGCATTTTCCCCTTTCGGCTTTACAGGGACGAGCAGGTCGAGCTGCATGCCTTCCGGCTCGGGGTTGTCGAGCATGTAGTGGTTCACGTAATTGAGGTGTTCCTCGAGGCAGCCGAACATGTTCGCGCCCTTCCAATCGCCCCGGTATTCGTATGCCTCGCTTTCGGAAACCCAGCGAAACAGCTTGTCCCACTCCTCGAACGCGCCGAAGGGAATCGCGCGCGCCGCGTAAAGCCCGCCCGGGAACGTCTTTTTGACAAGCGGCGCGGGCACGTCCATATCGTCCGGGGTGGTCAACCACATTTCATAGCCGTGGGCGTTCGTCTCATCCACCGGATTGGGCGCGTTGAAGCCATAGTGGCGAACATCCGGCTTGATCTCCGACAGCCTTGCCTCCCGCGCGAACGCGTCGACAACCCTGCTCACGTGCCATTCCGGCTCGTCGCCCTCGTACTGATAGGCCGCCACCGTCGCGGGCGGCAGGTAGACGATGCGCACGTCCCGGTCCGTCAGCCGTTCAAGCCGCTCGGACGCCCTGTTGAGTTCTTCCATGTCGCTTTCCCCCTTCAAATTCGTTTTCGGAACGGGGAGCTGGGCCACCAGCGCGTTCAGGGATTCGTCCGTGAACGCTTCTCCACGGGGCGCGGTAAGCAGCAGCGCGCGGAAGCGCGCGAGCACGCCGCGGACGGTTTCCAGCGCCTGCGCCTCCTCGTCGATCTTCCGGAGATTTTCCTCCACGATGGTCACGGCGCGCCGCGCGTCCGCGCCCTCCAACAGCTCCGCGATCTGCCGAAGGGGGATGCGCAGCTTTTTAAGGAACAGAATCTGCCGAAGCCGCGCCAGCGCCGCCGGGCCATACGCCCGGTAGGCGTAGCCGTCGATCCGCTCGCTCCGCAAAAGCCCGATTTCCTCGTAATAGCGCAGCATCCGCGTGGTGATGCCGAACGCCCGGGTCACCTGGGTGATGGTGTGAAGTTCTTCCATGGTCCGCCTCCCTCCGACGATCATGATAAGGTACGACGCGGCGTCAAAGTCAAGGGTTCATTTTTCGCAAAATGAATGCGTCCACCGCCGCACAGGCTTCTTCGATCTTTTTCTTCGTGGTATCGATCTTGCGGATGTCCGCGCGGGAAAGCAGCGCCGCGTTGAACGCGGTCGCGCCCTCGATCACCGCTTCGCCGCCCGATGCGCGCCACGCCGGACGCGCGCGCAGCCGGCGCGCCAGTTCCTCCGGTTCGCACACCAGCGCGATGCATTCGATGGCGCTGAAATACCGCGCGGCGGGACGCCCCGCGTAATCCTCGGGCATGGCGCAGCCGGCGAGCAGCACGGGATCACCGTTCTGGGAAATGTTGACACACATCCTGAGCCAGATGTCGCGCAGGGCGGCATAATGGTTTTCCGGCTCGGTGAAGGGCCCGCACCAGAGGATATCTCCTTCCATCACGATGTAGCGCGTCCTGCGCGCGAACAGCTCCGCCGCGACGGTGGACTTGCCCGCGCCGCTGGCGCCCGTCAGGAGAAAGAGCGGCGCACGCCGGATGGACGAAACAAAGCCGCACGCGGGACAGCACATCTCGCTTCCTCCGTCCCGAATGATTTTCTCCGGCGTATACGCGCCGCACCTTCCGCAGACGTAGAACATGCCTTTCATCCTCCGCCAATCCTTATTTATTTTTCGCGTTTTTTACATATATACATTTGCTATTATACGATTTATACCGCATATCTTGCAATCATTTTAGCATACTTGTTGTTCATTTACGTAATTTCGATTGCTTTTTGCATACCGTCCCGTTATAATCGTTTTATTCCCCGACGCGTCGGGAAAAGGAGGAATATCCCATGTCTTACGTCGGCTCCATTCTGGAAAAACTGATTGCGAAGGATCACAACGAGCGCGAGTTCATGCAGGCGGCGACGGAGGTTCTGGAGGCCATCGCGCCGGTGTTTGAAGCGCACCCTGAATTCGAGCGGTGGGGCCTTCTGGAACGCCTGGTGGAGCCGGAGCGCGTGGTGAGTTTCCGGGTGCCCTGGGTGGACGACGCGGGACGGGTTCAGGTCAACCGGGGCTTCCGCGTGCAGTTCAATTCCGCCATCGGGCCGTATAAGGGTGGATTGCGCCTGCATCCCACGGTCAATCTTTCCATCGTAAAGGCCCTCGCCTTTGAGCAGACGTTCAAAAACAGCCTGACGGGGCTTCCCATGGGCGGCGGCAAGGGCGGCAGCGATTTCGATCCAAAGGGCAAAAGCGACCGGGAAGTCATGGCGTTCTGCCAAAGCTTCATGACGGAGCTGTACCGCCACATCGGCGTGGATCTGGACGTGCCCGCGGGCGACATCGGCGTCGGCGCGCGGGAGATCGGCTATCTCTACGGCCAGTACCGGCACATCACCGGACGCTATGCGGGCATTTTGACCGGAAAGGGACTCACCTACGGCGGCTCGCTGGTGCGCAAGCAGGCCACGGGCTACGGGCTCGTGTACATCGCGCGCGAGGCGCTCGCCGTGCGCGGCGAGACGCTCGAGGGCAAGACCGTCGTCATTTCCGGCGCGGGCAACGTGGCCATCTACGCGTGCGAAAAGGCCCAGGCGCTGGACGCCAGGGTGGTCGCCATGAGCGATTCCACCGGCTGGATCTACGATCCGGACGGAATCGATCTTTGCGTGATCAAGGAAATCAAGGAAGTCCGGCGCGGACGCCTTTCCGCGTACGCCGACGCGCGGCCCCGGGCCGAGTACCACGGGGGCAAGGGCATCTGGGCGGTTCCGTGCGACATCGCGCTGCCCTGCGCCACACAGAACGAGCTGGATTTGGACGACGCAAAGACGCTCGTCAAAAACGGTGTCTTTCTGGTGGCTGAGGGCGCGAACATGCCCGCCACAATCCCCGCCACCGAGTTTTTTCTCGAAAAGGGCGTCGTCTTCATCCCCGGCAAGGCGGCCAACGCGGGCGGCGTCGCCACCTCCGGCCTTGAAATGAGCCAGAACGCCCAGCGCCTCAGCTGGACCTTCGACGAGGTCGACGAGACCCTCCGGTCCATCATGTCCAACATCCACCTGCGTGCCCACAGCGCCGCCGCCGAATACGGGCATCCCGGCAATTACGTCGTCGGGGCGAACATCGCCGGGTTTATGAAGGTCGCGGAGGCCATGATGGCCCAGGGCATCGTGTAGGCATACGCCTGGCGCGGGCGGCCGCCGGGTTTGCGCTTTGGGGCACCGGAAAATTGCAAAATAAAGGGCGAGAAATGTAAAATCACGGCGTATCGCGCCGGGTTATGAATATCTCGGAATGGCGGCATGCCAACGCCCGCGCGGCCTTTAAGTGAATTTTCCAATTCTTCTTTGTATTCGGCGGCAAAGTATGCTATAATGGACAGGATCGGATATAGCACGAAAAGGAGCGATCATAAATGACTCAGAACAAGAAGCTGCTTCAGTGGATCGACGAAATCAAGACCCTGTGCACGCCTGATGCGGTATATTGGTGCACCGGCTCTCAGGAAGAGTACGACCGTCTCATCGAAGAAATGGTTGCGTCCGGCGCCTGCGTTCGGCTGAACCCGGAAAAGCGTCCCGGCTGCGTCCTCTTCAGGAGCGATCCTTCGGACGTCGCGCGCGTTGAGAACAGGACGTTCATTGCCTCCAAAAAGAAGGAGGACGCGGGCATCACCAACAACTGGATCGACCCGGTCGAGCTCAAAAAGACCATGACCGGGCTTTACGCCGGCTGCATGAAGGGCCGCACGATGTACGTCATTCCCTTCTCCATGGGCCCGGTGGGTTCCCCCATCTCCAAGATCGGCGTCGAGATCACCGACAGCCCCTACGTCGTCGTCAACATGCGGATCATGACCCGCATCGGCGATGAGGTTTTGAAGGTTCTGGGCGATGACGGCGAATTCGTGCCCTGCCTCCATTCCGTCGGCGCGCCCCTCGAACCCGGCCAGAAGGACGTTTCCTGGCCCTGCGCGCCCATTGAGCAGAAGTACATCAGCCACTTCCCCGAGGACCGCACCATCTGGTCCTACGGCTCCGGCTACGGCGGAAACGCGCTGCTTGGCAAAAAGTGCTTCGCGCTGCGCATCGCCTCTGCCCAGGCCCGCGACGAAGGCTGGATGGCCGAGCACATGCTGGTGCTCCGGCTCACCGATCCCAAGGGCGATGTGAAGTATATCACCGGCGCGTTCCCGTCCGCTTGCGGCAAGACCAACCTGGCGATGCTCATTCCGACCATCCCCGGCTGGAAGGTTGAGACCGTGGGCGACGACATCGCCTGGATGAAGTTCGGCAAGGACGGCCGCCTCTACGCCATCAACCCCGAAGCCGGTTTCTTCGGCGTGGCGCCGGGCACCAACATGGAGTCCAACCCCAACGCGATGCACAGCATCGAGAAGAATACCATCTTCACCAACGTCGCGCTCACCGACGACGGAGACGTGTGGTGGGAGGGCATCGGCACCCCCGCGCCCGATCACCTCGTCGACTGGAAGGGCAACGACTGGACGCCCGCGAGCGGGACGCCCGCCGCGCATCCCAATGCCCGGTTCACCGCCCCCGCGGTTCAGTGCCCGGCCATCGCGCCCGAGTGGGAAGATCCCAACGGCGTGCCGATTTCCGCGATTCTGATCGGCGGACGCAGGCCCTCCACCATCCCGCTGGTGCATGAGTCCTTCGACTGGAAGCACGGCGTGTTCCTCGGCTCCATCATGGGAAGCGAGATCACCGCCGCCGCCATTTCCGCCAACATCGGCCAGGTGCGCCGCGATCCCTTCGCGATGCTGCCGTTCATCGGCTACAACGTGACCGATTACTTCCAGCACTGGCTCGACATCGGCGAGGCCACCGAGGCGTCCAAGCTCCCGAAGATCTTCTACGTCAACTGGTTCCGCAAGCAGGACGGCAAGTTCCTGTGGCCGGGCTACGGCGACAACAGCCGCGTGCTCAAGTGGATCTGCCAGCGCGTTTCGGGTGAGGTCGAGCCTGTCAAGACCGTCATCGGCTATCTGCCCAAGAAGGAAGACCTCGACGTTTCCGGCCTCGACATCAGCGATGCCACCGTCGAAACCCTCCTCGCGGTGGACAAGGACGCCTGGAAGAAGGAGTACGAGTCCATTAAGGAGTACTACAAGACCTTCGACGGCAAGATGCCCAAGGAAATGTACGATCAGCTCGAGGCCCTCGGAAAGAGGATCGAAGGCTAAGCGCGCACCCGTAAGCAAAGGCGCCGCCCCGCATCGGGGCGGCTTTCCTTTTGCGGCGCCATGTACGTACCCGGGTTTGTTAAAAATTCTTCATTGCAGCGTCAGGGCGCGCATGGGGCAATAGCGTACGCATTTGCCGCACGCCACGCACTTTTCCTGGTCCACGTCCGGCGCCTGAAACCCCTTCTGGGTCAGCGCGTTTGTGGGACAAACCCGGATCGACGGGCACGGATGGTTCTGCGGACAGCGCGCCACATTCACCACCAGCGCCTTCTTCTCATTTGCGTTCTCATCGGTCGCCTTTCTCGAAAAAAACAAAAGCCTCGACTTCCTTTCAACAATCTCGCACCCAATCCTACCACACCCCCGCCCCCGCGTCCGTGACCAGATTACGCAGGACGGGGAAA
>JAEYRW010000014.1 GCA_023435435.1 Bacillota bacterium | reverse complement strand
CCTTCGTCGCGCGGCGCGGCCGATAAATCCGGGTTTTCCCCCAGCGCGAGCCGGATGACTGCGTCCAGAAGGCCGAACCCCGTTACATAGGGAACGAAGAAATCCTCGAACGCGCCGCCGATGCGGCACGCGGCCTCGTTAACCAAGATTCCCCGCTCTCCCACGAGAAGCTGGATGTACAGCGGCCCGGCGGTGACGCCCAGCGCCCGCGCCACCCGTTCGGCGATTTTCCGCACCTCCGGCTCCCGCGCCGCGTGGACGCTGGGATAACGATGGGCAGCGCATACGCCGATGTGAGTGGGATCATTCACCAGCTGTCGGTCGGTAAGGGTCAGCGGAACAACGGCGCCATCCCGGACGAAGCAGGAGTAGGTCAGCTCGTCGGAAGGGTAATATCGCTCCACCAGCGCCTCCCGCGCCCGGGAAAAGGAGAGCGTTTGCGGCAGGCGCAAGACGGCCTGCTCCGCGCTCTCCACCTTGAAGATGCCCCGCTGTCCCTGGGAATCGAGGGGTTTTATGACCAGAGGCGGTTCGAGGGCGGAAAGCACACCCGGCCCCTCCCCTTCCTTCAAAAACGCGGACGGGACGCAGGGCACGCCGAAGCGCAGAAAGGCCTCCTTCATGGCGCGCTTGTTGGTGGCCCTGAAGGCGGTTTCCACAGAGATGGGCGAAGGCAGCCCCAACGCGTCCGCCACTCGGGCGGCGGTGTACACCGGCTGGTCGGTGCCGGTGGTGAGGACGGCGTCCGCCCCATATTCCCGCGCCGCCCGGACGCAGGCGTCGACGTCGAACGTACTGATGGGGACATGCACATCCGCCACGGCGGCGGCGGGCGGACTTTTCGTATAATCCGCCAGAATCAGCCGGCAACCCATTTCCTTCAGGCGCAGGGCGGCGCTCATCTGAATGTTCGACCCGCCCAAAAGCAAAACGGTCTTCATAGGAACCCCTTTCCGGGCAGCACGGTAACGCGGCAGGGCGGCTTCGGCTTCCTTCCGCGGCAAAGAACCCGCAGCGGCGAATAATGGAGAAGCAGCCCGCCGTAGAGTCGGATGCGCTTCCACGGCGTATATGATGAAGACTTCGCGGGCGCCGCGTCGTAGCAGATCGACACCGCCCGCGGCTTGTGGCGAAACGCCGCAGCGGACAGGTAAATGTAGCCGTCCGGTTCCGGGGCGATGCGCCGCGCAAGTGCCCCGGTCATGGCGCGGTACGCGCCCACCCGGACGCCCCGGGGCTTGTTCGTCGACAGGGTGAACAGCACATCCCGCAGCGCGGCCCCCATCCTGCGAAACGCGGAAAGCCCCGCCTGGACGGGAACCGCGTAGCAGAGGTCGGCGCCTTCCCGAATGCGCGCGAGCATGTCGGCCAGCAAAGCCGCGGGATGCGCGCCGTCCTGGTCCATTGTGACGATGGCGTCGCAGTCCGGCAGACGGGTAAGCCCGAGGTACGTCGCCCTCTGCTGGCCGACGTTTTTGTGAAGCAGCACGCCCGTCACCCCCGAATGCCGCCGGACCAGGGCGCGAACCGCTTCCGCGCCCCCGCCCGCATCCTCCACCAGCACGACCTTCAGGCGGATTCCCCGCGCCCGCGCGAAGATGCGGAGGTCCGTCACCACGCGTTCCAGCTCGTCCCCCGGGCGGAACACGGGAATCACGACGCCCAGCTTCACGCATCCGCCGCCTTTGCGAGGGTTTCCGCCACAAAAAACGCCTGGTCGGGTGTCATTTCCTCGTGGATCGGCAGGCGCAGGAGGGTTTCGTGGGCCTTCGCGCTTTCGGGCAGCAAGCCCGGCGCGTACCCCAGCGCCCGGCCCATGGGCGAAAGGTGCAGGGGCACATAGTGGGTCAGTGCCGGGATGCCCTTTTCGCCCAGCGCCCGCCCCACGCGCACCCGCGCCGCCTCGTCCCGCAGGCGAACGTAATAGATGTGCCCGTTGGGTACGCAGCCTGACGGGACGAACATCGGCGCGATCCACTCCCGCGCCGCCGCCGGGCGGAACGCCTCGTCATAGGCGGCATGAATGGAAAGCCTTTTCCCGATGATCTCCGCCCGCCTGAGAAGCTGCGGGTGGAGTGCCGCCGCCGCGAGCTCGGACATGCGCATGCTTTCGCCCGTCCCCTGCCACGCGTAGGACGAGCGCCGGCCCCGGAGGAACGCCTCCCGGTCGGTGCCGTTGTCCCGGTAAACGGCCGCGCGCGCCGCGTCCGCCTCGCCGTAGACCAAAGCGCCGCCCTCGCCGCTTGAAAACACCTTTGTGGCATGGAAGCTGTAGCAGCCGAAGCGGGAAAGGGCGCCGAGGTGCCTGCCGTTTTGCGTCGCGCCCACCGCCTGCGCGGCGTCCTCGATGAGCGTCAGGCCGTTTGCCCGGCACAGGGCGGAAAGGCCGTCCATGTCGCAGCCCACCGCCGCGTAGTGGACGCACACGACGGCCTTCGTCCTTTGGGTGACCCGGGCCGCCGCGTCCGAAACGGAAATGTTCTGCGTGCGCGGATCGATGTCGCAAAAGACGGGCGTTGCCCCGCAGAGAAGAACCGCGTTTGCCGCGGCCGGGAAATTATAGGAAGGGAGGATTACTTCGTCTCCGGGACGGATGGGAACGAGCCTGAGCGCCATGTGAAGGGCCGCCGTGCAGCTGGGCGTGAGAAGCGCCCGCGCCGCGCCCATGTGCTTTTGAAACAGTTCCTCCACCAAGCCGGTGTAATGCCCGCCCGAAAACAATCCGCGGCGGACGGCGTCCGCCACCGACCGGGCCATGGCTTCATCGCGGTGATCCGGATAAAATGAGATCATGCTTGTCCTCGTTTCCCCCGCGTGATAGAATAAGCCAAGGAGGCTGCCATGAAAAAAATCGATTGTCTGGGAGACATCTGCCCCGTCCCCTTGATGAAGCTCCAGTCACTGGAAGCGACGCTGAAAAGCGGCGGCGGCGTCATGATCGTCACGGATCACAGCTGCACCTGCCAGTCCCTCATCTCTTACTGCCGAAAGAAAGGCTATCCCCTTCGCATCGTTGAGCCCATGAGCGGCATTTGGGAAGTGAGCATCTTTCCGGCGGAAAAAAACGGCGGCTAACAGATGGTCGTGGGCACCATGTTTTCAAAGTACCGTTTCACCATCCCCATCTGATGGCAGCGGTTTTCCGTCTTCTGCTTGTAGACGATGGACACGTCGTAGCGCAGGCAGAAATTTTCCGTCTCCACGATCTTGAGCTGCTGCAGGTAAATCTCTTTTTTCACGGCCATATAGGGCAAAAACGTAAGCCCATGGCCGCTCATGACCATCGACTTGACGGATTCGGTGGAATCCATGTGATAGAGCACATTGAATTCCGAAATATCATAATCCATGCTCTTGAGCTGCTCCGCCATCAGGCGGTAGGAGCTGTAGCTTTCGTCGAGCAGCACCAGCGGCTGGAGCTTGAGCTTGTCGATGGACAGGCTGTCCGGCACCGCGTATCCGGCGGCCGCCACCAGGACGATCTGATCCGAAAAGACGTTCTTGCAAAGAAGTTCCTGCTTTTTGGTCACGCCGACGACGAAGCCCACGTCCGCCTGATCCTCAAGCACCTGGCGGATGACCTCCCGGGAGGGCATGGAGGACAGGGAAAATGTGTAGTGCGGAAACTTGTTCTTCGCCTTGACCAGGGCGCAGGGAATCGCGTAGTTTGCCGCCACCTGGGTGGCCGCCACGCGGCAGGTTTCGCTGTTGTTTCGGAGGTTCTGAAGCTCCTCCTGGAACCGGTCATAGGTATCGATGAGCTGTTCGGCATATCTTTTTGTTATATTGCCGGCGTCCGTCAATTGAATTCCCCGATTGCTGCGCTCAAACAGGCGGCAGCCCAGGGATTCCTCAATCTTCTGCATTTGAAGACTCAGCGCGGGCTGAGATATGTAGGACAGGCTTGCGACCTTGGAAATGCTCTTTTCCTGGGCGATTTTCAGGAACAGGGCGAGATGTTCCAGCTGCATGATTCCCTTCCCTCCCTCACACGCTTTTGTGACCTCCGCCGTTTTCGGAATCGGCACCATCAACTTTCATTATAGCACCCCGAAGGCCGGCCATCCACTGTTATTATATCAGACGGTGATAAATTACTCTAATACAGTAAAAGGAACTTCAATACTGAATTCAGGAACGCACATGGTATAATGAAAATATTGAGGAAGCCGCCGGAGACGCGCAGGCGCGGTCGGGCGGCATGGAGGTGCCAATATGTCTGAAACGTCAACCGCCACCGCAAGGACCAGAACGCCCCGGGCAACCAAAAAGAAAAAGAAGAACCAGTTGCCGATCGGCCTTCTGGTTCTCATTCTGATGATCGCAGCAGGCGTCGTTCTGGCAACGTTTGTCTCGGACGCGGTGGCCATGTTCTGGCTGTTCGGCTCGTGCTTCGGCTTCATTCTGCAAAAGGCGCGCTTCTGTTTCACCGCCTCCCTGCGCGATCCCTGCATCACCGGCTCGACGTCCCTCACAAAGGCGGTTCTCATCGCCTTCGCCATCGCCTCGATCGGCCTGACGGCCATCAAGTACGGCTATTTTGCCAACGGGCTTTCGATCCCCGGCCAAAGCTACGTCATGCCCATCAGTCTCGCGACGGCGATCGGCGGCGTGATGTTCGGCATCGGCATGGTGATCGCGGGCGGCTGCGCGTCGGGCACGTTGATGCGCGTGGGCGAAGGCTTCTGGATGCAGCTTCTGGCGCTCGGCTTTTTCGTGATCGGTTCCCTCTGGGGCGCGCACGACATGGGCTGGTGGACGGTCAACTTCATCGCGGACGCCCCCAAGGTTTTCCTGCCCGACGTGTTCGGCTGGTTCGGGGCCATCGTGATTCAGCTTCTCATCATCGCCTGCCTGTACATCGCGGCGGATCTTTGGGAGCGCAGAAAAATGGGCACCGCGGACGAGGAATGACACCGGTCCGTCTGTCATAGGAACGATTTTGTAAGGAGGACTTGATAATGGGTGAATTTGAATTGGATTGCATGGGCGAGGCTTGCCCGGTGCCGCTGATGAAGGCGGAGAAGAAAATGGCGACCCTGTCGGCGGGCGACGTGCTGATCGTGCACATCGACCACAGCTGCGCCATGAAGAACGTGCCCGAGTGGGCGCGCAAGCAGGGCTGGAACGTGGAAGTGGAAGAAGTGGACGACGGCGAGTGGGACGTCATCATCGAAAAGTAACGAATCACCCCGAGGTGACCTGAACCCCCAAAGGGTCGAGGATGTCGAACGTCCGTTTCCGGCCTCCGCGCGGTTTTCCCGTTGGCGGGGGAGGCGGACTTTTGACATCCGGGCCATGAAAGGAAGGTAGCAAACTGTGAAGCAGTTGTGGGAGAAGATCAGCAAAAACCGTTATTATAAAATGGTTTTTAAAAATCCCTTTACCTATATCACCGGCGCCGTGCTTCTCGCCCTCATGCAGATCGCGCTGTTCGCCTATTCCGGAAATCCCTGGGGCGTGTCCGGAACCTTCGCAAACTGGGGTGCGTGGATTTACCGGCTGTTTGGCGGAAGCGTGGACAAGTGGTACTACTTTTCCTCCTCGGGGGCGCAATCCACCCTTGACGCCGGCATTCTGAACCACACCGGGAGCATGCTGAACTTCGGCATCATCTTCGGCGCATTGCTTGCGACGCTTCTGGCGTCCCAGTTCAAGTTCAAGAAAATCAAGTCCGTCAAGCAGGTCGTCGCCGCCGTTTTGGGCGGCCTCCTCATGGGCTACGGCGCGCGGCTGGCGGGCGGCTGCAACATCGGCGCACTGTTCAGCGGCATCGCTTCCCTGTCCCTTTCGGGCTGGGTGTTCGCGCTGTTCCTTCTGGTCGGCGCGTTCATCGGCAGCAAGCTCCTCGCGAAATTCTTCATGTAACAGAAAGGAACCGACATGCAGAAAAAGGTTGAGAATTACGACGTCGTCATCATCGGCGGCGGCGCGGCCGGCCTCACGGCCGGCATCTACTGCGGCCGCGCGCGGCTGAAAACCCTCATCATTGAAAAGGCGCTGGTGGGCGGCCTCGCCACCTACACAAACGAGATCGAAAATTATCCCGGCTTCCCCGCGGGGAATACGGGTCTGGGCCTCATGGAGCTTTTCCAGAAGCAGGCCAAGAAATTCGGCGTGGATTTCAAGCTCACCGACGTGAAGGCGGTCTCCCTGGAGGGTGAGGACAAGGTGGTGGAAACCTTCCGCAACGAGTTCCACTGCAAGGTCGTCATCATCGCTTCCGGCGGAAAACCCCGGCTCACGGGCGCCGAGAACGAGGCGAAGTACCTCTACGACAAAGGCATCTCCTTCTGCGCCACCTGCGACGCGGCGGCCAATACCGGCAAGACCGTGCTGGTGGTGGGCAGCGGCGACGCGGCCATTGAGGAGGGCATGTTCCTGACCAAGTTCGCCAAGAAGGTCATCGTGTCCGTGCTCCACGATGAGGGCATCATGGACTGCAACGAGATTGCCAAGGCGGAGGCGTTCAAGAACGAAAAGATGGAATTTATGTGGAACACCACGGTTGCGGAGTTCCGGGGCGACGACGAGCATCTGCGCGCGGTGGGGCTCAAAAATTCCAAGACGGGCGGGATCGTCGACGTCCCGGTGGATACCTGCTTCGTCTTCATCGGGTATCTCCCGAACACGGAGCTTTTCAAGGGCATGATCGACATGAACCGCGGCGGCTACGTCCTCACAAACGAGCGCATGGAGACGAAGATCCCCGGCGTCTTCTGCGCGGGCGACGTGCGCGACAAGTTCCTGAAACAGGTGGCCACCGCCGTGGGCGACGGCGCCATCGCCGGATACGCCGCGGAGAAGTACATCGCCGAAAGCGAGATCTTCAAAAATCAGGTCATGGGTGAGGACACCAGGCTTGTCTACGTCTACAACGCCGCCGTCGCGGGCGACCGCGAGGTGCTCGGCCAGGTGGAAAAGTACGGCCAGGATCACCTCGCGCTGAAGCTCATCAAGGCGGACGTCTACAAGTCAAACGGCATCGCCCAGCGGCTGAACGTCTGCGAGACGCCCTGCGTGGCGGTCATCTCCGGCAACAAGATCGTGGGCTGCCTGTCCTGCGATTCCATTTGCTGCGATGCGCTCGACGCGTTGGTCGCCCAGTGCGACAACTGCTGACCGGCTGTGCTCACAAGAAAAACCGTCGCCGCCAGTTGGCGGCGGTTTTTGTTTCACACGGACGGGTTTTGTGATATGATGCGGATGGTGGTTGCGGCCAAGCGATGATTTGGGCGACAACAAACAAGGATTTACGGGAGACTCCTGAATCCGCGGGAGGGAATGAAATGGGTTTTCGCACGACATATCGGTTCAGTGTTCATGCCGCCATCTTTCATGAACAAGGTGAAGTTCTGTTGCTCAAGCAGACCTATACGGACAAGCGGTGGGGATTGCCCGGCGGGGGCGTAGAGATTGGCGAGACAATTTATCAGGCAATCGCGCGCGAATGCCTGGAAGAACTGGGCGTAAACGTTGAAATTCAAGCGTTTACAGGGTTGTATTATCATACGGAATTCAATGCCCAGGTCGGCATTTTCAGATGCAAATTACCGCAAAATAAAGAAATCAGGCTCAGCGAAGAACATTCCGAATACGGCTATTTCCCGATTGACGGACTCAGCGACGTTCAAAAAATCAGGGTCCTCAATTCGTTGGAAAACGATGGGCACATATCGGTCGCTGTGTTTTAACGGAAGGCCGAAACAGAATCCGCACCGCGCTGCATATGCAAATCCTGCGCAAAGATGCGCCGAATCGGAGGAATGCCCATGACGACGGTCCTGACCATGGAACACATCGCCAAGCGATACGGCAAACATGCCGTGCTGCGGGATGTCTCCCTCTCCCTGAACGCCGGCGAATGCCTCGCTGTCATGGGACCCAACGGCAGCGGAAAGAGCACTCTGCTGCGCGTCGCGGCGGGACTGACGCCCCCGTCCGCCGGGTTCATGCGCGCGTCCGCCCGGCCGGAATACGTGCCCGACACGTTCCCCCGCGTCGATCTCAGGCTGTCCACCCTTCTTGACGCGCTCCGACGCATCAATGGCGCGGACGCCGAGCTCCTCGCCCGGGAAATGGGCCTCGGGGACGCCAGGAACGAACCGATCCGTCATTTTTCGAAGGGAATGCTCTCGAAGGTCGCGGCGGTTCAGGCACTGGCCGCGCAGACGGAGCTGCTCCTGCTGGACGAGCCTGTCTCGGGACAGGACGAGACCTCCCGCCAGGTCTTTTGCCGTGAGGTGCGCGCCATGATGGAGAACGGAACGGCCGTCCTCGTCGCGTGCCACGATCCCGCGCTCGTGCTTGCCCTTGGCGGGCGGGCGCTGACTCTGGAAAACGGCGCGCTGACCCGGCGCGATTGCGGTCAGGACGCGTGCCTCTGCGCACGGTGCGCCCTGTACGGCAGCGGGGCATGCCCGGGAAGGGAGGGCACCGTCCATGCGTAAGGCCTTTCTGTGCGCCTTCCTGGAGCTGCGGGTTTACCTGCGCGCCGGCAAAATCATTCTGCCCCTGCTCCTGCTCATCGGGTATCCCCTCATCTTCTACGCCATTGCGCCCGTGGACATGGTCAGCTCCTTCGCCCTCTCCACCGTGGTCGCGTTCGCGGTTTCCGCCTGGATTGGCCTTTCGCGCGCATGGGGAGAGGAACCCATTCTCATTCAAATTCTCTGCGTTAAGTCCGGCGTCCGGCGCTTTCTCTGGGCGCAGGCGGTTGCGACGCTGCTCGTCTGCGCGGCCTGCGGCGCCTTTCTGGTGGCGTTCCCCGCACTGTGGAGCCTTTTCCGGCGCGGGCTGTTCATCCGCCCGCTCGAAGCGGGGGACGTCATTCCCGCGCTCGCCGTGCATGCCGCGGCCTCCCTCGCGGGCGGCGGCTTTGGCGGCCTGTTCCATCCGCGCCTCGTGCGCGACCGGAAGGTTGCTTACCTCGCCTGCATCTTCCTAAGCCTTCTGGGGCTGGCGGGCGGAATGATGGGCCTGCCCGTCTTCCTGCGCCCCGCGCTTCCGCCGCTTTACGACCTGATCGCGCGCGCGGGCCGGGCGGACACCTTCCCACGCGGCTACGCGCCCCTCCTGTGCGCCTGGTGCCTCCTGTATGGCGGAGCGGCTTCCCTGCTTCGCGCGCGCCTCCTGATCCGGCGCGGCTTCTGACCGGTTGCGCGCGGCGCGCGGCGGCGGTTCTTTTGCGTGTTGATTGCCCAACAAATGCCATTGCGCGACCCAAAAGCTGCAGCGGCAGCAAAAGACACGCGTCCCGCCCTCAAAAATTTCCTAAGTTTCATTTAACAGACCGTTCCCCCTGCCGCTGTTGTAGATTTCCTTGATCTATATTATAATATTTCTTGACAATTCGCCAAGGAAGGCGGAAATCCAGGAGAAGCATAGGGGAGTCACATGAGCTTATTGATGGTATTCTCGCTGCTCGGCGGCCTCGGTCTGTTCCTGTACGGCATGAAGATGATGTCCGACAGCCTCGAGACAATGGCCGGCGACCGAATGCGACGCGTCCTCGAAATGCTGACCAATAAGCGCCTGAAGGCAATTGCCGTGGGCGCCGGCGTAACTGCGATCATTCAAAGTTCCTCCGCGACGACGGTCATGGTTGTCGGCTTTGTCAACGCCGGCCTCATGACGCTTCTGCAGGCGACGGGCGTCATCATGGGCGCCAACATCGGTACCACGATCACCGCGCAGCTGATCGCCTTCAAACTTTCCGACATCGCGCCCATCATTCTTTTCCTCGGCGTCGTGATGACCGCCTTTCTCAAGCAGCGAAAACTCAATCGTTTCGGCGGAATCGTGCTCGGCTTCGGCATGCTGTTCGTGGGCCTTACGCTGATGTCCGAATCGATGGTGCCGCTCCGCAGCAACGAGACGTTCAAGCATCTGATCGTGAACTTCAAATCCCCTCTCATCGGCGTGCTGGTCGGTGCGGGCGTGACCGCGATCATTCAAAGCTCCTCCGCCTCCATCGGCATTTTGCAGGCGCTGGCGCTCATGGGGCTGATTCAGCTCGACTCGGCCGTTTACATCGTGCTCGGTCAGAACATCGGCACCTGCATCACCGCCGTGCTCTCGGCCATCGGCACTTCCACCAACTCCAAGCGCACGGCCGGCATCCACCTCATCTTCAACATCATCGGCACAATCGTATACCTGGCGTTTCTTGCGATTTTCCCCGCCATCATCGACGACATCCAGCTTCTCTCCCCCGACAATGTTTCGCGCCAGATCGCGAACTTCCATACGATTTTCAACGTCTCCATCACCATCCTCGTCCTGCCCTTCGCAAGCCAGATGGTGAAGCTCGTTTCGCTCATCATCCCCGAAAAGAAGAAGCCGGGCGAAATTGAAAAGAAGCTCATCTATCTCGACGAGCGCATTGCCCAGACCCCCGCCATCATGCTGACGCAGACCCAGAAGGAACTCGGGCGCATGGGCACCATCACGCTCGACAACTTCACCGCCGCCCTTGACGCCTTCTTTACCCTCGACGAAGCAAAGGTGCGCAAGGTGATCGAGGTGGAAAAAACCATCGACTTTTTGAGCGATAGCATCACCAAATACCTGATCACCTTCCGGGGCGCGGAGCTTCCCGACGAGGATTTGCAGCGGCTGGGCGGCTTCCACCACGTGATCATCGACCTTGAGCGAATCGGCGACCGCGCCGAGAACATCGCGGAGTCCGCCGTCGGGCTCATCGACGTCAAGGAGCGGCTGACGCCCGAGGCGCTGGCGGAGCTGAAGCTCATCTCCGGCAAGACGACGCAGCTTCTCAGGCAGAGTCTCGAAATCTTCAGCACCAGAGACCTCTCCCTCGTTCCCGAAACGTCTGACATGAAGCACGAGGTCGAGCGCATGCTCAAGGAATATACGGACAACCACATCAAGAGACTCCAGGAGGAGCTGTGCAGGCCGCATACGGGCATCGTGTTCACGAACATGCTGGCCTCCCTGGAACGCATCGCCAGCCATTCGACGAACATCGTGCATTCGGTCGAGCCGGAATAACGGCAGGATGCGCCGTCTCTTTTTGAGGCGGCGCTTTGTTTACAATCCACATTTTTCATATTATAATGGTATTCGGGTGATCGAGAAGACGGACGGAGGATCGACGATGCGCACGGCCAAGATCGGCGGGCATATGCCTTCGGGGACGCTCCCCGCCCGGCTCAGAATGTTGAACCCCGGCCGTGCGCGCGCGGCCTTAGGGCAAGACGCGGAAATACCGAGAGAAGAACGGACGCGGGTTTTCGTTCAAAGCAAGGAGCCGCGGCGCGGGCATAGCAGCGCAACGTCAGGCCGAAAGCGGCGCCGCATTGGGCGAAAAGACGCGCTTGGCTTCCCGGTATTTCTCGGGATTGCTCTAGGCGAAACCGGAGTGAGGTGGCAAACGTGAATCAGCTTTTCATGCGCCTCAAGTGCGGGCCTCTGCAGGCGGGCGCGCCGCACTTCAGAATCGTCAATCCCACGACGCTGGGCATCGAGCCCGAGCGGTTCGCCGACAGCTGGGCCGTGTGCTGCGAATCGATCAACGGCGGCCTCTGGCCGCGGGATCGGTTCGAGCGGGAAATGCGCGGCGATCCCCTGATCCGGGACGACGGCATCCTCTTCGCAGAGACGGGCGACGGGGACCTCATTTCCACCGTTTCCGTCCAGCTCGGACGCGCCTACCCGTACGTGGACTGGGATTATTCCCGCTCGTCGACGCTGTGCATGTTCGGAACGCGCTGGGGCTTTTCCGGGCGCGGCGTGGGCCTCGCGGTGTGCAGGGCGGCCATCAACTATTCCCTCCGGCACGGCGCGGACACCATGTACCTGACCACGGACAATTTCCGCCTCGCGTCCATCAAAATCTATCTGAAGCTCGGCTTTTTGCCCGTGCTCTATGACAGCGAGCAGACCGCCCGCTGGCGCAACATCGCGCGGGCGCTCGAGCGCGAAATCGAGTGCGTCATTCCGTAGGGAGGCACCGAATGAACTTTGAAGGCAAGATCGCGGTCGTCACCGGCGGCGCGCGGGGCATCGGGAAGAGCATTGCAGAAGCGTTTGCCGCCCGGGGCGCGGAGGTCTGCGACATCGACCTTTTGCCCAACGATTTCTTTGTGGGCGACCTCGCGGACGAGAAGGTTCTCGAGGCGTTTGCTCAAAAGGTACTGAAAAAGCACGGCAAAATCGACTTTCTCGTCAACAATGCCATGCTTTCCAAAGGCGGGCTCGACCGCTGCTCCTACGAGGACTTTAATTACGCGCTCCGGGTGGGCGTGACCGCCCCCTACTATCTGACCAAGCTCTTCGCCGCCTCCTTCCACCCCGGCGGCGCGGTGGTGAACATCTCCTCGACCCGGTATCTCATGAGCCAGCCGAACACCGAGAGCTACTCCGCCGCCAAGGGCGGGATCACGGCCCTAACCCACGCCCTTGCGGTGACGCTTGCAGGCAAGGCCCGGGTAAACGCCGTCGCGCCCGGCTGGATCGATACCACGGGTTCGAGCTTCTCCTCCGCCGACGCGCGCCAGCAGCCCGTGGGCCGGGTCGGCGTCCCCGCGGACATTGCGGACGCCGTGCTGTTCCTCTGTTCGGCGGAAAGCTCGTACATCACCGGGCAGGTGCTCCCTGTGGACGGCGGCATGACAAAGCTTATGATTTACCACGATGACCACGGCTGGACGTACGATCCGCCGTCCGGCTGACGAATCACCTGTGAAGTCCAATGGCCGACGGAGGACGCGGCGCCTTTTTCGTTTAACGAGGCTGGTTTGCAGACAGCAAACCAGCCTCGCGCGGCAACCGTGCCGACGACCTTCGGCGCACCTCGGCGTCGGAGCGCAGGCGTAGTAGAGCTACGTCAAGCCGAAAGCGACGCCGCATTGGACGAAAAGACGCGCCGGGCTTCTCGGTATTTCCGGGGATTGCGCTAGGCCGCGCCGGACAGGAGCGGCCAATAGCCCGCGACGGCAAGCTGTGTAACGGCAAAAATCAGGTACAGAACCGCCGCGCCCGCGATCCAGCGTGTACCGGTCAGAAGTCGTCCGCGCATGGAATCCGCCCGTTCCACCCGGTGCCAGACGATCAGAAACGTGCCCAGCCAGAGGATCACCATGAGCCCCATGCCGCCGATGGTTGAAATCCGCATGAACCCCGAATACTGGTTCGTTTGAAGCTCCATGCCGAAAACGATCTTCCGCGCCACAGCTTCGATCATTTCCCGCCCGGCCATGGCCGCCACCGCCGCCACGGCGGCGTACAGCAGCGCGACCAGATACGAGAGCAATGTCTCCGCGGCGCGTTTCTCTCCCATCAGCTTGCGCGTTTCCTCGTCAAAATTCTTTTTCAAGTCAATCGCCTCCTCTACTCTCCTCGACAGATTACGTGTGCGGGGAAGTTCGTTCGGTTGGCGATACCAGCGTTAAGTTTTCGGGGTCAGATGCCGCTCGACCATCTCGTAGAATTCATCCTTCGGTTCGGCGTTTTCAAGATAGAATTCCAACGACTGTACGCGCAACTCCTGTCCGTCCACGTTTACGATGTCTGCGTTGCGATACAGGGAATCTCCCTCATAGAACATGCAGCGCACCGTAACGCCTCCGCGTGATGTATCAAAATACCGAAAACCGGGATGCGTTGTCGCTTTGATTTCCCCCGCATGTCCAAAGTGACTTTTTACCAGGGATTGATCGCTCCATTGGAAAGTCAGGCAGATCTTGTCGAGCTCAAATTCCAGCCCGTGTGCAAAGATCATTGTTTTCCCGTCCACCTTGTGGGGTATGCCCGCACGGTCGAGTTCCTTCGAGAGCGCAAGCAGCACTTCCCAAATCAGCCGATTGCTCATGTCCGCAAGATGCAGACTGTACCGATTCTCTTCTTGCTTCATTGTCATCCCCCTCCTTTCGCGCATAATCCCATGATAACCGATTTCGCCTTGCTTTTCCCGTCTTTCACGATCCATTCTTGTCGGCTTCTCAAATCCGCCGCACAGCTCCACGCGAATGGCGAGCGGATAAAAGCAGCGCATGCGCGAGTATAATCTGCGCACCACCCCCGGCGGATAGCCGTGAAAGCGCGTAAATGCCTTTGTAAATGCCTCGGGCGTCTCATATCCATACTTGTACGCGAGGTCGATGATGCGGATGCGGGTCTTCTGGAGCTCTTCCGCCGCGCGCGAGAGACGGCGGCGGCGCACATACTCCATAATCGACAAATCGAACGCAATCTTGAAAACCGCACCGACGGAAGCCACGGATATGTGAAAATGCGCGGCGACCACAGCCGGGCTCAGTTCCTCCAGCAGGCGATCCTCGATAAAGTCGACCATCTCCTGCGCAATCCAAATCGTCGCGGCGTGCGTCGGCCTTCGCCCATCGTCCATACATCTCCCTCCTGTGCGCGTTTCCTTCTATAATAGCACCGCGCATGGAAGTTATCCTGTTCCGCGCGATTCGGTTCTGTCAGGTGCGCTCCTGCGCATCCAGCATGTCGCACACGCCCGCGAGCATCATGATGATGCCCTGCACGCGGAGCGGCCGAACGACATAGACGCCCCGCTCGCGTCCATCCTCCTCCACAAGATCGGCGGCCAGAAGGGAGTTGAGGTGGTGATAGGCTTGCCCGGTCGAGGAAAAGCCGCACACCTCCACAAGGTGGGAAACCGTGCAGGGGCCGCGCAAAAGCGCAAGCAGCATTCTGAGCCGATCGCTCGATCCCATGCACGCGAGCACCTTTGCCGCCGTGTCGCCTTCAATGAGCCCGAGCAGCCTGTTCGTGGATACTTCGTGCGAAACCCAGTTTGACTGCCGCCCGCCGGACGCAAACACGCCCAGATACGTCACCGCGCCGGTATCCCCGTCGGCAGACGCTTTTTCGCACAGCTCCTCCATCAACGCGCTCAGCCGTGCGTCCGCATGCGCGTTTTTCAGCGTTACAATATCCTTGCCTGGGGCAGACGACTCCGGGACAGGAGGCTCGGGCGGCCGCTCTTTCGAGCGCATCCGCTTCAATACCTCAATCTCCCGCCTCAGTTCGTCGATTTCCCTTCAAAAATTACGATCCATGTCCATCCCACCGTTCCTGAATATCATATTTTCATAATAGCACGCGTTTTTCATTCCGTCAATACGTAATTCCGTAATTACGAAGGTTATCTTCCGTGGGCAATGTTGAAATTTCTGTCACGGTGTTATATACTGTACCCATTGCAAAAACAATGGAGGCGGCACATGAACATCGTCATCGCCGGCGCCGGCAAGGTCGGCAGCACGCTTTCGAGCGATCTGGCGAAGGAAAACCACGACATTCTCCTCATCGAACTGAACGAATCAAAGCTCGACCAGTCAATCAACGCCTACGACATCCGGGGCATCGTCGGAAACGGCGCGACCTATGAAATCCTCATGGAGGCGTCCGTCGACCGCGCGGACGTGTTCATCGCCGTCATGGGCTCGGACGAAACGAACATGATCGCGGCGATTACGGCAAAGAAGCTGGGTGCAAAATATGTCATTGCGCGCGTGCGCAATCCCGAATATTCCGCGCAGGTGGACTTTTTGCGCGAAAGCCTGGGCATCACGCTCATGATCAATCCAGAGCTCGAGGCGGCGAAGGCCATCTCCCAGATGCTCCTGTTTCCCAACGCCCTGAACGTTGAATCCTTCGCCCACGGACGCGTGAACCTGGTGGAGGTGCTCCTGTCCGAGGACGCGCCCATGATCGGGATGCAGCTCAGGGATTTGCGGGACAAATTCGGCCGGGTGATCGTATGCGTCGTCTCGCGGGGCGAGGAGGTCATCATCCCAAACGGCGAAACGCGCCTCATGGCGGAAGATTTGGTTATGGTGACCGGCACCACCGAGCATGTGCGCACATTCTGCGATCTGGCCCAGCCGGGCGTGAAGAACCTTTCCTCGGCGCTGATCGTGGGCGGTGGGCGCGTGACGGACTATCTGGTCAACAAGCTCCTTCAGCTGCGCATGCGCGTCAAGGTCATTGAAATCAATCCCGAAATCGCCGACCGGCTCGCCCTCAAGTACCCGAGGGCGGAAATCGCTTTGGGCGACGGCACGCGGCAGGGCATGCTCAACGAGGAGCACCTGACCGAATACGACGCATTGATCGCCCTGACCGGCATCGACGAAGAAAACATCCTCACGTCCATTTATGCCTCCCGCTGCGGCGTCAAAAAGACCATCACGAAGGTCAACCGCACCGACCTTCTGAAAATTCTCGACAGGGCGGGGCTGCAGGCCATCATCACGCCCCAGAGGCTCATCGCGGACCAGATCGTGCGCTTCATCCGCTCGCGCGACAACGCGCAGGGCTCGAACATCACGGCATTTTACCGCCTCGCGGAGGACCGCGTGGAAATTCTGCAGTTTGCCGTGCACGAATCGAGCCGCGCGGCCCGGAAGCTTCTGTCCGAGCTGGCGATCAAGGCGGGCGCTCTCGTGGTATGCATCATGCGCGGCGACCAACTGATTTTCCCCGGCGGCGTCAATCAGCTCATGCCGGGGGACGATGTCATCGTCGCCACCATCCACCAGGGCTTCCAGGATCTGGACGATTTACTCGACGAAAGGTAACCTGCATCAATGAACCATAAAATGGTCCGGTATTCCGTCGGGCGCAATCTGCTGGTGGCCGCAATGCTCATGGTCCCGTCTCTGATCGTCGCCGTCATTTACAGGGAAGGCTGGGCGGGTCTCTGGCCCTTTCTGGCCGCCATCGTTCTGGCGGGCGGCTTCGGAACCCTCCTGTCCTTCAAAAAACCCGCCAGACGCGAGTACTATGCGCGCGAGGGCTTCGTCATCGTCGCACTCACGTGGTTTTCCATGTCCTTTTTCGGAAGTCTCCCCTTCCTGTTCAGCGGCTACGTCGGCAACCCCATTGACGCGTTTTTTGAGACGGCGAGCGGACTGACGACCACGGGCGCTTCGATCCTCACGGACATCGAGGCGCTCCCCCGCTCCCTTCTGTGGTGGCGGTCGTTCACCCACCTCATCGGCGGCATGGGCATCCTCATCTTCACCATGGCGGTCATGCCCAAAATTGAATCGGACGACGTGTTCATCATGCGCGCGGAGGTGCCCGGGCCTATCTTCGGCAAGGTCCGCGCCAAGCTCGGCAGCACCGCGCGCATCCTCTACATCATCTACCTCGCCATGACGGCGGGCCTGGTGATCCTGTTGGTTCTGGGCGGCATGCCGCTCTTCGACAGCTTCATCCACGCCTTCGGCGCGGCGGGCACGGGAGGATTCAGCAACCGGGGCACCTCCGTCGCGTACTATAACAGCGCCTACATCGACTATGTGCTCGGCGGGGCGATGATCCTGTTCGGGGTGAATTTCAACCTCTACTACGCGCTATTGTTCCACCACGTCAAGGGCTTTTTCCGCAGCGAAGAACTGCGCTGGTACCTCGCCATCATCCTCGCGGCCGTCGTCGGGGTGGCGATCAATGTGCGCGGGCTCTACGACTCCTTTCCGCGCCTCATCCGCGACGTGTTTTTTACCGTGTCCTCGATCATAACGACCACGGGCTACACCACCGCCAACTTCGACCTCTGGCCCGTGTTCAGCAAGCTCGTGCTCCTGGCGCTCATGTTCGTGGGCGGCATGGCGGGCTCCACGGCGGGCGGCTTCAAGGTGAGCCGCGTGGCCATTTACCTCAAATCCGCCCTCATGGAAATCCGCCGGAACGTCAGCCCCAACCGCCGCCAGCCCCTCTCCTTCGAGGGAAAGCAGCTTTCGGACAGCCTCGTCAGGCAGTCGAGCTTCTATCTGACCGCCTACATCGCCGTCTTCCTGCTTCTGACGCTCATTACCTCGCTCTCCTCCCCCACTTTTTTAACGGCGTTCAGCGCGGTGGCCGCGACGTTCAACAACATCGGCCCGGGCCTCGACGTCGTCGGCCCGGCCGGCAACTATGCGCACATGAGCAACCTGACAAAGCTCGCGCTGTCCGTGGGCATGATCATGGGCCGCCTCGAGGTGATCCCTGTGCTGGTGCTGTTCAGCCCGCACACGTGGCGGAAGGGGTAGGACCGTTGCCTGCGCGTATCGGGCGTCACGCCGGGCGATTCGATTCCGGGATATGAACATTGAAAAAGGGCGATCCGCTTTGTGGAGCGGACCGCCTTTTTGCCGGAAGGATTCAGATCAGATCCCGCCGCGCGAATCGCCGGAACACACCCGCCAGAAGGATCGCGGTGAGCACCACGGCATAAAGTGCGTAAAGAGGATTGATGTACGCCGCGGCGAGGTCTGGCGCGGTAAAGAAATTAAACGGGGAAACGAGGCGCAGCGCGCCGGGATTTTCCAGCATGTTATACACGACGCCCAATACGAACGCCGCGAGGAAGGCGAGGTTTCCGTAGAGAGAACCCTTTTCCGGCTTCTGGACGAGGGTCGCGAAGAACGCTGCGAGGGCGGCGAACAAAAGGCTTACGAGGAACACCGCCACCGTGCAGGCGGTGATGGCGCCGTTGACGCTCTCCCCGCTGTCCAGCGTCGCCACCGCGCCGTAGGCGAACAGGGCGTTCATCAGGCTGAACAGCGCGAGGTAAGCCCCCGCCGCCCCCAGCTTCGCCGCGAGGATGCGCCCACGGGTGCGCGGCTTGGTAAAGAGGAATTCATGCGTCTTGTCGATGGATTCGCGGGAAACGGCTCCCGCGCCCAGAATCACCGCGTAGACCACGGCGCAGACGAGCACGTAGTAAAACAAAAGCGCCGTATAGCCGGTCAGGGAATTGATGTCCACGCCCGCGATGCCCATCACCGCGAGCACGATGCGCGGGAACGCCGCGAGCAGTTCGTCCATGCCGCCGCCCGCTGAGTAGCTTTCGTACTTCACGATGCCCGCAAAGCACAGGAAAAACATGCCGATCATCCAGAACAGGAACGCCTTGCGTCCCGCGCGCATTTCGCGCCGGAAGACATTCATTGGGACACCCCTTTCAAACGAATCGAATCAAACCAGGTCCCGCCGCGCGAACCGCCGGAACGCGCCGAAGAGGAAAAGCGCGGTGAGCGCGAGCACAAGAAGCGCGTAGCGCGGATCGACGCGCGCGGCGGCGAGCTCGGACGAAGGGAAGTAATTGAACGGAGAAAAGAGCCGCAATGCCCCCGGATGCTCCAGCATGCCATACATGGTGCCGAGCACAAACGCCGCCAGAAAGGCGATGTTCCCGGAAAGCGCGCCCTTCTCGGGCTTCCGCACGAGAGCTGCGAGAAACGCGGCAAGCGCGAGGAACAAAAGGCCGATCAGAAAAACCGCCAGGGCGCAGGCCGGGATCACGCCGGCCGCGCGTTCCCCACCGTCCACCGTCCGGGCCGCGGCATAGGCGAACGCGGCGCTCATGGCGGAAAACAGGGCGAGGTACGCGCCCGCCGCCCCCAGCTTCGCCGCGAGGATGCGCCCGCGGCCGCGCGGTTTCGTAAAGAGAAACTCGTGCGTCCTGTCAACCAGCTCGCGGGAGACGACCCCCGCACCCAGAATTACCGCGTAGACCGCCTGGCAGATGAGCACGTAGTAAAACAAAGCGGTGACGTAGCCCGCGGGCGCCGAGATGTCCATGCCCGCGATGCCCATGACGGCGAGCACCACGCGCGGGAACGCCGCGAGCAGCTCCTGCATGGCGCCGCCGGACGAATAGCTGCTCAATTCCGTGACGACCTCGAAGCACAGAACCAGCATGCCGATCATCCAGAAGAAAAACGCCTTGCGCCCCGCGCGCATCTCGCGCCGGAAAATGTTCATCGCCGCACCGCCTTCAAACCGCGTGGGCATCGCGCCGGACGAACAGGATGTACGAAAGCGCCGTCGCGGCCACCGCCACCAGCGCGCCCGTCCACGCGAGATTCGCGTCGAAGCCGCCCGTCTGGAACACGGGGCCGGGGTTAAAATAGCTCAACGGCGAAAGAGAACGCAGAAATTCCTCTTTGAGAAGAGAAACAAGCGCCATGAGCAGGAAGCCCACCAGGCCCACCGCCGTGGCGACGCCGGAGACCGAGCGCACCTTCTTGAGCACCATCGAAAGGAGCGCGCCAATTCCCACAAACACGAGTTGGGTAAGAAGCAGCGAAAGAGACGCGGTCAGCAGCGTTCCAAGCGACTCCTCCGCGCCGTTGACCCGCCACGAGACGGCACAGGCGATGAGAAAAAGCACGTTCGCCGCGGCGAGCACGGCAAGGCAGGCGAGCAGCTTCATGCCGAAAATTCTGCCCCGCCGGACGGGCTTTGTCAGGATGAAGTCCACGCACTTGAGCCGCTTCTCCCGCGCGAACGCGTGGAGCGAGACGGACGCGGCCATGATCGCGCCCACAAGCCCGATGTAGGTAAACACAAACTGGTAAAAGCCGCCGAAGGTAAAGATGGCGTCCATCTCCACGCCGAACATCGCCGCGAAGTAGGGCGGCAGGCTCTCGAGCGCCTTCGAAACCCCCTCTTTCCCTTCCATGAACATGTTGTAGAATCCCAGCATGAGCAGGAGGTAGAGCCCGATGAGGCTCGCCGTCCACACCAAAAACGTCCGGAGAAGCGATTTCAGCTCAAACCCGAGGATGTTCATTTGCCCTCCCCCTCGTCCTGATAGTAGTGCATGAAGATTTCCTCGAGCGTAGGCTCGGTGATGTCCACGTTCATCAGCGGATACTGCCCGAGCGCCGCGAGCAGAACATTGATGTCCCCCTTATAGAGAAAGCGCGCGCCGCCGTTCTGAATCTCGATGCTCTGGGCGCCCGGAACGGTGAAATCCTTTGGCACGGAGCCCTGCTTGAGGGAGAAGCGCACGTCCTTATAGGCGTTTGCCCTGAGCTCGTCGATGCGCTGGGTGGCGATGATCCTGCCCTCCTTGATGATGGCAACCCGGCCCGCGATGCGCTGAATTTCGCTGAGGATGTGCGAGGAGAACAAAACCGTCGCGCCCCGCCGGTTCTCCTCCCGGATGAGGTCGAAAAACGTCCTCTGCATGAGGGGGTCGAGGCCGCTGGTGGGTTCGTCGAGAATGATGAGCCTGGGTGCATGCAACAGCCCCTGCACGATACCGACCTTTTTCTTGTTGCCCAGGCTCATGTCCTCGATTTTGCGGCTCAAATCCAGTTGGAGAATCTCCGCCAGCTCCGCGATGCGCTTCGAGCAGTCCTTCTTGTAGAAGCTCGCCGAATAATTCAGAAGGTCCCGCGCGCGCATGTTGTCGTAGTAGAACACCTCTCCGGGGAGGTATCCCACCTCCATGAGGATCTTCTCCCGGTCCTTCTCGCAGTCGAGGCCGAAGATGCGCGCCTCGCCCGCGGTCTTGTAGATGAGGGCGAGCAGCGTGCGGATGGTGGTGGACTTGCCCGCGCCGTTGGGGCCGATGAAGCCGAAAATTTCGCCCTCCTCCACCGTGAGGTTCACGTCAATGATGCCGCGCGCCTTGCCGTAGTACTTCGTGAGATCCTTTGTCTCGATGACCGCGTTCATTTGAGATATTCCTCCTTATACGACATTCTCCTGAGATAGGCTGTGATTTCAGCATATTGGGCCATCATCTCTTCCAGCGACGCCGGGTTTCCCGTGCGGTCCTGCTCCGCGATGTAGCCCTCCACCATCCACACCAGCATCCGATAGACGACCTTGAAGTCCACGTCGTCGCGGAATTTCGTGAAATCGACGTTGCGGAAATAGGTTTGTGCGATTTTCGCGATCTCCTCTCCCATCCGCCGGCCCACATCCTCCGCAATGGCCTCGTCCCTGGCGCTATACGCGCGCATGATGAACTCCATGATGTGCGGGTTGCGCGCGAGCAGCTCGTACTTGCGCGTCGCGGCATATTGACAGTAATCGAAGAAGTCGGTGATTTCCTCGATCCCCCCGTCCATGACCCTCTCCTTGACGCGCTCCACCGCCCGCTCGAAGAGATAGGCGTAGAGTGCCTGCTTGTTCTCAAAGTAGTAGAACAAAAGCCCTTTGGAAATGCCCGCTCTGCGCGCGATTTCCTCCGTGGAGGCGCGCCGGTAGTCGCTGCGCCCGAAAACAAAATAGCCCGCGTTGAGAATCTTTTCCCGCTTCTCTTCCGGCAGATCGAAAAACTTCTGGTTCATGCGCCCCTCCCTTTGACCAAACCGGTCAATAAGTGTATTATAGCCCATTGACCCGATTTTACAAGGCCCCTCCGCACATAAAAACGCGAATTGTGGTTGCCGAGCGGCGCAATTCCATGTACAATGAGAGAAAAACAAAAGGGTGATACGGTGGCAATCAGCAGAACCAAAGTGGGGATCGTCGGCGCGGGCGCGGTGGGCGCCTCCGTGGCGTTCAATCTTGTGATGGGCAACGTGTGCGACGACCTCGTTCTCATCGACATTAACCGTGAAAAGGCATGGGCGGAGGCGACGGACCTTCAGCATTCCCTGGGCTACAGCGGTGTAAAAATGAGCGTCACGGACGGGGACTACGAATCGTGCCGGGACGCGGACATCGTGGTCATCGCCGCGGCGACCCCCTACATCAAGGGGCAGACCCGGCTCGACATGGCGGAAAAGGCGGCGGGCATTCTGGAAAGTGTGGTTCCCGCCATCATGAAGAGCGGCTTTTCGGGCATTCTCGTGGTCATCACCAACCCCGTGGACGTGATGGCGCACCACGCCTGCCGGCTCTCCGGCCTTCCCGCCGGGCAGGTCATCGGGACCGGCACCGCCCTTGATTCCGCGCGGCTCAAATATTACCTCGCGGAGGTCATGCATGTGGATCCCCAGAGCGTCAGCGCCGTGTGCATGGGTGAGCACGGAGACTCGCAGTTCATTCCGTGGAGCCAGGTAACCGTGGGCGGGAAAAAATTCCTCGACATCGTGCGCGACAACAGCGACTGGCTCAGCGCCGGCGACATCGATTCCATCGCGGAGAACACCAAAATGATGGCCAACCGCATCATGCTGGCCAAGGGCGCCACCACCTTCGGCATCGCCGCCACCACCGTCCAGATCGTCAAGGCAATTCTGCGCGACGAAAACAAGGTCATTCCCGTCTCGGCGCTTCTCAAAGGCGAGTACGGCGAGCGGGACGTCTATGCGGGCGTTCCGGCGGTTCTCAGCAGCCGGGGCGTCAAGGAGCTGGTGGAATACCATCTCACCGACGAAGAAATGGAGGCATTCCGCAAATCCGCCGAAATCATCCGCGCCCACGCGGACGCCCTCGCAGCGCGGCTTCCCCATTGAGTGCATCGACATGCAACCCCGGCGGTGGGCGTTGCGCACGCGCATCCGCCGGGCGCGGACCGCGGCCCGTTTTCCGCCTTGATGCACAGCTCAAACCATTCAATATGGGACATTCTGCACATTGAATTGAAGCATTAAATATGTTATTATTCAAACATCGACACAGTGCCAGCGTTGGATGGTTGGGCTGTGTTGTTGTCGAACCATGGCAAATTGAGATATGGAGGGCGAACATGAAGAAGTTAGCGGCGCTTGCACTGACCCTTATGATGCTCACGGCGTGTGTGAGCGGAATCGCCGAGTCCGGCGGAACGACCGTTGTCCGGATCGGCCAGTCCTACGACCCGACCACCCTCGACTACGCGGAGGCCAACCTGGATTCCGCCCTGTTCGTCCTTGCCCATACCGCCGAGGCGCTCATGCGCGAGACCGCGGACGGCAGCTACGAATGCGCGGCCGCCGAGTCCTACGAGGTCAATGAAGACGCCACCGACTGGACGTTCCACCTCCGTCAGGGCCTTACCTATTCGGACGGCACGACGCCCATCACGGCCGAGGACTTCTACTACGCGGCCACCCGGCTCATCGACCCCGCCCAAGGCCACGGAAACGCTTCCTTTAAATGGGTCAACTCCGACGCCTACTACGGCGGCACGGCGGCCCTGGAGGACGTGGGCGTGAAGGTGCTCGACGACTACACCATCGAGTACACGTTCATCCACCCCGCCTATGAGAGCAGCTTTACGAGCACCTCCATGTACGCCCCCCTCGAGCAGTCGTTCGTCGAGGCGGCGGGCGAGGCCTTCGGAACCTCCGCCGACACCTATCTGGGCAACGGCCCCATGATGGTTTCCGCGTGGACGTCCGACGCCAGCGTCACCCTCGTGAAAAACCCCAGCTACCGCGACCCCGCCTCCGTGACGGTTGACGAGATCGACATCGTGACCGGCGCTTCGGGCGACGTGGCTGTCGACATGATGCTCGCGGGCGAGCTCGACATCGCGCCCCTTGCCAACGCCAACCAGATCGCCACCCTCGAGGGCGACGGCTGCACGATCTTCACCTTCACCAACAGCTACTACGGCCTGAACCTCAATCCGGCGGGCAAGACCGAGGAATCCGGGAAGCTTCTGTCCAACGCGAACTTCCGCAAGGCCCTCTCTCTGGCCATCGACCGAGAGGCGCTGAACGCCTCCGTCATGACGGCCGTCACCCCCGCCAACCGTCTCACCGCACCTTCCGAACTGGCCTATTCCTACAACCCGGACTACGTCGCCTGGCCCACCACGGCCGACGCCGCGTCCGCCCAGGAATACCTCCAGAAGGCGCTGGACGAAACGGGCATGACAATGGACGACATGCCGGTCATCGAGCTTCTGTGCTACGAATCCCAGGGCTCCATCGACATTTTGAGCGCCATTCAGGACATGCTGCGCACGAACCTGGGCATCGAAACGCTCATCAATCCCCAGACCATCCAGGTCATGATCTCGGACGCCATGTCCGGCAACTATGATCTGTGGCTGGGCGGCAACGGGGTTTCGGTCCCCGACGCGTGCGAGAGCTACCTCGACGGCTTCTACTCCGTCAACTACGCCCCGGTGCGCGGCTACATGGATCCCGACTTCGACGCGCTGTACCTGGCGACGGTCTCCTCGACCACCATTGACCAGCGCATGGAGAACTACGCGGCCCTCGAGGCATACTTCTGCGACAACGTGATGAACGTCGTCCTCGGCTGGCAGAGCGCTTCCATCGCCATCTCCGGCGGCTTCTCCGGGTACTACACCACGAGCGGCGGAACGCTGATCCTTCTCTCCCTGACAAAGTAAGGCCCATCGGGCGCCGCTTGCCGGAAACGACGGGCGGCGCCTATTTTTCCTTAAATGGAGTCGATATGCGAAGATATATCCTCGAAAAGGCGCTCATTGCGCTGGTCACCGTGATCGTGCTGGCGACGGCGACGTTTTTCCTTTTGAAGCTCATCCCGGGCGACCCGTTTTCGAGTCTGACGGTGAAGGCGGAGGTACAGGAAAAGCAGCGCGCGTACTACGGGCTCGACAAGCCCGTCATCGTCCAGTATTTCACCTACATGAAAAACCTCGCCCGGGGCGATCTCGGATGGTCGCTCAAGAAGACGGGGCGCTCCGTCGTCTCCATCATCCGGGAGGCATTCCCGGTCTCCGCGCGGCTGGGGCTTTTTTCCCTGCTGTTCAGCGAGCTCATTGGGCTTCTGTTCGGCATTCTGTGCGCGCAGAACAAAAACAAATGGCCGGACTATCTCTTGATGCTGGTGGCGGTTCTCGGCATCGCCATGCCCAGCATGGTTCTGGGCCCGCTCATGCGCTACGTCTTCGGCGTGAAGCTGGCGATTCTGCCCGTCACGGGCTGGGGCAGCTTTCAAAAAATGATTATGCCCGCCTTCGTCCTGGGGCTGGGAACCGTCGCCGGCAATACGCGCGGCATGCGCGCCTCCATGCTCGGCGTCATGACGCAGGATTACGTCACCACCGCGCGCGCCAAGGGCCTCTCCCCCGCGCAGGTCGTCCTGAAACACGAATTCAAAAACTCCCTCGTGCCCATCGTCACCGGTCTCGGCATGCAGATCGCGGGCATTTTAATGGGTTCCTTCGTCGTGGAGAGCATGTTTTTGATCCCCGGCCTGGGCCGCTATTTTGTGGATTCCATCACAAACCTCGACTATCCGCTCATCATGGGACTGACCATCTTTTTCGGGACGTTCCTGGTGACGCTCAACCTGCTCGTCGACGTGCTCTACGGCCTCATCGACCCGCGCATCCGGGAAGCAAAGAGGGTGAGAAAATGACGGAACGAAACGAGACCTTCGCGCCGGACGCGTTCGAACCCGCCCGGCAGCCGGAATACAGGGACCCGGCCTCGAGCCGGAAAAAGACCACCTACTGGAAGGACGTGTGGCGCAGCTTCAAGAAAAACAAGGCCGCCGTGGCGAGCCTCTTTGTGGTGAGCGTGCTGGTGTTCTTCGTGCTGTTCGGGCCGATGCTGAACAAGTTTGATTACCGAACCAACGATTACACCGCCATCAACCTCTCGCCCAATTCCGTCCACTGGTTCGGAACCGACAACATGGGCCGCGACATCTGGACGCGCGTCTGGCAGGGTGGGCGCATCTCGCTGCTCATCGCGGTTCTGGCCACGCTCATTCCCGAGGCCATCGGCATGCTCATCGGCGGCGTGTCCGGCTACTTTGGCGGCAAGGTCGACATGCTCATCATGCGCTTAATCGACGTGCTGGTGGGCATTCCGAGCCTCATCTACATGATCCTTCTGATGCTGGTGTTCGGCAGCGGAAACGTGCTGACGCTCATTGTTGCCATTTCACTCACCGGCTGGATGGGTTCGGCGCGCTCCACGCGGGGACTGGTTCTGCAGCTCAAGAACCTCGACTTCGTGGTGGCGTCGGAGACCCTGGGCGCCAGGCCCATGCACGTCATCTGGAAGCGGCTCATTCCCAACACCCTGGGCATCCGGGTGGTCTCCATCACCATGTCCATTCCCGGCGCCATCTTCTATGAGGCGTTTTTGAGCTACATCGGGCTCGGCGTCACGCCGCCCACCCCCAGTTGGGGCCAGCTCATCAAGGCGGCGGGCGAAAACTTCCGCTATTACCCCTACCAGTTTATCATCCCCTGCCTCATGGTGGGCATCACCATGCTCTCCTTCAACCTCATCGGCGACGGGCTGCGCGACGCGCTGGACCCGAAGCTGAGATCGTGAGGCAAAAATGCGCGAAGTGATTCTCGAGGTCAAGAACCTCGTCGTGACGTTTGACATGTACCAGGGAAGCGTCCAGGCGGTGCGGGGCGTTTCGTGGCACCTCAACAAAAAGGAAACCATCGGCATCGTGGGCGAATCCGGCTGCGGAAAGTCCGTGACCATCAAAACCGCGCTGGGCCTCAACCCCAAAAGGAGCGGGAGCGTGAAAGCCGGTCAGGTGCTTTTGCAGGGGAAGGACATCCTGTCCGCCACAGACCGGGAGATTCGGGACGTCATGGGCAACAAGATGTCCATCATCTTTCAGGACCCGTTCACCTACTTAAACCCCACCATGACCGTGGGCAGCCAGATCATGGAGGCGTACCTGCGCCACCATAAGGCGAGCAGGGCAGAGGCGCGGGAAAAGGCGCTCGACATGCTGAAGCTTATCTCCCTGCCCAACGCGGAGGAGAACATCAAGCGCTATCCCCACCAGCTTTCGGGCGGCATGCGCCAGCGCATCATGATCGCCATGGCGCTCATCTGCAGTCCCATGGTACTCTTCGCCGACGAGCCGACGACGGCGCTGGACGTGACCATCCAGGCGCAGATCGTCGACCTCATGAACAGCTTAAAGGACAAGATCGACACCTCCATCGTTCTGATCACCCACGACATGGGGGTGGTGGCCAACATGGCCGACCGCATCTATGTCATGTACGCGGGCAAAATCGTGGAACACGGGGACGCGGACACCATCTTTCACGACCCGCGCCATCCCTATACCTGGGGGCTTCTGGACAGCGTGCCGCGCCTCGACCGGAAGACGGCGACGGAGCTTCACTCCATCCCCGGCATGCCGCCGGACCTCATCGCCCCGCCCGCCGGCTGCGCCTTCGCGCCGCGCTGCCGGTACGCCATGAACATCTGCCGGGAACGCGAACCGGAAAAGACCGATCTGGACGAAAACGGCCACTTTGCGGCCTGCTGGCTCTGTCACCCGGCGCGGATCGCGAAGCACGGCGCGGCAAGGAGGGTTTTTGCGAATGAATAATCCCCTTCTCGCGCTCAAAAATGTCTCCACGCACTTCAAGGTGCCGCGCGGGACCCTCAAGGCGGTCAACGGCGTGAGTCTCGAGATTTTTCCCGGCGAGACGCTGGGGCTGGTGGGTGAATCCGGCTGCGGAAAATCCACATTGGGAAAGACCATTCTCCGGCTCTACAAGCCCGACGCGGGACAGGTGCTCTTCGAGGGCGCGGACGTCTGGCGCTACGGCCGCCCCCAGCGCCCGGATTACACCCGCCACGTGCAGATGATCTTTCAGGATCCCTATGCCTGCCTCGACCCCCTGTCCGTGGTGGGCGACACCGTGGCGGAGGGCATGGACATCCACCGCATGAACGCCGACCGGCGCGCCCGGGTTGCGGAAGTCATGCGGCTTCTCAACCAGGTGGGGCTCAACGAGAGCCACGTCGACCGCTTCCCCCACGAATTCTCGGGTGGCCAGCGGCAGCGGATCGGCATCGCCCGGGCGCTGTCGGTGAGGCCCAAACTCATCGTGTGCGACGAGCCCATTTCGGCACTGGACGTGTCCATTCAGGCGCAGGTCGTGAACCTTCTCAAAAAACTTCAGCGCGAAATGGCGCTGTCGTACCTGTTCATCACCCACGATCTTTCCATGGTGCGCCAGATTTCAAACCGCATTGCGGTGATGTACCTGGGCTCCATCGTGGAGATCGCGGACAGTGAGGACATCTACCTCAAGAACAGACACCCGTACACCCGCGCGCTCCTGTCCGCCATTCCCATCGCCGACCCGGCGGTGGAGCGCGCGCGGACGCGGATCACCCTCGCGGGCGACGTGCCCAGCCCGGTGAATCTGCCGGAGGGCTGCAACTTCGCGGGCCGGTGTCCCTACGCGGACAACCACTGCCGGGCGGTTTCCCCGGCGCTGCGGGTTATGGAACCGGGCCATTCGGTGGCCTGCCACAAAGCGGAAATTCTGTAAGGGAGGAAGACAGATGCGGGTATTGACGGGACGGGCGGATGCGCTCCATGCGGAAATCACGACACCGGATTTCCGCGCGCTCTGCGAAGAGGTCTTTCTGGGCGAGGAACAGCCCGAGGCCAGCGTCGTCGGTTTTTCTTACCTGAAAGACGGCGGTGCGGACCGGCCCGTGCTGTTCGCCTTCAACGGCGGGCCGGGCTCCTCAAGCCTGTGGCAGCACCTGGGCTTCCTGGGCCCGTGGCGCGCGCGCCTTACGGCCCCCGTGAACCCCTCCCTTCTGCCGCCCTATGAGATCGAGGAAAACCCGCACTGTTTCCTGGACGTTTGCGACGTGGTGCTCATCGACCCGCCGGGAACGGGCTACGCGCGGCTGTACGACCAATCGAAGGGGGACGTTTACTTCTCCTGCGACGGCGACGCCCGGGCCGTCGCGCTGTTCATCCGGGACTGGCTGATCCGCCACAACCGGGTCAATTCTCCCCGTTGGCTCATGGGCGAAAGCTACGGCACGTACCGCATGCCCTATGTGGCGCGGGAACTCATGGGCGGGCCCATGACGGCGGGACACATGCTGGACGCCTTTCCGGTCAGCGGCGTAATCCTTCTCGGGCTGGCGTTCTTGGAAAAGCTGCCCTTCCCCGCCTCGGTTTTGCGTCTCCCCGCCTACGCGTGCGCGAACCGCTACCACAACCCGGAAAGAAAGCTCTCTCTCAATGACTGGAAGGAGCGGGCCTACAAATTCAGCGGCGACTACCTGAAGGCGCTTCTTTACGGAAGCGCGGACGCGCTGGAGAACGAGTTCAGGCGGTACGCGGGCGTGTCCGGCGCGGCGGCTGAGAATTTCACGAAAACCCTTCTGGCGGACCGGGGGCTCGACATGGGCGCTTACGACGCGCGCTACACAATGCCCCACGCGGATGGGGGCGACCCGGTGGCGGATGACCCCGCCATGGGCAAGTACGCGGCCGCATACGTCGGCGCGTGGGAAGCGCGCATGAAGGAAAGGCTCGGGATCAAAACCGACCGGGACTACCGCGCCATCGACTTTACGGTTAACGGCCGCTGGAACTTCGAATCCCAGTCCGGGCTTAAGCCCGCGCAAGCCATGCGCCTGGCACTCCGTCGCAACGCGGAGATGAAGGTCCTGATCGGGACGGGCGTCTACGACCTCGTCACCGATGTGGGCACGGCGCGGTACACGGCGCACAGCCTGGGCTTTCCGGAGCGGGTATCCGTGCGTGAGTACGAATCGGGACACATGCCCTACATCGGCGAGGAAAGCGCGGCGGCGCTCAAGCGGGACATCGCCAAACTGATCGGAGAAAAAAGATGAAGCGCAAACTGGATTATGAGAATCTGCGGGACGTGGTGTGGGTGTCCGACGCGCAGATGTCCCCGGACGGTGGGCGCGCGGCGTACGTGCGCGCGGCTTCCGATTACAGAACGGGGAAAAACATTCCCACGGTGATGGAGCTCGCCGTCGACGCGCCCGTCCCCGTCCCCGTTTCCCGGGAAACGAAAAGACAGTTTAAGCCCGCCTATTCTCCGGACGGGCGGTTTCTCGCGTTCCTGTCGGACGACACGGGGTTCAACCGGCTGTGGTTGAAGGACCGCTCGACGGGCACCGAGCAATGCGCGCTCCGCACGCGCTACGGCATCCCGGACTTCGCGTGGTGCCCGGACGGGAAATCCATCGCGTTTGTGACGACGTTTTTCCCGGAAAAGCCCGGGGAGGACATGTTCGCCGAAATGACCGAAACGGAGTACGCGACGTACCTCGACGAGAAAAGGAACGCGCCGCGGGTGGCTGAAAACCTCATCTACAAATTCGACGACTCCTTCGGCTTCATCGAACAAAGCCGCGCCGCAATCGGTATTTTGGACGTATCCGATTTAAGCCGCCGCGTCGTCACATCCCCCGACCATCCCTGCTACACCCCCTCCTGGTCGGACGATGGGAAGTTTATTTTCTACTACACCCGTCCCCATGCCCACGCGGAAGAAATGACCGCCGAAATTGACCGGCTCGAGGTGGCCACCGGGCAAACCGTCCGGCTCAGCCACGCCGCACCCGTCATGATGGAGGTGCCGATGCTCGACGGAGGCGACGGAAAGGCGCTGTTCATCGGCTACAAAAAGTACGAGAATTCGTGGCAGTCGGAGCCCTTCGTCGCGGCGGAAAGCGATCCGCCGGAGGAAAGCCTCTTTCCCGAGGACGCGGAATGCCAGGGCGTCGGCGCGCTCATCTCCGGCGACAACCACATGGGCGAACCCGGCCCGCGCTTCCGGAAATCCCGGGACGGCGGCCTCTATTTCCTCGCTGCGTGTGACGGGGACACCAACGTCTATCGCCTCGCCGACGGCCGCGCCGAGAAAATCTACGGGGGCACCGGCTGCGTCACGGGCTTCTGCGCGCCGGTGGGCAGGCGGATGCTGGTGCTCAAAAGCAATTACGATCGTCCCCGCGAGCTCTTTCTGGCGGACCTCGAAACCGGGGCGGAAACGCGGCTCACGGACGAGAACGCGTGGGTTCAGGACCATTCCTTCATCAGGCCCACTCAGCTGACGATTCCCGCGGGTGAGGACGATGCGGTAAACGGCTGGGTGGTCATGCCCGAGGGCACGGAGGATTGCGCCTGCGTCCTCTATGTTCACGGCGGGCCGGAGTCGTTCTTTGCGCGGGAGGGCTTCCTCTACGACGCGCAGGTAATGGCCGCCAAGGGACTCGCAGTGGTTTACTGCGACCCGCGCGGCAGCTTCGGTTACGGCGTCAAGCACATGAAATCCGGCTTCGCGTTCGGCCAGGCTGCGGTGGACGACTTCATGGCGTATCTGGACGCCGTCCTTGCCCGCTTCCCCCGGATCGACAAAAATCGCCTCGGCGTCACGGGCGGGAGCTACGGCGGCTTCATGACCAACAAGCTTACCATTGTCACAGACCGCTTCCGCGCCGCCGCCGCCCAACGCACGTTCGTCGATCCGGCGACCTCCTACGGCACGGGCGACATGGGCTTCATCACCGGAAGCGGCCAGACGGACTTCAAAGAATACATGCTGGGCCGCGCCCGGGACAGCGTGCTGCGTGACATCGGAAAGATTTCAGCCGCCACGCTTATGCTGCACGGCGAGGTCGACTACCGCTGCGGCGTGGAGCAGGGAGATCAGGTATTCACAATGCTCCGGGCCCTCAAGCCCGAACTGCCCGCGCGGCTGGTGCTCTTTCCAGGGGAAAACCACAACGTCACCCGGGAGGGCCTGATGCACAACCAGGTCGCCCACATGCGGGAAATGTCGGAATGGATGCTTACGCATCTTGCGAAGGAGGCGCGCGAAAATGGATAAGCGGTTACCGGTGGCGGACGACTACGCGCGGCTCGAACGGCTCTCCGGGCTGTGCGCAGCCCGGGACGGCGCGCTGGCCTGGGCGGTCTACCGCTGGGGCGGCGCGCGTTACGAAAGCCGGGTGGAACTTTTCGAAAGCGGCGTACTGACGGCCATCGAAGCCGGCTCCTATGACTCGGCCCCCGCGTTTTCGCCGGACGGCGGGACGCTGGCGTTTCTGTCGGACGGATGTGTGCGCGCGTACGACCGCGCGGCAAAGACACTCACGGTGCTCCACGCAGCCGAAGGCTGGGAGGCCGTGGGCTTCGCCTTCGCGCCCGACGGCCGCGTCGCGGTGCGCGTCCGCCGAGAGATCAAGGCCCTGCCGCCCGAGGGCTGCGACTGGGAAATGCCACTTGTCGCGGAGGAACTACATTACCGCAACGACGCCGACCACGGCTTCACAAAAAAATACGAGTACCGGCTCGAAGTCGGGACAACGCTCATCGCCCAGGGCGATGAGGACTGGAAAAACCTCGTCTGGCTCGACGATGCCCGTCTTCTCTACGCCCGGGACACGTACCGCGTGCTCAACCTCGCCACCATGGAGGAGAACAGACTTGCGGAGGACTTCCGCCCGGCGAACATCGCCCCCGCGGTCTCGGCGGACGGCGCGTATTTTCTTGGGGGCGGGCAAATGAAGGGTCAGCGCGGGTCTGATCTGACGCTGCGCAAAATCGATCTCGGCACGGGCGCTGTCTCCGAACCGGGCGAGGGAGCACCCACGGGCCTCTGGGGCGACACCTCCAACTGGGACTGCGCGCCGGAACCCTCGCCCGTGCTCTGCGCGTCCGCCGAACCGAATGTCTTCTATGCGGCGGGCTGTCGGCGCGCGCGGATCGGCGTTTACCGCGTGGACGCCGCGGGCGAAGCCCTCGCGTGGGAGAGCGCCTCCCCGCCCGGCGGCACGTACCTCTCCGCCGCGCCCATGGCGGACGGGAAAATCGCCTGCCTCTACACGGACGCCACGCATCCCGCCGAGGTTTGCGCCCTCGATCCGTCAACCAAGGCGCGATCGCCCCTTTGCGGCCACAACGCGTGGCTTGCCTCCGTCGCGCTTTCGGCCCTGGAACGCTTTGAAGCGCCGTCCCTGGACGGCAGGGTGACGCTGGAGGGCTTCCTGCTTCCGCCCGCGCGTGCGGACGCGCCGGTGCTCCTCTGGCCCCACGGCGGCCCTGCGGGCTTCTACGCCGACGCGTTCTCGCTGGAAAAGCAGATCGCGGCGGGACGAGGCTACGCGGTGGTGCTGGGAAACCCGCGCGGGAGCACGGGCTACGGGCCCGACTACGAAGACGCCGAAGCGGCCTATGGCGATGGCGCGATGACGGACCTTCTCACCCTCATGGACGCGGCCACCAAGGACGACGCGCGGTTCGACGCCGCCCACGCGGCCGTGGCGGGCGGGAGCTACGGCGGCTACATGGCGGCGCGCATGGCCGGGATGACGAAGCGCTTCCGCGCCGCGGTGGTTTTGAAGGCCGTCACCAACTGGCTGTTTATCCACTTCAAGTCCCAGCAGGGCGGACAGCCCGTCTTCAAGGAATACCGGGATTTTCAGGATTTTCTCGTGGACACGGTGAAAAAGTCACCCATCTATGCGGCGGGCGACGTGGACATTCCCACCCTCGTCATCCACGGCGAAAAGGATCAGGTCTGTCCCGTTGAAAACGCGCACCAGTTCTACGTCGCCGTGCGCGACACGCATCCGGATCTTCCCGTTCGGCTCATCCTGATGCCCAACTGCTGCCATTCGTACCACCGGGACGATTTGCGGGACTATGTGTACATTCAAAACGCCACCCTGGACTGGCTGGACAAGTACGTCTGACGGAGGGTTCATGCAGTACGATCACTACTTTGATTACGCCGAGGTCACGAATCTGTGCCGCGCCCTCGCGGAGGAATCCCCCGGCCTCGCGACGCTTTCGAGCATCGGAAAGACCTATGAGGGCCGGGACATCTGGGCGCTCACCCTCACCGATCCCGCAACGGGCGCGCCGGAGGCCAAGGCGGGCTTTCTCATGGACGGGAACATCCACGCCATGGAGCTGACCTCGTCCATGACGGTGCTCCACGCCGCGGAAGCGCTGCTCGCGGGCTACGGCAAGGACGCCGAAGCAACCCGCTTTCTGCGGGAATACGCCGTCTACGCCATTCCGCGCATCAACGCGGACGGCGCGGAGCTTTGCCTGAAAACGCCCTACATCGTGCGCGGCGCGGTGGAGGAATTCTACGGCGAGGAGGACGGCGTCGTGCCCGCGGACATGAACGGCGACGGCGACATTTTGCAAATGCGCATCCCCGACCCCGCCGGGGATTGGAAGGTTTCGCGGCTCGATCCCCGGATCATGGAAAAGCGCGGGCCGTTTGACACCGAGGGCGCGTTCTATCGGGTCGTTCCGGAGGGTCTCGTGCGCGGGGCCGATCTGGTCTCCCTCAAGACCGCCCAGCAGCGCATGGCCCTTGACCCCAACCGGGAGTTCCCCTTCGAGTGGTCGGAAAAGACCAGCTACGGCCAGAAGCCCGTGTCGGGACCGGAACCGCTCCACGACCGAGAGGTCCGGGCGCTTCACGACTTCATTCTGGCGCACCCGAACATCTGCCTTGTACAGAACTTCCATACCTTCGGCGGACTGCACATCTCCCCCGCCGCCTTCTGCCCGCATCTCGATCTTCCTCCCCGGGACGCGGAGGCCATGACGGCGCTGGGACGCGGCCTTTCGGAGGTCACGGGTTACAAAAGCGAAGGCATCTTCCCGCCCGGGGCCAAGGACATCGCCCGCGGAAGCTACACCACCTGGCTTTATTTCGAGCTGGGCGTCATGGCTTGGGTAACAGAGCTTTGGGACTTCCACAAGCAGGCGGACCTCCGGCGGCCCGACAGCTGGAGCATGTTCTTTCAGGAATCGAAGGAGCAGTTCGAGCGCGAGGAAACCATGGCCCTCAGGTGGGACGAGGCATGGAACGGCGGGCGCGGCTTTGCGCCGTGGACGGCGTTTGACCATCCCCAGCTGGGCAGGGTGGAAATCGGCGGCTGGCGCGAAAAATACACCAAACAGAATCCGCCGCCTTCCCTCCTGGAGGGTGTCGTTCGCAAGGGCTGCGCCGTGGCACGCGCCTCCCTCGCCGCCATGCCGCGGCTTTGCGTCGAACGCGTGACGGCAACCCCCAGGGACGATACCTATGAAGTCGAGGCGGTGGTCGCCAACGCGGGCTTTCTGTCCACCGCATCCACCCAAAAAGCCGTCGAAAGGGACATCGGCGCCGATTTAAGCTGTTCCCTCACGGGCGGGGACTGCCTGACGGAGCAAACGGTGGTCCTGAAAAATCTGGACGGGTATGCCCGGGCGCGCGTCCTTTGGACGGTGCGCGCGCAGTCTGGTGAGACGCTGCGCGTGACGGCAAAATCCGTGCGGGCAGGGGTTGCGTCCGCGGAGGTCACATTGGTTTAAGCAAGCCGATCCCGGCAGGGCGCTGCTTGTGCCCGCGCGGCGGCAAACACGGGCAACGCCGACGGCGATGCGAAAATCCGGTCGGCACCATCCTTTTGCGGCGCGTCCGCGGAAATCACATTGAGGTAAAACGCATGGCACTTTGTTACACACAGCCTTGGTGGGGCGCGGGCTACGCCCGCGTGGCGGCGGGACATTTAAACGGCCTCTCCTATGCCGTCCACGCGGAGGACACCGTGCTCGAATCGGACGGTGAAAAAATGTGCGCGGTCTTTTCGGTCGCTTATCTGGCGGCGGGAGAAAACCGGCCCGTCTTGTTCGCGTTCAACGGCGGGCCGGGCTCCCCCAGCGCGTGGCTGCACTTCGGCCTTTTCGGCCCGCGCATCGCGGCGTGCGACAAGGACGGCATGCCCCCGGCGCGCGCGCCCTATGTTCTGCGCGACAACCCGGACTGCCTCGTCAACCTGTTGGACATCGTGCTGTACGACCCGCCGGGCGCGGGCTACAGCCGGGTGTTCGACGAGAAATTTGCGGAGAAATGCTTCGGCGACCACGCGGACGCGGACGTGGCGGCGGCGTTTATCCGCGCGTGGCTCGAAAAACACGGCGGCGCGAACCGGCCCGTCTACATCTGCGGCGAGAGCTTCGGCTCCACCCGCGCGAGCCTCCTGGCCTACCGGCTGCGCGACCTCGATCTGCGCGGAATCCTCCACATCGGGCCTGGCTACACGGGCGACGAGCTCATCCCGCGCACCCTCAAGGATCTCGTGCCCGCCGCCGCCACCAAATGGTACTACGACGAAAACCCGGACAAGCCGCCTCTCGAGACTCTCGTCGCCCGGGTGCGGAACTTTCTCGAAAATGAGTATGTGCCCGCGCTTTATCGGGGCGGACTTCTGTCCGAAGCCGAAAAAGGGGCCGTCGCGGAAAAGCTCGCCGCCTTTACCGGCCTTCCGGCCGAGTACTATCTTAAAAACAGCCTCAAGGTCGTGCGCGCGGAGTTCCGCGAGATGCTTCTGGCGGAGCGGGGGCTCCGGCTCGGCAGCTTCGACACCCGCTTTGCCATCGGGCTCACCGAAAAGACCGATGCCATGCTGGCGCGCTTTGATCCCTGCATGGACGCCTGCGCCCATGAATTTTTGTCAAACGAGCTGGGCCTCGACACGGGCCGGGTGTACCGGGCCTCCTCCTTCGACGAGGCCGACAGCTTCGGCTGGCCCTTCGACGCGGAAATCGACATGCAAGGGCTGGGCGGCGTGTATTCCAAAATCGGCATGACCGTCTCTCAGGCCGCCGCGGAGGCGTACAGGGCGAATCCAAATTTACGCTTCTTCTTTGCCACGGGCTGTTTCGACACGGTGGCGACCGTCGAAAACACGCGCTTCGGGGTGACCCACACGGACGTGCCGCTCGAGGCCGTCACGATGCTCGAATATCCGTCCGGCCACGCGGTGTATGCGGACGACGCTTCCCGGCACGCGCTGGCAAAGGACATCCGGACCTTTATCGGAGGGACAATGCCATGAAGAAATACCAACTGCCCGAGCCCTTTTCCACGGAGACCTTCGCGCCCGCGCGCTTTGTGTCCAGGCACCAAATCCGCCTTGCCGCCGGGCCGTGCCGGTTCAGAACCGTCGCGGAGGACTGCGTCTTTCACGCCCCGGACGGCGCCCCGGAGGCATCCGTCTTTTCGGTCTCCTACCTCGGGGAAGGCGAAAACAGGCCGGTGCTGTTTATCTGGAACGGCGGCCCAGGGTCCGCGACCTCGCAGCTGCATCTGGAATGCTTCGGCCCGTGGCAAATCGCCCGGGACGAAAACGGCGCGAAAAAATTCGGACTCGTGGAGGACGAAGACTGCCTTCTGGACATCTGCGACCTGGTATTCGTCGATCCGGTGGGCGTGGGCTGGTCGCGGCTTCTTACCCCCGCCAAGGCGGAGAAGTACGATTGTGTGGACGGCGACGCGCGTTCCACCGCGTTTTTCATCACCGAGTGGCTCAGGCGGCACGATCGCTGGGAAAGCCCGGTATATCTCTGCGGTGAAAGCTACGGCACCGTGCGCGCCTGCCGCGTGCTGGCGGAGCTGGGGCGCTCGCCCTATTCCGAGAGCCGGATGGTGTTGGGGCTTCCGGTGGCGGGCGTGGTCCTCATCGGGCTTGTCACGGACATGGAAGAAGACGACCCCACCGTCTCCATGATGCCCGCCATGGCCGCCACGAACTGGTACCACCACCCGGACGGAAAGGGCGATCAGGACGCGTTCGTGCAGGAGGCGTGGGAATTTGCGCGCACGCGGCTTCTGCCCGCTCTCTACGACGGCGACTTCTGCCCGGAGGCGGAGCGCGCGGACGTGGCGGAGCGGATGGCGTTCTACACGGGCGTTTCAGCGGACTACTTCGTCAAAGCGGGCCTCAAGATTGGAACTCCCCGGGAATTTCTCACGCGCTGCGTGCCGGATTTCCTGCTTGATTTGTACGACACGCGCCTGAAAAAACCCGCCGCGGATGCGACGGGTGATCTGGACGACGGCAACGTACCCATCAAGGTGATGAACGGTCCTCTGGCGAAAAAACTCCATGTGGACATGCCCCGGCTCTATTATACGGGCAACATCAACGTCAACATCCGGTTCAACATGGAGACCGAGGCGGTAGACCCGGCGTTCAAAAAGACGCATCTGGGCTGTCTGCGCGGCGCCATGAAGGCGAACCCCTGCATGCGCGCGCTCTTCGCCTCCGGACTCTACGACGCCTGCACCCACGCGGGCGGCGCGCGCCATGCGGTTTCCCATGCGGGCCTGCCCCTCGACCGGGTGACGATGCGCGATTACAAGGGCGGCCACGGGGTCTATTCCACGCCCGAGGGAAAGGCCGCCTTCCTGGCGGACGTGCGCGCAATGATCGAAGGAAGCTAAAACCGCGTTTCCCGGTAAAAACGGTGGATGTGGATGGCGATCTGGAGGTCGAACAGCCGCGCCGGGTCGTCCAGCGAGAACCCCAGAAGCGCCTCGGCCTTGGCGAGCCGGGACTGGAGGGTGTTTCTGTGCAGGTACATCTCCTTGGCGGTTTTGAGCTTGTTCATCCGGCAGTCGATGAACCGGGTGAGCGTCTCAAAAATTTCCGCGCCGTGGGCCTCGTCGTATTCGAGAATCGCGCCCAGGTACCGGTTGGCGAATTCGTTTGCCGCATCCACGGCGGGAATCTCGAAGAGGAGCTGATAAAAGCCCAGGTCGGCGTAGGAGATCATGCGCATCCCCGGCGCGAGGGTGTTCGCCATGAGGCAGCGCCGCGCCTGGATGAACGAGGTGCGGATGCCCGAGAGGGTGGGATACCTCAGCCCCTTCCCGATGAGAAGCCGCGCGCCCGGGTACTGGGATTCGAGATCGTCCACCGACGCGCGCAGGAAGTTTTCCACCGACGCCTCCTGCTCGGGCGTCTCCACAGGGAACACGAACACGTTCTCGCTCCCCAGCCCAAAGTGCCAGGTTCGGTCGGTGTAGTTGGTGAGCAGGAAGTTCACCTTCATGGCCAGCATGCGGAAAAACTCCGTGTGGTTCTGGCTCAGGTGGTTGGTGGTTCCCAAAATGCGCCGGAAGTAGTCGTCCGCGTTCATGAACTTAATGATGTACACGCGGTACTGGCAGTTGGGCAGATACCCCAGATACAGCGCGCGGTTGAGCGTGGCATAATCGTCCGTGTCCGCCTGCTCGAGAAACAGGGAATACCAGAATTCCGAGCCGTCCCGGGGCATGCGCCCGTTCTGGATCAGGTGGATGATGTCCTTGGTGATGGAATTGACATAAGCACGGGACGTGATTGTGAACACGGGAAACGCGAGCTCGTCCGCGCAGGCGACAAGCGCCTCGTCGATGGATGCCTCGGTGATGAAGTGCTCGCCAACGAGCAGAAGGATGCCCGCCGCGCGGTTGGCGGCCCCTTCACGGATGAGCCCGGCGAGGTCCACACTCTCCACAAACTGGTTCGCGCCGTAGTAAATGAGAAATTCGCCGCCGCTGATCCAGTCGGAAATGGGCGGACAGAGGATGACGTAGGGCCACGTCACGCCGTTCCCGAGGCCCCGCGCGCCGCCCACCAGACGCATTTCGGCCAGCGAAGGAAGGCCGAGCAGATCCTTGACTTCGGTCATGGTTGCCTCCATGTGCTTTTCCAATATTGTACCTTCCCGCGCGGGCAAACGCAAGCGGGAGAAAGGGAGTTCTATATGAAGATCATTTACGCAAGACTCATCGATTCCGTCTCGGACGTGCCCATTGAGGACGGCGCGCTGGCCGTCGAGGGCGAGGAAATCATCTACGCGGGCGCGCGGGGCGGTTTTGCCGCGCCGGAGAACGCAGAGATTTTCGAGATTGAGAACGGCACCGTCCTTCCCGGCTTCATCGACGTACACGCCCACCTCACGGGCGGCGAGAGCGTCCACAAGAGCGGCGATACGCCCTCCGATCTGCTGCTCACCGCCGTGCGCGACCTGTCCGATCTGGTGGACGCGGGGTTCACGGGCGTGCGGGACATGTCCGCGTTCGGGCGGCCCCTTCGGGACGCCATCGCAAAGGGCAATATCAAGGGCCCGCGCATCATGGTGGGCGGAAAGGTGCTCAGCATCTCCTCGGGCCACTGCGACTTCGACCCCAACATCCCCGTCGAGGAATCAAACGCCAAATCGCTCATCTCCTACCTCATGGACGGCCCGGAGGCCTGCCTGCGCGGGGTGCGCGAGCAGTTCCGGGAGGGCGCGGAATTCATCAAAATCTGCGCCACCGGCGGCGTCTCCTCGGCCATCGACGACTTCAACGACCAGGAATTTTCGGAGGAGGAACTCCGCGTCATCGTCGGCGAGGCAAGGCGGCACAACACCTACGTCGCGGCCCACTGCACGGGCACGGAGGGCACCAAGGCCGCGCTCCGGGCGGGCATCGGCTGCGTGGAACACGGCGTGATGCTGGACGAGGAATGCTGCGAGATCATGCGGCAAAACGGCGTGCCGCTGGTGACCACCCTCAACGTCGCGCTGGGGCTTCCCGACATGCTGGGACTGCCTGATTTCATGATGGAAAAGGCGCGCAGGATTGTCGGGCACTCCATGCGCTCGTTCGAGCTCGCCCACCAATACGGCATCATGGTGGCGCTGGGCACGGACTATTCCAACTCCCGCAACACCCCGTTTTCCGAGATCGGCAAGGAGTTTTACAGCCTGACGCGCTGCGGCTATACGCCCATGGAGGCCATCAAGGCAGGAACGATCAACGGCGCGAAGCTCATGAAGCGCGCGGACAGAATCGGCACACTGGAAAAGGGAAAGCTGGCGGACGCTGTATTGGTGGCGGGCAACCCCCTCGACGACATCAAGGTGCTTGCCCGCGCGAAGAACGTGCGGCTCGTACTCATCGGCGGGGCCATACAGAAGGACACCACCGGAGGCAAATAATGAATATCATCGAAGCGGAACAGGTACGGGCCATCCTCACGCCCGAAAAATGCGTTCCCCTCATGCGGGACGCGCTGACGGGCCTCGAAGAGGGGCGTTACACCCAACCCCCGCGCCTCATCACCGTCATGCCGAACACGGCCAAATTCGGCTTCATGCCCGCCTATGTGGGCGATTATTTCGGGGCCAAGGTCATCGCCGCCTACGCGCCCAACATGGGCACGGGCTACCCCTCTCACATCGGCTATGTCATGCTCTTTGAGGCCGTGCACGCCACCCTCGCGGGCATGATCGAGGCGGGCACCATCACCGAGATCCGAACCGGCGCGGTAAGCGCGCTGGCCACGGACCTCCTGGCGCGCAGGGACGCCCACTCCATCGCCTTCATCGGCGCGGGCGCGCAGGCCAGATCCCACATGGCGGCGATCCGGTGCGTGCGCGAAATCACGTCGGCCCGCATCTATGACCTCATGCCCGAAGCGGCCCGTGGCTTCAAGGCGGAGACAGAAGAAAAGCACCGCGTCCCGGTGACGGTTTGCGCCTCTGTTGCGGATGCGGTCCGAGACGCGGACATCATCTGCACCGTGTCCCCCGGCAAGGAGCCGGTTCTGTTCCGCGACATGGTAAAGCCCGGCGCGCACATCAACGCCGTGGGCACGTTCAGTCCGACGACCCGGGAAGTTTCAAGCGATCTGGTTGCCGCCGCCCGTCTCTACGCCGACCAGGTGGAGGCCATGAAGCGGGAAAGCGGCGAATACCTCATGCCCCTGGCCGAGGGGCGCATCGCGGAAAGCCACATCGTCGGCTCCATCGGCGCTCTGGCGCTGGGAAAAATCCCGGGACGCGCGAGCGACGGGGAAATCACGCTGTTCGACGCGCTGGGGCTTGCCGTCGAAGACATCGCCAGCGCAAAATACGTGTACGAGGCAGGCGCATAGAATGCAGTCAACCGAAACGGTTTACGACTTTGAGACTCCCGTCCGGCGCAAGGCGTCGAACATGAAACGCGCGGTGACGGACCCGGCGGTTCTCCGGGCGGGCAATCTGAGCTTCGACGGCGCGGAGCCGGACTTCAAAACCGCGCCCGCCATCGAGCGCGCGGTGATCGCGCTGGCACAAAACGGTCTCTACGGCTTTACCATCCTTGACAGGGACTATCAGGACGCGGTATGCTGGTGGATGAAAAACAGCCGGGGCGTGGACATCCATCCGGAATGGATCGTGCCCACCCTGGGCGTCATCAGCGCCGCGGCCACCGCCATCCGGCTACTGACGGACGAGGGCGAGGGCATCGTGGTGCTTTCCCCCGTCTACAACCGCTTCCGGCAGGCGGCGACGCGGCTCAACCGCAAGACGACCGAGTGCCCGCTCCGGATCGAAAACGGCAGATACGAAATCGACTTCGCCGCGCTGGAAGAGGCGCTCCGTCCCGGGGAAAACAAGCTCCTCGTCATCTGCAACCCCCACAACCCCATCGGGCGGATTTGGGAAGCGGACGAACTCGGGCGCATGGCGGAGCTGGCCGCAAGGCATGATGTCACGATCTTTTCGGACGAAATTTTCGCCGACAACGTCTACGGCGGGCGTTCGTGCCCGTGCTTCCTCGACGTGCCCGGCGCGAAGGCCATCGTGGCGACATCCCTGGGGAAATCGTTCCATTTTACAGGCGTCAACCACGGGAACATCCTCATTGCGGACGGCGATCTGCGCGCGCGCTTCCTCGACCGCCGCACCCGCGACCACTTCGGCTCCATCGACCCTCTGGTCTACGAGTCCGTGTGCGCCGCCTATGCTCCCGAAGGTCTCGACTGGCTGCGCGCGGCGAACGCCTATGTGGAGGAAAACATCCGCCTCATCAGGGGTTTTTTCGCGCGGCGGCTCCCGGACGTAGCCGTGTACGGCGGCGAAGGGGCGTACCTTTTGTGGATGGACTGGCGTCAAAAATTTGAGACGGAAGCGGAGCTCACGGACTTTCTGTTTCACAGGGCGTATTTTCATCTGGACCCGGGCTCGAATTACGGCGCCGCGCGCTTCACGCGCATGTGCGTCGCATCGCCCCGCTGGTGCGTTGAAAAGGCGCTGGGCACATTGGAAAAGGCGCTCGACAGGGAGGGCATATGAAACTGGTTGTGATCTTCGGGCCGCTGGCGGTGGGCAAGATGACCGTGGGACAGGAGCTGGCCAAACGGACAGGGCTGAAGCTCTTTCACAACCACATGACCATCGACCTGGTGGCAAATTTTTTCAGCTACGCCACCGAGGAGGGCAGAAGGCTCGTGCACCTGTTCCGTCGGGAAATCTTCGAGGCGGTGGCAAAGAGCGAGCTGCACGGCATGATCTTTACCTATGTGTGGGCGTTCGATCAGCCCGAGGACAGGGTTTATCTCGAAAACATGTGCGCGCCGTTCCGGGAACGCGGCGCGGAGATTTGCTATGTGGAGCTTGCGGCAAACTATGATGTGCGGTACGCGCGCAATTCCACCGAAAACAGGCTCGCCAACAAGCCCACCAAGCGCGACCTTGCGTGGTCGGAGGCCAATTTCAGGCGCACGGAGGAGACCTATCGCCTGAACTCGCTGCCGGGCGAGGTGGCATACCCCAATTACATCCGCATCGACAACACGGACATGCCGCCCGATGAAGCCGCGCGACAGATCGCGGAGGCGTTTTCTCTCTAACTGAGGTTTCCTCCGAAGCGCCGCAGCCATATTTTCAGTGCGCCATTCGCCTCCGCGTAGCGCGCGGCGAATTCCGCGCCGTCTCTGATGATACAGCGAAAGAGATGATAACTGCGCACCGTGCGCAGGGCAGCGGTCCCGCGCAATACGACACGAAACGCCTTTGAAAAATCGGTGAGCAGCGCATAGAGCCGCGCGCGCGACGCCCGGGCATGCGGCGACATACAAGCTTTCATCCGCATAGACCCAGGTGCCATCCGGGGCCTTTTTCATGCGTGCTCCTGCGAGCATGGTATTCAATGTCGATTCCGTGGCGTACAAAAAGGGCGCAGGGCAGGTGGGTCACCATGCGCTACATCGAAAATCCGGTCGCGCCAAACATGGCGGTCACGAGGATGCAGACAGGGGCGAGCGCAAGAAGTTCGAGAAGCGAAAAAAGACTGACATGAGGAATCTCTACTCGCACGGGACCGGAACGGTTCTCACAGGAAGCGTTCAGCCGCAAAACAGCCTGATGGGACGGCGCAGATGCGGGAAGCGACCATCAAAACAATCAAAAGTGACGACAGCAACCCTTAGAGCAATCCACAGAAATGCCAGAAGCCCAGCGCGTCTTTTCGCCCAATCCTGCGTCGCTGTCGGCTCAACGTAGCGCTTCCACGCCTTCGCCTCGGCTTCTTGCCTTGGCCGAAAATCCATCTCGGGGCTTTCTCTCGTTATTTCTGCGTCTTGCTTCGTACTCCGTCCATGACAGAAGCGATGGAATTCGGCGTGGCCCTTTTGTTCCTGGCACGAAGCCGGCGCGCGGGCGTAGCAGTCAGGGGCGGACTTTCCGCCTGCGTCGAGCGGAGAGCGACAAAGCCGGGGACAAAAGGGACCGTCGAAAACGCGGTTCTGTCGTGGATGGAGTACGAGACGCCTGCCGTGTTCCCCATTGCCGCATCACCCTTTCATGCCTCGACGATACCATATTCAGATAGAAACAGGAGGCTTTATGCGAATTCCAGCGCGCATTGTGGAAACAGTAGCCCTCGTCGAGGGGACAATCGCGGCAGACAATACAACGGACATCGAGTATCTGTTCAACCGCGACCTTTATGTGCCATCCGACGGAGAAGCGCTCTTGGCCGCCATTCGGGCCTCCTGCGTCGACGAAAGCTGGAAAAACCTGTGGTGTGCCTCCGCGTATGCGTTTCTGGGCCGCAGGGACGACGCGGCGCGGGCACTGGAGGACGCGCGCGGGCCATTGGCGGAGAAATTCCGAGCGCTGTTTGGACATTCTCCCTGGTATGCGGACTGGCGGACACATGAAACCGCGCGCGTACTCTGGCGTTTTCCAGATGCCGATTTCTCGGCATCCCTGGCAGCGCAGGAAACCGCATACCATGCGCTCTCGACATTTTTCGGCTTTGGTCTTGACCAGAAGCCGCTGATCTTTCTCTGGCCGTCCCGAGATGTGGCACGCAAACTGCTCGGGCGAGGGCTCGGCTTCTCCATTCCCCAGTACTACCTCATTCATTCCGCGGGCGATCAGTCGCCGGGGCACGAACTTGCGCATCTGTTCGCCCATTACCTGCCCGGCGCGGGTGAGAAATCCGCTTTCATCGCGGAGGGCACCGCAGTGATGCTCGATCAAACTGAAAAAAACCGTTCAGCGCAAGCGCGGGAGGCGATGAGCCGATTGCGGATGAAGTCGGTGGAGATTGCTGCCCTTTGGCGCGATTTCTCTTCCCTCCATTCCTCCGTCTCTTACCCCATCGCGGGACTTTTCTGCGCGCGCTTTCTCGCAACGCATGGGAAGGCCGCGTTCTTTGCGCTTTTGCGGCATCAATCGTACGAGGCCGCGCGCGTCCATTTCGGGGCCGCAAACATCGATTTTCTGATGCGCGACGTTGAAAACGCGTTAAATCAGTAAACTTTTCCTCACGCAAATTCGTCTTATCAACATGCCCATAGCCGCATCGACCGACCCGTGTGAGGAAACAGCGCCATGTCACTGAAAACCGCAATTCTGTCCGCGGCAATTACGCTTCTTTTCATGCTCCCCGCTTGCGCCGAGACCGCATCTTATGTCCAATCCTATGTGGACGATGAGACCGGGCTCGTCTTTTTCGAAGCGCAAAGCGGAGATTGGGGCCTCATGACAATGGACGGCAAGGTGCTGCTGGAACCGACTCTGGCCGATCAGGGCTTGATGGGCTACCGCTTTACCGGCGGTTACGCCATCGTGCGCGACAAGCAGGGACTGTGGGGCATGATCGACACCGCGGGAACCATCGTCGCTCCCTTCCGGTTCGACGTCATATGGGGCTTTTCGGAGGGGTTCGCCGTCATCAGGATTGATGATCTTTACGGATTCATCGATGAAACGGGCGCCATGATCTGTGACGCCGTCTATAAGGAAGCAAGCTCTTTTCACGAAGGGTACGCCGCCGTGAAAATCGGCGGAAAGTACGGCTTCCTGGGCACGTCGGGCGAATTGGCCATCGACGCGGTCTACGGCTACGCGGGATCGTTCGAGGACGGCCTCGCGGCGGTCAAACTGGACGGAAAATACGGCTATGTGGACCACGCAGGCACAGTCGTGATCCCCGTCAAATACGACGGGGCAACGTCTTTCCAATACGGGCTTGCGGCCGTCCATCTGGACGGCACAGCCCTCGTGCTGGACAAAGCGGGCGAAACGCTTTTGACCCTGCCGGGAGACGGGGACGACATTTCCATCGACATCATCTCGGCGGACGAGGTGCATGCCATCGACGAAGCCGCGGAGCGTGTGGATTATTATTACCGCAGAGAGGGCGGGTTCCGGCTTGTCACCGAAATCGGCTCGTCGTTTGACATCACCGAATATTACCCCAACGAGGGCGCGAAAGTCGCCGTCCAGGACGAGCCCGCCGTCCCGCCCGACTGGAAAAGCGGCGCTGCCCTCCCGAAAATCGACGGCGCGACGGCCCTCTTCCCCGTGTATTCGGCGCTCGTACAGGCGACATATCCCAATTCCACCCGCTACGGAGACCTCATCACCTGCGCAAAGACCGACGGCGCGTACGAAAAGCTGATTTCCGGCGAAGCGGATGTGATCTTCGTCGCGGGTCCTTCCGACGAACAGACGGAAGCTGCGGCCCGGGCAGGCGTGGCGTTTGCGCTCACCCCCATCGGCAAGGAAGCCTTCGTCTTCTTCGTGAGCCGTGAAAATCCCCTGACCGAAATCACCCTCGATGAGATTCGCGGCGTGTATTCCGGAAAAATCACGCATTGGGAAGAACTCGGGATCGAGGATCTGGGCGACATTGTCGCCTACCAGCGCCCGGAAAACAGCGGCAGCCAGACCGCGCTGGAGACCCTCATGGAGGGCCATACGCTCATGGAAGCGCCCTCGGAGGCCGTCGGCAATTTCATGGACGACATGGTCCTGCTCGTGGAGTACCGGAACACGGCAAACGCCATCGGCTATTCCTTCCGGTTCTATGTCACAAGCCTCATGAATTCCAGCGTGACACTGCTCGACGTCGACGGCGTCGCGCCCACGGTGGAAAACATCCGCTCCGGGGAATACCCCCTCATCACCCAGCTCTACGCCGTCACGCGCAAGGGCGAGAAAAACCCCAACGTGGCGATCTTCCTTGACTGGGTGACCTCTGGTCAAGGCATGGAGCTCGTCGAAAAGGCCGGATACGTACCGGAAAAATAACAAAAGCGGCGCGCGGAGGATTTCTCCCCCGCACGCCGCCTTTTTAATCCTACCGGAGCGCCTCGATGGCCGCGCGCTCGATGCCGCAGCCCCTCTCAAACCGCGCGTGGAAGGCCTGGAAGCCCGCCACATCCTTTGCGTCGGGCGCCATGCGCGTGCCCGCGCTTCCCGCGAACACGCGTCCTTCAAGGAAGTCGCCCAGCGCCTCGCCCGGCGCTTTTTCAAGCAGATAAGCCGCCAGCACCGCGATGCCCCACGCGCCGCCCTCCCCCGCCGTGTCCATGACGGACACCGGGGTCTCGAGCGCCGCCGCGAGCATCCGCTGGCCCACGCCCTTGGTTTTGAAAAAGCCGCCGTGGCCGTAGATCCTGTCGATGGAAACTTTTTCGCCCGCGAGGATGTTCATTCCGCTTTTCAGGGTGCCCAGCGCCGCGAACACCAGCGCGCGCGCGAAGTTGGAAAGGGTGAATTTGCCCTCGGGCATGCGTGCCAGAAGCGGACGCCCCTCCTCGAAGCCGAGAATGTGCTCGCCGGAGAAAAAATTGTAGGACAAAAGCCCGCCGCAGTCCGCGTCGCCGGAAAGCGCCGCGTTGTACAGCGCGTCATAGAGCGCGGGCTTTGCGGGGTTCATGCCCAGCGCCCGGGCGTACTCGCCAAAAACGGAAATCCATGCGTCGATGTCGGAGGTGCAGTTGTTGCAGTGCACCATGGCCACCGGCGCGCCCGCGGGCGTGGTCACGATGTCGATCTCGGGATAGACCCTGGAAAGCGCCCTTTCCAGCACGATCATGGCGAAGATGGACGTACCGGCCGAGACATTGCCCGTGCGCGGCGCAACGGCGTTTGTCGCCACCATGCCCGTGCCCGCGTCGCCCTCCGGAGGACAGAGCGGAAAGCCGGACCGAAGCGCGCCCGTGGGATCGATCAGCAGCGCGCCCGCCTCCGTCATGCGGCCCGCGTTCTCGCCCGCGGACAAAACGCGCGGGAGGATGCCTTTCAGCGTCCACGGACAGCCCATTTCCGATGAAATCGCGTCGAACTTTGCGAGCATGCCGGCGTCGTAATCACCGTCCGCGCCGATGGGGAACATGCCGGACGCCTCGCCCACGCCCATGACCTTTTCGCCCGTGAGTTTGAAGTGCACATAGCCCGCCAGCGTCGTGAGCTGGGCAATGTCCTTTACGTGCGCCTCGCCCTTCAGCATCGCCTGGTAAAGGTGCGCCACGCTCCACCGCTGGGGAACGTTGAAGCCGAATTCGGCGGTAAGCTTCTCCGCCGCCTCGGCGGTCATGGTGTTGCGCCAGGTGCGGAAGGCCGCGAGCTGGTTTCCGCCTTCATCAAAGGGAAGGTAGCCGTGCATCATGGCGGACACGCCCATGGCATGAAGCCGCGTGAGCCGCGCGCCCGTCTTTTCCCGCACGTCCGCCACAAGTTTTTGGTAGCAGTCGCGCAGCCCCGTCCAGACATCGTCCATGGAATAAGTCCAAACCCCGTCCACGAGCCTGTTTTCCCAATCGTGGCCGCCCGAGGCGATGGGCACGCAGTCCGGCCCGACGAGCACCGCCTTGATGCGCGTGGACCCCAGTTCGATTCCGAGATACGCCTTTCCGTCCTCGATCAGCCTTTTCATTTCATCCGTTCCCATGTGATCCCCTCCCGCGTGGAATTGCTGTCACCAGTATACCGCAACCGGAAAAAGATGGCAAGGCACGCTTTCATAGCGCAGCCCAATTCGGACATACCCTAGAGCAAGACGCAGATATAACGAGAGAAAGCCCCGCGATGGATTTTCGCCCAAGGCAAGGAACTGAGGCGAAGGCGTAGCAGCACTACGTTGAGCCGACAGCGACGCAGGATTGGGCGAAAAGACGCGCGGAGCTTCCCGGTATTTCTGTGAATTGCTCTGAGGCAACACCGCACAAGGGTTGCGCGTGTCGGCGAAATGAATTTTCGGCGGCAGTGCCGCCCCCGCAGATTGTGCATGCAGAATTCGGCGGCGTCGTGGCCAGGGGCGGACTTTCCGCCTACGTCAAGAATTCTGCGGGCGCGAGATGGCGGAAATACCGCCGCCCGCACGCGTAGGATTTGGGCGGTGTTGCCCTAAGGGAGAAATCCAAAAAGGGGGCGCAGCATGATTGTCGTCGTGCTCCTGTTTCTCGCGGGCCTCGCGCTTTTGTGGAAGGGCGGCGACCTGTTCGTCGACCAGGCGGCGTACTTCGCCCGCAGGTTCGGAATCTCCGAAATCGTCATCGGCGCGACCATCGTCTCCATCGGGACGACGCTCCCGGAGACGACGGTCTCCGCCCTCGCGTCCCTGGGCGGCACGCCCGCCATCGCGTACGGAAACGCGCTGGGCTCGGTGATCTGCAACACCGGGCTCGTCGCGGGCCTTTTGCTGCTTCTGCGGCCGGGGCGCGCCGACCGGGGCGAGGTTGCCTTCGGCGCGCTTTTCTTCTTCGCCGCGGCCATCGCGTTTGCGCTGATCGCTTCCCGCTTCGGCGTCATCGACCGCTGGGCGGGCTGGGTTCTTAACGGGCTGTTTCTTTCCTACCTCGTCTCATCCGTCCTGCGCGCGCGGCGCGCCTCAATGGGGCGCGCGGAGCAGAACGCTTCGGAACCGAAACGCGCGGCGCTGAAGCACGCCCTTCTCATGGCGCTCTCCGCGCTTCTCATCTTTCTCGGGTCGCGGCTTCTCATCGCCAACGGAACGGAAATCGCGTGGGCGCTGGGCGTGCCGGAGCGGGTCATCGCGCTCACGTTCATCGCGCTGGGCACCTCCTTGCCGGAGCTTGCCACGGCGGTGATCGCCATCGCGCGCGGCCACGGCGCCCTTTCGCTGGGGAACATCATCGGCGCGAACTTTCTGAACCTCACCCTCGTGCTCGGGCTCTCCGCCGTCCTCGCGCCCATTCCCGCGCCGGTTTCCTCGCTCCTGAACGACGTCCGCGCCCTTGCGGTGCCCATGCTGCTTCTGACGCTTCCGACATTCATCCGGGGCGGAACCATGCGGGTTCAGGGTGCGCTCCTCATCGGCATCTATGCCTTCTACTGTTATCGTCTCTTTTGATTGCCCATGCGCCGGGAACATGGTAGAATAATACATCACGGCACGGGAGGCACACATGATTTCCATACGCGAAAGGATCCCCATCGACAAAGGCTGGTCGGCTGACAAAAAGTACAAAATCATCGATGAACGCGGAACGCCGTACCTTCTGCGCATATCGCCCCCCGAACAGGCCGCGCGTAAGCGCGCGCAGTTCGAGATGATGCAGAAGGTCGCGGCGCTGGGCGTTCCCATGTGCGCGCCCGTGGAATTCGGCATCTCGGACGAGGGCGCGCATTCGATTCTCGCGTGGATCGACGGCGCGGACGCGGAGGAAGTCGTCCCCACCCTCTCCGACACGGAGCAGTATGCGTTCGGGCTGCGCGCGGGGGAAATCCTCAAAATGATCCACCGGATTCCCGCGCCGAACTCCCTGGAGAGCTGGGAGAGCCGGATGAACCGCAAGATCGACCGGAAGATCGAGCAATGCCGCGCCTGCCCGGTGAAATTCGAGGGCGCGGAAAAGATGATCGCCTACATCAGTCAAAACCGAGGCCTGCTGGCAAACCGCCCGCAGGTCTATCAGCACGGCGACTACCACATCGGCAACCTCATGTTCGCGGATGGGAAGCCCGTGGTCATCGACTTCGACCGCGACGACTACGGCGACCCGTGGGAAGAATTCAACCGCATCGTATGGTGCGCGCAGAAGAGCCCCCTTATGGCCACCGGCATGCTCGACGGCTACTTCGGCGGCACGCCGCCGGAAGCGTTCTGGCGGCTGCTCGCCTTGTACATCTGCTCCAACACCCTCTCCTCCGTTCCGTGGGCCATCCCCTTCGGCCGGAAGGAAATCGACGTCATGCTAAACCAGGCGCGGGAGGTGCTCGGCTGGTACGGCGGCATGACCCGCATTGTTCCCGCATGGTACGTCGCGGACATCCGTCTTCAATGGCTCGACGGCATCCCCCTCCGGCTCAAATCCCCCTTTGACTTCGGCTTTCTGGCCCGCTCCGGCAAGGTGTTTCAGGTCTTCGACAATCAGGACTCGGGAAACATCTGCTTCGGCGTGGAAAACGAGGGTGAAAAACGATTCGTCAAGTTCGCGGGCGCGCCCACCGTCCGGTACGACGGCGCGATCGGGGACGCCGTCGCGCGGCTGCGCGCCACCGAGCCCATTTACCGGGCGCTTGCCCACGAGAGTCTCGTGCGGCTCGTCGCGGCGGAGGAGGCCTGCGGCGGGTACGCCCTGGTGTTTGAGTGGACGGAGGGCGACTGCATGGGCAAGCAGTACCCCGCATCCCGGGCGCGCTTCATGGCGCTTCCCCTGGCGGACAAGCTGCGCGTCTACCGCGACGTGCTGGCGTTTCACGCCCACGCGGCGGAGAAGGGCTGGGTCGCCGTCGATTTCTACGACGCGAGCATACTCTACGACGCGCCACGAAAAAAGACCACCCTCTGCGACATCGACGTGTATTCCAGGTCGCCCCGCATAAACGACATGGGCCGCATGTGGGGTTCCTCGCGCTTCATGTCGCCGGAGGAATACGAGCTGGGCGCGGTGATCGACGAGGTCTCGAACGTGTTCGCCATGGGCGCGCTGGCGTTCCAACTGTTTTCGGAGGGCGACAAATCGCTTGACGCGTGGCCGCTGGGCGAGGCGGCCCACGCCGCAGCCCGCAAGGCGACGAGCCCGGCGCGCGCGGAGCGGCAAAAGACGATCGGACAGCTGATCGCGGAATGGGAGGAAGCATGCCGGTCATTCAGTCCCACGACATAACGCTCTACGGCGGCAACGGCAATTATGATGTCGTTCTGCGCCCGCTTACGGACGAACACCTGCCGCTTCTCTACAAGTGGATGGCGGACCCGGACGTCACATACTTCACGGAAAGCGCCGTGGGCCTCCGCTACAAGCAGGAGACCGTCCGCCGAAAATACGGCGGCATGTCGCGCGAGGCGCCGTGCTTCATCGTGGAGGCCAACGGCGCGCCCGTTGGCGAATGCTGGCTTCAGCCCATAAACCGCGCGGACGTGCGGGCGCTGTACCCGGATGGCATGGATGTCCGGCGCATCGACATGTCAATCGGCGAAAAGGAATACTGGAACAAAGGCATCGGGTCGATGTTCATCCGCATGTTGGTCAAGTACGCGTTTGAGGGCGCGCATGTGGACGCGCTGCACTGCTTCTGCGAAGACTATAACCCCCGGAGCGAGCGGATGTGGCAAAAAAACGGGTTCACGTTCATCAAAAAGGAGCCGACCTCGCCCGATTGCGTTGGCAAATTCCAGCTCCACTACGCGCTCACCCGGCGGGCGTACATTGAAAGCCGACGCGCGCACATCCCTCATGAGCAGACATTTTCTCTCCCCGTCCCGGCCCTTCACCCGAGCCAGCCCTGCGTGAGCGCGGGCAAGCTGCGGCTGTGCCGGGAGTGGTTTGCCCAGGGAAACGCAATCGACCCGATCCCCGTCCGGCGGTTCATGGACCGGTGGCTGATGCTGGACGGTCACGCCCGTGCGGTGACGGCGCTTCAAAACGGCGTTCAGGAGCTTCCCTGCTACATAGACTGCGGCGACCGGGACATGGCGGCGTACGCCGAGGACCTGGACACGTGCATGGCGGCCGGGGTGACGAGCGTCGCCGCGCTCGCGGATCGGGCCGTCTCCCCCAAGGATTACGAGGTTCTCTGGTGCAAGCGGTGCATGGAGCGGCACGAAAGGCTATCCTACAGCTACATGAAGCAGGGCGAGGAAGTGCTCTTCTGGACTGAAAACGCCGTGCCCGAGGAAGGACACAACATCCGTCCCATCGGGCGAGACGCCCTCGATTTGTTCAACCATCACCTCGCACTGTGCGGGCAAAAACCGATGAGCGCCATGGACGCGGACTACTTTCTGCTGTTCGAGGACGGCGCGCCGGTGGCCCGCGCGGGCATCGAGAAGATCGGCGAGACGCTGTGGGAGGTGTCGGATGTGCGCGTGGCAAGGCCGTGGCGCCATCGCGGCTTTGGGCGGGCCATCAGCGCACACGTGCTGAACCGTATCATCGCGGCGGGGCACATCGCCACGTGCCGGACGATGCCCGACAACGCGGGCATGAACGCGATCATCGGGAGCCTCGGCTTTCGGCCGCTCTATGAAAGGAAGGATGGGCAATGAGGATGCTCGCCGTATCGGGAAGCCCGCGGGCTGGCGGCAACACGGAACGCCTGCTGGAGGAGGCGCTGGATGAGTGCGCGAAGGCGGGCTGGGCTGTCGCGCGTTTTTATCTGTCCGAAAGAACCGTTCTTCCCCGCGTCGGCTGTGAAAGCTGTCTTCACACAGGCGAATGCGCCCTCGTGGGAGACGATATGGCGGACTTCGCCGCGCTGCTGGCGGAATCGGACGCCCTGCTCATCGGAACGCCCGTCTATTACCGCAACGTCACAGCGCAGCTCAAGGCGCTCTTTGACCGCTGCCACGGCATCTCGTCCCGGAATCTGTTCCATTTAAAACCGGCGGGCGCGCTGGCGGTGGGGCGCGGGGAAGGCGGCGGACAGGCCATGGCGCTTGCCATCGTCGCGAACTTCGCGCTCTCGGCGGGCTGCGTGGCGGTGCCGGGGGATCTGAACGGCGTCTCCGCGCGGGCGGGTGACCCGGGCGACATTAAGGGGCAGCCGCGGCGGCTTGCCCAGGCGCGCGCCCTCGCGAAAAACGTTATGGAATGCGCCGGAACCGGCCACGCGCACTGAACATCGAAAGGGGTGGCGCGGGGCGGTTATCCCTTTCGCGGCTTGTCGGACGCGCGCGTTCACGCTCGTGCGATCCATGCGGGCAAGTTGAAGATCATGCAGGGCCAACGCATGAATTAAAAGAGTATGAACGCCGGGAGGTATGGAGGGCTATAGCCCTCCATATTCAATCATTTTTACCGGCTGAGGTGAATTTGACGCATGAATTGCGGCAAATTCAGTCCCGAAGGGACAGGCTTTGGAAGCTGGCAAAACCTCCTTGCCGGTGAAAATGGATTCGTTCAGGCGTACCAATCGATTTAAATCGATTGGCACGGTCGCGAAGCGACTTGGCTTGCCGAAGGCAAACCAACCTAAGGGCGAGCTTGCCCCCCCGACGAGTCCCGGCCATCGCAAGAGGCGATCGCGAAGCGGGCGGCGCTTGCTCAGGGGGCAAATCAGTTCATGCCCCCGGATTTCGCCCGGAATTTGCGGAAGGTCCGCCCCCGCGTGAGAAAATTCAGAAATCCGGTTCCCCGTTCCTTTGGCTTACGTATGAACACACGTCATGCGTAAGCCCTGTAAGATCAGGGATTCTGTATTGACCTGATCCGATAAATTTGTTATACTGACATTATTGTAAGAATTATTTTAATAGAGGTGCCTATGAATTACTGGCAAGGCAGAAATATCTGTTTGCGCGCCATCGAGCTGGCCGATGCCGATTTCTTTTTTAAGGCATTGCATGATATGAATATCCAGAAAAATGAATCAGATATAAGAATACCCATGTCACGTAAGGCATGCGCCGATTTTGTCGAGGAACAAGCGTCAAAAGGAAATGATGACCTCTCACCGTTCCTGATCATTGAAGATAATAATGGAAATAAGGTTGGCATGGCTTCTCCCTCACTGGATGACCGCAGAATTGGCGTGTTTTCCTGCGGTATGTTTATTTTGCCTGAACATCAAAGGAAAGGTTACGCGCAAGAGGCGCTTCGGATCATTTTAAAATTCTATTTCGAGCAATTGAGATGTCAAAAATTCAACGCAAGTGTTTATTCGTATAACGAAGCTTCCAAAGAGTTCTGTGCAAAAATAGGTCTTGTCCCTGAAGGCCAACGGAGACGTACGGTTTATACGGACGGTATGTTTTACGATGAAATTTTATATGGCCTCACAATCGATGAGTATTATCGCCTCGCAAATCAAAGTCCGTAATTGCTTCTATTTTCGCAAAACCCGAAAAGACCGGCGCGTCCGATCGCCCAAGGGGCGTGCCGTTCAAAATTGTGTATTGAACGGTCCATGAAGTCGGCGCGGTCGTGAAGCGACGTTGGCTTGCCGCGGTAAGCCACGGCAAACCAACGTCGCACTCAACGAAAATCCATCGCCGGTCCTGCTTGCGTTATTTCTGTGCCTTGTTCCAGGAGGGCTGCACGCGGAATAAACGCCCCGGCAGCCCAATTAGGTTGAAGGCATTCCTTTTCCCTTGCGGGCAAAGGTTTACCTTGTGATGACGATGCCTGCCTGAACGGGAATCGAGGGAACGAAGACGTCCTCGCCGGTCACATTCATAAGCGAAATGGTCGCCGGCACGGCATTAACCGTAACCAATGCGCTGGCGGACATCTGATCCGACACAATCGGAGAGGATGCGGTGGAAACGGGAACGCCATTGACCGCGACCGCAAAGCTGATGCTGGTCGCGGGACCGGCACCATCCGGCGCCGTCCACCAGTCAACGTAATAGGTCCCCAGGCGCGTAACCGTAAACTCACCGGTCGCAGGATTGTAGCTGATGCTGCCGCTCTGATCGTTTACCACGTTGTCAAAGAGTACATTGCTCCCGTTCGGTATGATTCCGCCGCCCGCGCCAATCAGCTCAGTTTGAATGCCGCTGATGCCGCTGGCGATGAGCGCGATAATGGCGAGCAACAATGCCACTCCCGCGAATGCACCGATTACCCATATCAAGAGTTTCCTAGAACAACACATATATTAACTCCTCACTTGATTATAATTGAGTGGAGCCAATACAATGTATGCCAAAATGCCCTCCGTGTTACAATTCCTCAGATTACCGCAAAATCACATAACACGAAACGCACTCCTCTTGATATCCAGAAGGCACCAAGAGGAGCGCACACCATTACTGTTCAGCCAAATCGTTACCTACACGATTTCGAGGCCCGCACTCGCGTAACCGCTGATGATCGTCGCGATGTCAATGCCAGCGGTAACGGCGGCAGAGAATACCATCATCAGACGGGTCTGCGCAGTCACAGGGATGGATAGGCCTGTCGTGATCCCGCTTGACGTGGCCCCGATCGCGATCACGCCGGTGAGAGGGGGTGCCAGTGTTACGGTTGCGCCGGCGACGGGCGCGAAGGAATCGTCGGGTGTCGCCGAGCTATAGAGCTGCGCCGTGATCGTGACGGTGCTGCCGACGAGTGAGAGAGCCGCACCGATGCTGTAGTACGCGGCCATGGAGGCGATGGTACCATCGCGGGGCATTGAGAACGCAACGCTTGTGAGCCCTGTCGTATCAATCAACCCAGCGACGATCGTTCCGGAATCGTTTGCGCCAAAGCCAACCAGTGCCTGAACACCTGCAAGGCCGCCGAGCACGGTTGTGAGCGTCGTGATTGGACCGGAAGCGAAGGGAATGACTGTTCCGGCTGCCGCAGGGCCAGTGGGACCTGTCGCACCCGTCGGGCCTGTCGCACCCGTCGCACCTGTTGCGCCCGTAGGACCGGTGGGGCCGATCTCGCCCGTTGCGCCCGTCGGACCCGTGGGACCTGTTGCGCCTGTTGCGCCCGTCGCGCCTGTTGCGCCCGTGGGACCGGTGGGGCCGGTCTCGCCCGTCGGGCCGGTGGGGCCGGTCGCGCCCGTCGGACCGGTGGGCCCGGTGGGGCCGGTAGGACCGGTGGGACCTTCCGCATCGTCGTTTGTCAGGGCAAGGCCAGCCCTGACGACGGGACTGGTTGCATAATTGTAGGCGGCGCCGCTCGTGTTGACAAGAGACACGGTCACGGGCGCCACATCAACGAGAATGATACCAACCCCCGAGACTTCGCCCGTTTTAACCGGCGAAGTACCCGCAAGATCATCGCCTTGCGAGGAGACAAGCGAGAAAGAAGCGATCGAAGATTGTGACGACTGCGTCGCGACCCACCAGTTGATCAGATAGCGACCAGCCGCGTTGATGGTGATTACGCCGGTGACAGCATTGTATAAAATGCCACCGTCCGACTGAACGACCGTATCGAAAAGCACATTTCCGCCGGACGCGATCGTTGTGCCAGAATGAAGTTCCAATTGTAGGGAGATATTTGCCATGGCAATAATATCCTCCTGTGTTATCTCGATTAACACATTCACTCGATATGACTGTGCCATGCCATTCTATGCGATCATTTTCATCTACGTTACTGATTTTATTTTATATGACATTGAGCCCCGGAATCATGCGATTCCGGGGCATCCCGTCGCGCGCCCGGGTGAATCGGGCGCCTGGCCTTGGGGCTGCGGTTTTCATTCTCGTGCCCGGGACTCCGACTGGCGCATGGGGCTCGAGGCACATTGGTTTCTTGCGGGAAGCAGGTCCAAGGCACTGTGACAATTTTTGCTTCAGTGTCGCGATCCACATCCGCAGCAAAGAGAGGACTCTGTTCATTCAGGCCGCGCCCCGCCGACGCCGCGATTCTTACCTCTGATCGCTGATTGTCGCGACGCTGTTGCTGTTGGACAGCTCCGTCAAATCGTCATACGGAACGCCCGAGGTCGTTCCAACCAGCAACGCAATATCAACCGCATTCAACGGTGTCGCCCATGAATTCCCGGAAAATACGAAAAGCCCTTGATCTACCACATATCCGCGCGTGTTGTAAACGACATTCCCGATGATATAACCATCCGTGTTGGGATTCAGGTAGGCGGGCTGCCGCATGGAGTAAAACAGATTGCCCTGAACCAACAGGTTCGTCATATTTCCGATCTGCGTAACAAATCCGCGGTTTACAACCCAGCCGCTGGAAGGCCCGGCCTGCGGAGGGCCATAAATCGTATTGTTCGTGATTCTGTTGTCACTGCCCCCGATTTGGATGAATTCGACCGCATAGGGGTTATCGCTGGTCATTGTTAATCCGTCGATCGTAATGCCATTTCCGACAACCATAAAGGGAATGACGGCGGCTTGCAGTTCAACGACCGCTCCCGGAGCGCCCTGAATTGTGATTCCCTGTTTGTTGACCAATATCTGGGCTGTAATCGGATACGTCCCGCTTAAAACGTGAACGGTCCCGGTAGGCGAAACGGCTGTGACGCCTTGCTGGATCGTACCGAACGGATTCGCCTGTGACCCATCCCCACCTACGGCTCCTTCCAGAACGTAGACATCGAACGGAGAGAATTCCACTGTACCGGTCGGTCCGGTGGCACCCGTGGGTCCCGTGGGTCCGGTCGCGCCTGCGTCGCCCGTGGGTCCCGTGGGTCCGGTCGCGCCCGCTGCGCCCGTCGGTCCCGTAGGTCCGGCAGCACCCGTTGCGCCCGTGGGTCCCGTGGGGCCCGTCGCGCCCGCATCGCCCGTCGGTCCCGTAGGTCCGGCAGCACCCGCTGCGCCCGTGGGTCCCGTGGGTCCGGTCGCGCCCGCATCGCCCGTCGGTCCCGTGGGTCCGGCAGCACCCGCTGCGCCCGTCGGTCCCGTGGGTCCGGTCGCGCCCGCGTC
>JAEYRW010000046.1 GCA_023435435.1 Bacillota bacterium | reverse complement strand
CGTCACGACAGGTTCTTCCGTTACAGTCGGTTCTTCCGTCACGGCCGGTTCTTCCGTCACAGCAGGTTCTTCCGTTGCGGCAGGTTCTTCCGTCGCGGCATCTGTGGCCGTCGCGGCGGGTGTCGGTGTTGGAGACGCCGTCGCCTCCACGGTCACGAGCGGGTCCTCGGTTTCTTCAGCGCCCGCCCCGCCCCACGCCGCCAACGACGTGAGGACAAGGATCGATGCGAGCGCAAGGCATGCGCACGCGCGCTTTTTCGTCATGTCAGTTGCCCTCCGCAGGCGGCTGTGTCTCGCCCTCGGCAGGTGCCTCTCCCTGGGCGGCTTCGTCCTGGTCGTCCTGCGCCTGATCATCCGTCTCCGCCGCCGCTTCGGTGTCGTCCCCGTCCGGCGAGGACACGACCACCGACATGCCGTACTTCACCGTTTCGTCGGGAGTAAAGCTGATGTACACGGGATATGTGACGCTTTCGCCGCCGGTGGTGCCGATGGCCGAAATCATGGAGATGGTTCCCTCGTAGGCAACGTCGTCGTCGTTCCAGGTAAACTCAATGGACACCTTGTCGCCCACGGCGATGGAGCCAAGATCGGTCTCGTCGACGGACGCCTCGATCCACATCGCGTCGTCTGGGTAGAGGACGAACGCGGTTTCGCCCTTGCTGAGCGAGGAATCGGCGGAAGCCTTCACCTCGGCGACCGTTCCGGTCACGGGGCTTGTGATGTCAAGTCCGGTCATGTAGTAAGCGTCGAAGGTGCCGTCGAGGGTTTCAAAGAGCAAATCGCCCTTCGAGACGGTGGCGCCGTCCTCCACGGCGATGGACACGATGCTGCCCGAGCCGGTGTAGGCGGTGGGATTGGTGCGTGAGAGCGCGCCGCGGCCGATGCGGCTCTTTGATGTGTAGCTCTCCGCACGGAAAACGGTGACGGTTTCGCCCACCAGGAATTCGCCGGAATCCACGCGCACGGTGAAGTCGGTGCCGCTTACCGCGGTGATGGTGCCGGTACCGGTGTGCGTGGCATCCGAGTAGCCCTTGAGGTACACGGATTCGCCGATGTGCACGAACACGTTGTCCTCGTCGTCATAGGCGTAATCCGTCGAAGCCGCGATGGTGTAGCTGTAGGACGGCTCCACGTAGAGAACCGCACCGACGGTCTGCGAAATGACGTCCGCCGAATCGCCGGACTGGGCGAAGATGCCCGTTACGGTGCCGTCCTCGGACGCGTAGACTTTGGTGGTCTCGAACGTGGCGAGCACGTCGCCCGCTTCCACGCGCTGTCCGGCGACGGCATCCACCTCCGCCACCGTGCCGCCAATGGGGGCGATGACCGCCGTCTGTTCCGAAGAGACCACGGTTCCCGAGAAGGAAACGTAGTCGGCCAGCGCGGCCTGGGCGGTGAGCATGAGGGTCGTCGCGAGCGCCAGGGTCACCAGAATTGCCTTCCTCTTGCGTTTCATGAATGTTACCTCCCGTCACATGGATCTGAGTGCGTCGATGGGGTTGAGCCGGCTCGCCTTTCGCGCAGGCGCCCAGCCGAATACAATACCTACGGCGGCGGAGAAACCGACACCCAGCGCGATGGCGCCGTAGGAAACCACGAATGTCGTGCCAAGGTATTGGCACAGGGCGATGGAGAGGCAGAGCCCGCACACCACGCCCGTGAGTCCGCCCAGCACCGAAAGCAGGAACGACTCCGTCAAAAACTGGAGCTGAATCTGCCACGCCAGCGCGCCGAGTGCCTTCTTGAGGCCGATCTCGATGGTGCGCTCGGTCACCGAGGTGAGCATCATGTTCATGATCCCGATGCCGCCCACCACCAGCGCGATGGACGCGATGCCCGCCAACAGCGCCGACATCATGGAGAGCATGGAATCCATTGTGTCCTCGACACCCGACATGGTCGTGATCTCATAGGTGTCGTCCTCATAGCTGAACATGGCGTCCAGCACGTCCGAAATGCCGTCGGACGCGTCGTCCGAATCCGCGTCGTCCGCGAGATACACCGTGAAGCTCGTGACCACCGATTCGTTGTTCATTTTGAGCGCGGTGGTATAGGGAATCAGGATGTCGCTCGAGCCGCCCATGAGGCTTGCGAGGCTCGTATCGGAATCGCTGTCGTAAAGGCCCACCACCAGAAAGCTCAGGCCGTCGATGTAGAGGGTTTCGCCCACGGGGTCCACGCCGAAGAAGAATTCATCCACCATGTCCTGGTCGATGAGGCAGACGAATGTCATGTTGTCCTCGTCCACCACGTTGAGCGCGCGGCCGCGGGTCACTGCGTCGGGATTGGTCACAAAGTAGTAAGCGTTCTTGCCCGAGACCGTAATCGAGCTTTCGTATGTCCCGCCCTTTGAAATGCGGGACGAGAGGGAGACGGACGGCGTCAGGCCATCCACGTAGTCGAGGTCCGTGATCGTCTTCAGATCCTCCGCCGAAAGCCCGTCCTTCAGGTCGCTGCCGGTGACGGATACCGAGAGCGAGCCCGCGCCCATGGAGCTGAACGAGGAGGAGAGGGAATCCGACACGCCGGTAATCGTGGTAATGAGCGCGATGACCGCCGTGACGCCGATCATGATGCCGAGGATTGTGAGGAAGGAGCGCATGCGGTTGTGCATGATGTTGGAGATGGACATCACGACGCACTCCCAGTACATGACAAGCCTTGCCCTGATCGCTCTCATGATGCCATTTCTCCTTCCTCCGTCAGCACGCCGTCGATGATGTGCACCACCCGGCGGGCAAAGCGGGCGATGTTCATGTCGTGGGTGATCATGACAACCGTCCTGCCCTCCCGGTTCAGCTCGTCAAAGAGCTTCATCACCTGCTTGCCGGTCTCCTGGTCGAGGGCGCCCGTTGGCTCGTCGGCGAGCAGGATCGAAGGGTTCATCACCAGCGCCCGGGCGATGGCGACCCTCTGCTGCTGGCCGCCGGAAAGTTGGTTGGGTCGGTGCCCCATACGGTCTGAAAGGCCCACGCGCTCAAGCATCTCCATGGCGCGCTTCTTTCGTTCCTTGGGGCCAACCCCCGCGTAAATGAGGGGCAGCTCCACATTGTGCAGCGCGTCCATGCGCGAAAGCAGCTGGGAGTTTTGGAAGATGAAGCCGATCTCCTGTCCGCGGGTGCGGGCGAGCTCCGTTTCATTCATTTCGTCCACCGGGTGGCCGCGCAGGATGTATCGCCCGCTTGTGGGCACGTCCAGGAGGCCCACAATGTTCATGAGCGTCGACTTCCCGCTGCCCGAGGGGCCGAGCACGGAGACATATTCCCCTGCCTCGAGGTCCAGATTTACATCCTTGAGCACGTGAATCGACTCGTCCACCAGCGGATAGTCCTTGTTGATGCCGCGCATCTGAAAGAACAGCTCCGCCTCCGGGGTTTTCAGGATTTTGTCCTTGTTCATTTTACTGGCCTCCTCCGCCGCCGGAGCTGCTGCCGGAGCTGCCGGAGCTGCCGCCGGGCCCGCCGCTGAAGCCGCCGCCGGACGAGGAATCGCCGCCGAAGGAGGGCATATCACCGCTGGACGGGAAGCTGCCGGACGAGGAGCCGCCGCTCATTTGATCGCCGCGCACGTTCTGCGAGCCGAACAGCCCGGAGAGCAGGCCCGACAGGCCGGACGAGGTTTCCTCCTCCGCCGCCTCCACGTAAACCGTGTCGCCGTCGGAAAGTCCTTCCTTGATCTCGACGTAGTTGCCGTTGGACACACCCACCGTCACGGGTGTCTCGGTCATTGTGCCGTCGTCCGCCTGCATGTAGACGAAGGCGTTGTTCATGCTGTCAAAGCTCAGCGCGTCCTCCTTGAGGATCACAACGTCGTTGGCTTCCTCCTGGGTGATGGTCACGGTGGCCTGCATGCCGGGGTAGATGCTGCCCGGGACATCCACGTCCGCCGTGGCAGTGTAGTAGGCGACGTTCCCCTGGGACTGGGATATGTAGTTGATGGTCTTGATGGCCGAATCGAACGTCTCCTCGGTGGCGGTTGATGTCACCGTAACCGCCTGCCCCACCGACACATCCGCGATGTCGTACTCGTCCACGCGGATTGAAATCTGCATGTGCGAGAAGTCCGCGATCTGGATCAGCGTCGTGTTCACATCCACGTCGTCGCCCGCCTCAACGTTCAGAAGGTTCACCCGTCCGTCGAAATCGGCGGTAATGGTCTCGCCGCTCGCGAGACGGATGAGTTTATCTCCCTCCGTCACATCGTCGCCCGCAGCGACGTAGACGGTTTTTACGCTCGTCGCGGACGAGGGCGTGTAGGACATGGAGTCGACGAGTGCGAATGTCCCGGAGAAACTCAGGGAATTCGAGATCGAGCCGGTCGTGGCGGTATACGCGTCATACGTGACCGCGTACTCGCTCTTGAGAGAGCCATAGGCGTACCAGACGCCGCCCGCGAGTACCGCCAGAACCACAATCAGCATTATGACGCGTTTCAGGACCCGCTTCCATTTCTTGACAGGTTTTCGTTTCATGCGCTCACCTCCGGAATTTACGGACTGAGCTTAGCACGCCCAACTAAATGGAAACTAAAGAAAAGGCCCGGGCTTGTGCCCGGGCGGCCATTGTTCACAGTTTGTTTCAATCTCGTCTACATGTTAAAAAGCGCCGCGATGGGGAAATAGACGCAGGGCACGAACATGGCGGGAAGCATGTTCGCCACCCTGATTTTGACCACGCCCAGCATGTTGAGGCCCAGCGCCACGATGAGCAGCGAACCCACAGCGCCCATTTCCCGGATCATATCGTCCGTCATATAGGGCCGGACGAGGCCGGCGAGAAGCGCGATTCCGCCCTGGTATACCGTCATGGGCGCGGCGGAAAACGCCACGCCGATCCCAAGGGTCGAGGCGATGATGACGGATGTCACGCCGTCCAGCGCCGCCTTGGCGAGCAGCGTCGACGAATCGCCGAATCCAGCGTTCAGGGAGCCAACCACCGCCATGGAGCCGATGGAGAAAAGGAGCGTCGCATTCACAAACCCTTCGGCAAAGCCGCCCTTATGGAATTTCGTCTGCGCCCACGCGCCGAGGTTTTCCACGCCCGTCTCAATTTTGAGCAGCGTGCCCAGCGCGGCGCCGATGACGATGGAGATGATGACCAGGAGCATGTTTTGGGTGGCGATGATTCCCATGATCCCGATGGCGAGCACACAGAGCGCGATGCCCTGCTGAATGAGCACCCGGTACCGTTCCGGAATGCCCCCCTTGAGAAGTGTTCCCAAAATGCCGCCCGCGATTACGGCGCAGAAGTTCACCGTCACACCCAGCATGCTTACACCTCCATCGCGCCCGTTCGCGCCGCGTGGAACAAAAACTGCTGGAGAATTCCGGCGTTCTTGCCAAGCAACGCCCGTGCGCGCTCTCCCAGTAATTTGCGGTTTTCCGTATCGATGCCAAAGACCGATTGGGTGATGCGGGCAATCCAGACGTCCACGGGATACGCTTCGGTGTGCCCGCAGCCAAAAAGCTGCACACAGTCGGCCACCTTGTCCCCCACGCCCATGAGCCCGGTCAGCGCCCTGTGCGCCGTCACATAGTCCATCGCGCGCAGTTCGTCCAGCCGGAACCCGTCCGCCACCGCACGCGCCGTCCGGACGAGGTATTTGTCGCGATAGCCCATGCCCATCGCGCGCAGCTCGTCCTCGGAACAGTTCGCCAGCCGTACGGGCGCCGGGAACGAAAACAGCGGCCCGCGGGCCGTGTCGTACCTGTCGCCGTAGGTCTCCATGAGCCTTCTCACAATGGCGCGGATGCGGCCGACGTTGTTATTGGCGGAGATGATGAACGCGGCAAGCGTCTCCCATGTCGGCTGGTTCAGGAGCCTGAGCCCCGGATACAACCCCATGGCCGCCGTCGCGCGCGCAAACCGCGCGTACTCCGCCGCGATTTTCGCGTAGTCCCGGTCGAGATCGAGATACGCGCGCATCTTCGACGCGCCGCAGCCCTCGCACCAGATGCCGCCGCCCTCCGTCCAAAGCCAGACGGGGCAATCGTCCAGCACCGCGCCGTGCGCCCCGCCCGCCTCCGTCCACACAAAGGACTGCGCGCTTTCCACAAGGGTAAGCGCGAGATCGATGTTCTCCGTGCCGATCATTTTCTTCATTCGTATAAAAAGGAGCCCCCGCGGAAAGCCGCGCGGGCTCGTTGGATCGTGATTATTCCGCCGCGATCTCGGTCTTGGGATAGATGCTGACCTTTTTGCGGGTCTTGCCGAGACGCTCGAACTTCACGACGCCGTCCATCTTTGCGTAGAGGGTGTCGTCGTCGCCGATGCCCACGTTGGTGCCGGGATGGATGCGGGTTCCGCGCTGGCGGACGAGGATGTTGCCCGCGAGCACGTACTGGCCGTCGGCGCGCTTGGTGCCAAGCCGCTGGGCATGGCTGTCGCGGCCGTTCCGGGAGGAACCCATTCCCTTCTTGTGCGCGAAGAGCTGGAGATTTATTCTGAACATGCGTATTTCCTCCGTTCCTTGAAGATGATGCGAACGTTGCGGGGATATTCCCCCGCGATGGCCTGAACGGCTTCCAGAAGCGTCAGAAGGAGAATTTGCGCCTTTTCCAGCGTCTCCCTCGGACATTCCGGCGTCAGGCATGCGGTCAAAAGCGCTTCTTCTTCGTTGCGGTCAAACATCAGCGGGGCCTTGAGCACCGACCGAAGTCCGTTGAGCGTCGCCTCCGTAAGCGCCGAGACCGCCGCGCAGACGATGTCCTCGCCCGCCTCGGCAAACCCCGTGTGCCCGGACGCCTCAAAGCCGATAAGGCTTTGATCCGCGGCCCGAAAAAAAGCGACCGTCGTCATCAGGCGTTGACCGAAACGATCTCGACCTTCGTGTAGGGCTGACGGTGTCCCTGCTTCTTGCGCTCGTTCTTTTTAGACTTGTACTTGTAGACGACGATCTTCTTTCCCTTCACCTGAGAAAGGACCTTGCCCTCGACCTTCGCACCAGCGACCGTGGGGGCGCCGATGGTGGTGGCCCCGTCCTTGGTCACGAGGAGCACCTCGTCGAAGGAGACCGTGTCGCCGGCCTGGCGGTCGAGTTTCTCAACGTAGATGACGTCGCCCTGCTGAACACGGTACTGCTTGCCACCTGTCTGAATGACTGCGTACACGCGCGTTTCCCTCCTGTGTCTCAATCTCGCCGGGTCGAGGCGGCGCCAAAGCGCACTTACGAGCCAATCCCGTGCGGCTGTCCCAACAATTATACAGGAACATACCTCAAATTGCAAGTTATGTTTCCGTCAAGGCGTGAGCCGCGACGGGCCTCTGAACAGGAACATGGCCTCCTTGATGGGCACGTTCAGGAGCAGCATCGTGAGCCGGTCGAGTCCCAACCCGAAGCCGCCGTGGGGCGGACAGCCGTACCGGAAGAATTCCAGATAGAATTTTACGTCCTCCGCGAGCCCTTTTTCCTCCGCCTGCGCCTTCAAAACCTCATAGCGGTGCTCGCGCTGGGCGCCCGTGGTGATCTCCACACCGCGCCAGATGAGGTCGTACCCTTGGGGCACGCCGTCTTCACGCATGTGGTAGAAGGCCCGCTTCTCCTTTGAGAAATCGGTGACGAACAGAAATTCGTGTCCGTATTCCTCGGCGGCGAACCTGTGCGAAAGCTGCTCCGCTTCGGTGGTCATGTCCCCCATCTCCGCCTCCGGAACGGCATACCCATATCTCTTTTCCAGCTCCCGGTAGAGGTCGCGAAGCCTGATTTCCGGAAAGGGCAGTTTGGGCACGATGACCTCCTCGCCGAACAGGCGCGGGATCTGCGCTCCGTGCTTTTCCGCGACCCGTGATAGGGCAAAGGCGAGAAGCTCCGCTTCGAGGGCCATCACATCCCGGTACGAGTCGATGTAGGAGAATTCCAGATCGACGCCGGTAAACTCAGTGGCGTGGCGATTGGTGTGCGATTTTTCCGCGCGGAACACCGGTCCGACCTCGAAGATGCGCTCCAACCCGCCCGCCATGGCCATCTGCTTGTAGAACTGCGGGCTTTGGGCCAGGTACGCCTTGCGGTCAAAATACTTGACCGCAAACACCTCCGCGCCGGACTCGCTGGCCGCCGCGATGAGCTTGGGCGTGTGAATTTCGCAGAAATCGCGCGCAAGCAGGAACTCGCGCACGGCAGAGGCCAGCGTCGTCTGGATTTCAAAGACGGCGCGCTGCCTTTCGGCGCGCAGGTCGAGCCAGCGATAATCCAGCCGCACGTCAATTCCGGATTCGGGGAGCAGCGGATACGCCTCGGCAACGGATTCCACGCGCAGCATGTCCGGCAGAAGCTCGATGCCGCCCAGCCTGACAGAGGGATTTCCCACGGCCGCGCCCTCCGCCGTCACGACGGATTCCACCGTGAGCCTTTGAAGCGCCTCCTCGAATTCGGGATGCAACCCACGGTCGACGGTCAGTTGAAGCTGCCCGGTCCTGTCCCGCAAAACAAGAAATGCCATTGTTTTTTTGAGCCGGATGTTGGCGAGAAAACCGCCGACCCTATAATGGTTCCCGGGACGAATGTCCTTCACGCATGTCCTTTCCATACGAAACGAAACCTCCTTGTTTTTTCGGAAAAGCCGCGCCCGCGTCAAACCCGGCACCATCCTGCCTCATGCGACCACCCCCCAACAAATGAAAACCCCGCCCGTCGTGCGGGCGAGGCCTTTTTTCATCATTCCCCGCGGCACGAAACTTGGCGCTTCGACCCGCGGCATATTCCACGAATCAAGCGCTAAGGATCATCGTCCATGTTCTTCAAAAACATGCCGTGCCTCCGGTTTAACTGAATTAATGTCAAGTATATCCCACTCGTCCGCGGACGTCAACCCTGCGCCTCTTTTTTTGAGGAGCGCATCGCTCTTTTATGCGCAAGGGCGGAGTCGGCGCGGAAGAGTGCATATTCGGGGGAATCGGCGGCGTAAAGGGCCATACGCCCCGCGCCGTCAAAATGAACGCCCCAGCCGTAGCGCTTCCCCAAATCGGAGGAGCGCATGCAGGCCTGTCCCTTGGAAAACAGCTTTTCTCGTTCAGCCTCCCTCTGCACCTCCGGAATGCCGCCCGTGATCATGTGAACCGAAAGCAGCAGCTCGTCGGAGGTGTGCGTGTAGGGCGCGGACGCAAGAAATTCGTATTGAAGCCGGGCAACCGACTTCTTCCGCTTCACGGGCGGCTCGACGCCGGTGCGCACGGGGCAATCCTCGGCGATTTCGATGAATGTGCTTTTGTAGTCCGTGGCGTGCACAAAATCACTCCCATTTCCCAAAATAGCCGCACACACCCTCAACGATGCCCTTGACGAGCAGTTCCTGATAGTCGTAGTCTACAAGCTTCATATCCTCGTCGGCGTTGGACATGTAGCCCATCTCCACGAGAATGGCCGGCATTTCGGCCCAGTTGAGGCCCGTATAGGTGTCGCGCTTATAGATGCCGTTGGCCTTGGCGCCGGTGGCGTCCGCCATGGCGGGCAAAAGGCTCTCGGCCGCGTCGTAGCTCTCCTGGGCGCATGTGCCCGTCTCGCGCACGTAAAGCCCGATGCCGTTGACAGACGAGTCCTCCGAACCGTTGCAGTGAATCCGCAAAAACAGGTCGGCGCCCGCCTCGTTTGCGATCTGGGCGCGCTCAATGTTCGAGATGTCGACGTTATTGCCTTCCCGCGTCATGACCACAGTGGCGCCTTCCGCCTCCAGCGCGTCGCGCAGCATCAGTGAAACCTCGAGGTTCACCTCGTATTCGGGCACGCGGGACTTGACGCCCTGTGTGCCGGAACTCGTCTTTGTTTTTTCGATGTCGCTTCCGGGTGCGATGGGCTCCAGATCATAATTCCCCATGGACTGATGGCCCGGGTCGATGCAGATGACGATTCCCGAAAGCCGTCCGCCCTCGTCCATCAGATCCCAGGTCAAAACTCCCGGATCGGGGGTCGACGTCGGCGTTTCCACGGCATCCTCATTGACCGGCGCCTGCGTGGCGTCCTCGCCCACGGAAACCCCAAGGACCGCGAGTATGAGGAGCAAGACTGCGGTCAGTCCGATTGCGCGTCTCATTTTATCACTTCCGTTCCCTCATTTGACGCTAGATTTCCCGCCTGGTTCCCTTCAAATTCGTGACGATGCGGCCGATTGCGGAAATCATATCGCCCAGGTCGAACAGCTCAATGGAACCGTAGGGTGCGTTGACGATGGTTTCGATGGCTTCCCGGTACGCGCTCAAAAGCTCGAGAACGCTGTGCGCGCAGTCGGGCTTGTCGAAATCCGCCGCGATCTGCCTGGACGCCTCCTCGTTGACGTCGAGGGCAAGCATCGCGATCATGCGCGCCACTTCGGCCGTGCGCTTGACAATGAACTGCTTTTCGCGCGCGCCCGCATCCAGGATTTCCTCAATGAGGGGCACCAGCATTTCGAGCGTAATGATCCGAAGCTCACGGCGAACGGAGGCATCCTGGGCGCTGAGCGTCAGTTCCGTGATCGTCCCCAGCAAAGCGGGCGTCTCCCGGTCGAGGGTGTTCATGAGCCGCAGCGCCGCGTTGAGCTTCTCCACCGAGTCCGCGCGCATGGCGCGCACATACTGAACGCCCTCGCCGTACCATTGCTCCGCGCGACGGTTGCAGACCGCGGCCAGCAAATCCATCTTCGTCTCGAAGTAGTGGTAGAAGCCTCCCTTCGAGATGGAAAGCTCGTCGAGCACGTCCTGCACGCTCGTCGCCTGATAGCCGTTCTGGCTGAAAAGCTTCTCCGCCGCGTCGATGATCCGCTTTTTGCTCTCCTCGCCCTTGCGCATACGTTTTCCCTCCGCATCAAACTCCAGTCGGTAATAATGCCATTATACAAAACATACCGAAGTCCGTCAAGTCCGTTTATTCGAACAGCATATTGTCCGCAAACCGTTCCTGGAAATCGGCACTGGCGGAAAGCTCTATGTATTTCATCCTGCGCCGGACTTCTTCCGCGCGTTTCAGGGCATTTTGATCCGCGATCATCATGCGCGCGCCCGTCCCGGCGGCGTTGCCTACCGGCGCAATCCTGTTCTCCAGCTCCGGGGGCAGAAGCCCGATGGCGCAGGCGCTCCTCCGGTCGATGAAGTTGCCGAAGCCACCCGCAAGATAGAGCTTTTTGATCTGGCCAACCTCAATCCCCGCCGCGTCCGCGAGAACACCGATGCCCGCCGCGATGGCTGCCTTTGCGAGCTGCACCTCCCGCACGTCCTTCTGGCAGATGAAAACCCCGTCCGCAAGGAAAAAATCGCCGTCCATGCGCCCCGTCTCGTCGATGATCTCTTCCCGAAGCATTTCCGCCACCGCATCCACGATGCCGCTGCCGCAGATGCTGGCGGCCTTTTTGCCGCCGATGGTGGTGACGGCAGGCGCGCCGTCCTCAATCTTCACGCGGTCGATGGCGCCGTCCACAGCGCCGGAGCCGCAGCGGATGTGCGCGCCCTCGAACGCCGGACCCGCCGCCGCCGAACAGCACCACATCCTGTCGCCCACGCGCAAGGCAATCTCGCCGTTGGTGCCGATGTCGATCATCAGCGCCGCCTCACCGGGCGCGTCGAGTCCGCACGCCAGCACGGCCGCCACCGTGTCGGCGCCCACGTAGCCCGCGACGCAGGGGCCGAGGGTGACCACCGCGCCTTCATAGGGAAGCGCAAGCGCCTCCGCCGGCACATGGCGCGTCGCCGCGTAGACGGGCACGAACGGCAGCGTGGCAATGTATTTCACGCTAAGCTCCGCCGCGAGGTGCATCATGATCGTGTTTCCCACCAGCGCCACGTGGCGGATCTCCGCCGCTTCGACGCCGGCGCGTCCGCGCATTTCCTCGATCAGGTCAGAAATCCCGCCGCGCACCAGCCGCGCGAGGGTCTGAAGGCCCTCGGGGTGCTCCATTGTGTGGTTCGCGCGGGTAATGACGTCGCCGCCGTAGGCGCGCTGCGGATTGAGCATGGAAGCCGTCCGGACGAGAGCCCCTGTGGCAAGGTCAACGAGATAGGCGGCCATTGTGGTGGTGCCGATGTCGACCGCGCACCCAAAGACGCGGGGTCTTTCGACAGTCACCGCCATGACTTTCCCGAGAAAGCGCGCCGCGTAGGCCGCATCGCCCCCGCGCAGCGCTTCCGCAAGCTGCGGATACGCCTTATCGGTGATGTCGGCCTCGGGAATGCCGAGCGCTTCGCAAAGCCGTGCCGCGTCGGACTTTTGCGCCGTCAAAGAGGGCTTTTCGCACCGCGTCTCTTCGATCCGATAAGCGGGATCGAGGATCAATTCCGCGTTCGCGCCATCCACCAGCACCCGCGCGGCGCTTTCCTCGATGGTGACTTCCACCTCTCCCTGGACGGTACACCCGCAGGCGAGCCGGTAACCCGCCGCAAGTTGCGCGTCCGTGAGGAAGCGCCGTTCCGCGTCACAGACCGGGCTCAGCCCGCCCGCCGCGCGCACGACGCACTTGCCGCAGAAGCAGCGCCCGCCGCAGGGCGCGCTAACGCTTGCGCCCGCGCGATCCAGCGCCTCGATCAGCTTTTCGCCCGCCGCCGCTTCGGCGCTGATCCGGCTTGCGCCGCGATTGATCGTGAGTTTCATTTCCGACCCTCCCCGGTTTCCTCTGTATTTCCCGCGGCCGGATCAGGCAATCCTTGCCGAAGCCGATGAGGTCCCGCCTGTCCGCCAACCTGAGCGCCTTGTCCACCAGCGCGCGGTTTTGCGGCCGGTTGTACTGCATCAGCGCGCGCTGCATCGCCTTTTCCTCGGGATCGCGCGGCACATAGACTTCGGTCATGTCCCGGGGATCGAGTCCCGTAAAGTACATGGCGGTGGAGAGTGTGCCGGGCGTGGGATAAAAGTCCTGCACCTGGTCGGGATGCTGGCCCGTCTTTTTCATATATTCCGCCAGCAGAATCGCATCGTCCAATGTGCAGCCGGGATGGGAGGACATGAAGTATGGCACGAGGAACTGCTTCATGCCAGCGTCCTCGTTTTCCTTCTTGTATTTTTCGACGAAACGGTCGTATACCGCCGACTCCGGTTTGCCCATATATTTGAGCACGCGCGGGCTCACGTGCTCGGGCGCGACCTTCAGCTGCCCCGAAACGTGATTCCGAACCAGCTCGCGCAGAAAGTTGGATTTTTTGTCCGCAAGCACGTAGTCAAAACGCACGCCGGAGCGCACGAAGACCTTCTTCACGCCCTGAATCTCCCTGAGCGCCCTGAGAATATCGATGTACTCCGTGTGGTCGGCGACGAGGTTCTGGCATGGCTTGGGAAACAGACATTGCTTGTTGGCGCACGCGCCCTTCGAAAGCTGCTTTTTGCACGCGGGCGCGCGGAAATTTGCCGTCGGACCGCCCACGTCGTGGATGTAGCCCTTAAAATCCTTCTCTGCGGCGAGGCGCTTTCCCTCCGCGACGATAGACTCCTTGCTGCGGCTGGTGACGATCCTTCCCTGATGAAAGGTAAGCGCGCAGAAGCTGCACGCGCCGAAGCAGCCGCGCACGGAAGCGATGGAAAACTTCACTTCCTCCAACGCGGGGATGCCCCCAAGCGCATCGTACATGGGGTGCCACGCGCGCGCATAAGGGAGCGCGTATGTGGCGTCGAGCTCCGCGCGGGAAAGGGGCATGTCAGGGACATTTTGGAGAAGGTAATTCTTCCCGTGCTTCTGAGCGATGGGCTTTCCGCGCACGGGGTCCTGCTGGTCGTACTGTACCTTAAACGCCCGGGCATAGGCACGCTTGTCCTTGGCCACCACGGCGGAGGCTTCGATTTCAAGGAAGCCCGCGGGCACTTCCTTGCCCATGACGCAGGTGCCGGGAATGCGCACGCCCGAAAAGTCGCCGCCCTCCCGCATGCGCTGCGCCACCTTGAGGATCATCCGCTCGCCCATGCCGAACATAAGGACATCCGCGCCCGCGTCCACAAGCATGGAATTCCGCACCCGGTCGTCCCAATAATCGTAGTGGGCGAACCGCCGGAGGGATGCTTCGATCCCGCCGATGCCGATGGGAATATCCCCGTATGCCTCCCGGATGCGGTTGCAGTAGACGATGGTTGCCCGGTCGGGGCGGTGGCCCGCCTTGCCGCCGGGAGAATAGGCGTCCTCGGAGCGGGGCTTCTTCGCGGCGGTGTAGTGATTGACCATGGAGTCGATAACCCCCGCCGTGACCAGAAAACCGATCTTCGGGCGACCGAATTTTTCGAATTCGTCGCAGCTTTTCCAGTCGGGCTGCGGAAGCATGGCCACCCGGTAACCCGCGCGCTCCAGCACGCGGGAGATGATGGCGAGCCCGAAGGAGGGATGGTCCACGTAGGCGTCCCCGGTGACGTACACGAAATCCGGCGCATCCCAGCCAAGCTTGCGCGCCTCCTCCATATTCACCGGCAAAAATCGATTGTCCATCCGTCCTCCATTAAACACTTTGGTCTTTTTGCTCCAGACTTTGGTTTTCTTTATCCTTTTCATCCTCCGCGCGGAAATCATCCACCACGGCGCTCATCACGTCCACGGCGCTGTTTAAAAGCTCCTCCGCCGCCATGTTCTTTTTATCAAAGTAGACCAGGGTCGGCGGGTTTCCGCCCATAAACCGCAGATGGCTCTCCTGCCTTTTTGCGGCCATCAGGACCTTCATCAGGTCGATGTCCGCCGAGATGGAGAACCGCATTTGGATCTGATCCCCGCGCAGGGTCACAAGATCGATGCCAAGGCGCCCGCACAAATTCTTCATCCGCGCGATGGCGATGAGGTTCATGACGGGGCGGTTCGGATCGCCGAAGCGGTCGATGAGCTCTTCCACAAGGTCGTCCTTGTCGGCATCCGACTTGAGGGAGGCAATCTTCTTGTACATTTCAACCCGCAGTATGTCGTTTGAAACATATTCCTGGGGAAGGTACGCGTCGATCTTTACATCCACGCGGGTATCGATGTCGCCCTGGGAGGCGTCGCCGCGCATCTCCGAAACCGTCTCCTCGATCATCTTGACGTAGAGGTCATAGCCCACCGACGCCATGAAGCCGCTCTGCTCGGACCCCAGGAGGTTGCCCGCGCCACGGATTTCCAAGTCGCGCATGGCCACGCGGAAGCCGGAGCCGAACTCCGTAAACTCCCGGATGGCGGCGAGGCGCTTGTCGGCGGTTTCGGTGAGCACCTTCGAGGGATTGACGGTGAGGTACGCGTACGCCAGCCGGTTGGAGCGGCCCACGCGGCCCCGAAGCTGATAAAGCTGCGCAAGGCCGAAGCGGTCCGCGTCGCACACGATGAGCGTGTTGGCGCGCGGCACGTCCAGCCCCGCCTCGATGATGGTGGTGCAGAGGAGCACGTCAAACTTGCCCTCGTAGAAATCGAGCATCACGTCCTCGAGGGCATGCTCGCGCATCTGGCCGTGGCCGACGGCGATCCGCGCCTCCGGCACGAGCTTTTTCAGGCGCGCGTACATGATCTCAATGGTCTGCACGCGGTTGTAGAGCACATACACCTGCCCGCCGCGGGAAAGCTCGCGCAAAATAGCGTCGCGCACCAGACCGTCTGAATATTCCACCACGTAGGTCTGCACCGGGTATCTTTCCTCGGGCGGGGACTGGAGCAGACTCATGTCCCGGATGCCCACCATGGACATGTGAAGGGTCCTGGGAATGGGCGTCGCGGTGAGCGTCAGAACGTCCACCGAACGTTTGAGCTTTTTGATGGCCTCTTTGTGGGCCACGCCGAATCTCTGCTCTTCGTCGACGACGAGAATGCCCAAATCCCTGAAGCCCATGTCCTTGGCCAAAAGCCGATGGGTGCCGATGACCACGTCCAGCTCGCCGTTTTTGAGGTCGGTGATGACCTTTTTCTGTTCGGCGGCGGTCTTGAAGCGCGAAAGGGTCTCAATGCGCACCGGAAAACCGTGGAAGCGGTTCATCATGGTGGCGTAATGCTGCTGCACGAGGATGGTGGTGGGCGCGAGCAGCGCCGCCTGCTTCCCGCTCATCACGGCCTTGAAGATGGCGCGCAGCGCCACCTCGGTCTTCCCGTAGCCCACGTCGCCGCACAGAAGCCGGTCCATGATCTTCGGCTTCTCCATGTCGCGCTTGATTTCCTCGATGGCGGTGAGCTGGTCGGGCGTCTCCTCGAAGGGAAAGCTGTCCTCGAACTCGCGCTGCCAGGGCGTGTCCGGGTCGAAGGCGTGACCGGGCGTCGCTTCCCGGTGGGCGTAGAGCTTGAGGAGCTCCCCCGCGATTTCCCGGATGGAATTTTTGACCTTGGCCTTCTGCCGCTGCCATTCGCCGCCGGAAAGCTTGTTGAGCTTGGGCGCCTCGCCCTCGGAGCCGATGTACTTCTGCACCCGGTCGAGCTGGTCCGTGGGCACGTACAGCTTGTCGGTGCCCTGATAGCGGATGTGCAGAAAATCACGGTAGGTGCCTTCGCTGGCAAGCCGGATGGTGCCCATGTACTGGCCGATGCCGTGGTTTTCATGCACCACATAGTCGCCGATCTTGAGCTCGGTAAACGCCGAAAGCTTCTCCCCCGTCTTTGCGCGGGCGCGGGATTTCTGGCGCGAGAGGCCGTAAATATCGGACTCGGAGACCACCATGAGCTTGGCCTCGGGGTAGAGGAAGCCGCGCCCGATGCCCAGCGGGAAGATCATCGGCTCGCCCGGCGCGAGGGAAGCGGGAATCTCCTCTGCGTAGCGCGCCGTGACGCCGAGGCCTGCCAGCGCGCTTTCAAGCCTCTGGCCGCGCGCCATGCCACCCGCAAGCAGCGCGATCTTCCAACCTTCCGCCGCCATGTGCTTCAGGTCGTGGGCGAGCTCCTTGACGTTGGTCTGGTATCCCGTGGCATTTCTGCACTCGAACTTAAAGAGCGCCTGGGGCTTGAAATCCTTTTCCGTGCGCATGAACGGGTCCATGATGAACTGGGTGCCGCGGGAAAAGCGCGCGAGAAGCGCGTCATAGGACAGGAGAAGCTCACCCTGGGCCGGAAGCGCCTCGTCGCGCTCCAGCGCGGCGACATACTGCTCCCGGAACTCCAGCGCGCGGTTTTCGCAGCGCTCCCGAAGCCGCTCGGGCTGGTCAAACACCACGATGGGGTCGTCCAGATAGTCGGCGGCGGTGTCCGCGTACTTCAAAAGCACCGGAACAAGCGCGTCGAAGCCCTCGGACCGCCTGCCCGTTTCCAGCGCGTCCAGCACGCCGCGGAAATTGCGCTCCAGGGCGCTCTTGGGCGGAGCAACCTTTTCGGCCGCCGTCTTTTTCAGCGGTTCCTTCTTTCTGGAATGCTTCAAGGCGAGTTCAGCGAACTCCGGCATCTCGTCGTCCTCGGTATTTTCGTAGGCGAGCTGCAAAAAGTCCTCGACAGGTGTCAGATCGAACTCGCGCTCGATCTGGCGCTGCCTGTCCTCCGTCTCGAGGGCGTTCCCCCGCGTGCGGAGCATGCGCCCAAGCTCGTGGGCGGCCTTGATGCACTCGTCGCCGGTGGGCAGCATCTCATCCGCCGGATAGATCCGCGCGGAGGTCACACGGGCGATGGAGCGCTGGGTCATGACGTCGAAGGAGCGGATGGAATCGATCTCGTCATCGAAAAACTCCACGCGCAGCGCGTTTGGCTCGCCGACGGGGTACACGTCCAGAATGCCGCCGCGCAGTGCGCATTGACCGCGGCCTTCCACCAACTGCACGCGCTCGTAGCCCGCGTCCACGAGCCGCTCAATCATCTCACCCGGCTGCATGCGCATGCTTTCATCCAAGGTCAGAACGCGCTCCTGAAAGCGGGATTTGAGCATGAGCCGGTGGGTCATTGCGTCCACTGGGACGACCAGTGCTTTTAGCTCCCCCATCGCCGCCGCGCCGAGGGCCTCAATGCGGCGCATGGAAAGCTCCCGGCTCGCGGCCGCTGTCTTTAAAAACGAAATATCCCGCGCGGGCAGGAACATGCAGCCGCCGCCGAGGAGCGCGTTCATGTCCTCGGTGGTGCGCTGGGCGTTCATGTCGGTGGGCGTCAGGATGAGGAGGGGACGCCCGGTTTTGCGCCAGAGGGCGGAAAGCAGGTGGGCGCGCTGGGTGTCGTCCGGGCCGTAGGCCGCGCACACACCGGTTCCGCTGAGCGCGCCCGCCAGGGCAGAAAAGTCGGTCAGTTCGTCGAGAGGCGCAAAGAGACAAGCGAATTTGTCGTCTGGCTGCATTTTACTCTCCTTTTGTCCCTGCTGCAGAGATGAGTTTCCGCGCGCCGTCGGCGCCGGATTTGACATATTCGGCCACCACGTCCGCCGCGAAGAGATACGTATCGAACATGGTCTGGCGGAGCTCCTTGGTATTGTAGCCCGTGAGCACGTAATCCTTCAAATCCATGTATTCCGGCGGTCGGCCGATGCCCACGCGCACGCGGGGGAAGTCGTCCCTGCCGAGAAGATATATGATGTTGCGCATGCCGTTGTGCGTGCCCGCGCTGCCGGATGTGCGAAAGCGGAGCTTGCCCTCCGGGAGGTCCACGTCGTCGTAGACCACGATAAGCTGGTCGCTCTCGGGCTTGTACCAGTTCACGAGCTGCACAACGCTCTCCCCTGAGAGGTTCATGAACGTCTGCGGAAGGCAGAGCGCCACCCGCTGGCCGCCGATGGACCCCTCCCCCGTCACGGCCTTGCCCAGCCGCCTGCCCATAAGAATGTGGTACTTCTGGGACAGGATATCCACGACGTCGAAGCCCACGTTGTGCCGCGTGTGCTCGTATTTCCGACCGGGATTCCCAAGGCCCACTACGACGTACATCTCAATCACCGCCCGCCAAAAATCGATCATTTCATTTTAGCAGCAGAACCGAAGCTTTGTCAAGCTTGATTCCGCTCCCGCGTTGATGTATAATGATTGCAGCGTTTTTCTACCAATTTTGAGGAGGTTTTTCGATGAAACTCAGCGTTTTTGCCGTGCTTTTGCAGGACAGGTCGTTTGACGAGGCGTGCAAGTATCTGTCCGAGCAGGGCGTACAGGCAGTCGAGATCGGCTGCGGCGGATACCCCGGAAAGGCGCACGTGGATGCCGCGGCATTTTTGAAGGACCCGGCCAAGATCGAGGGCCTCAAGGAGACCCTCAAAAAGTACAACCTCGAAATCGCGGCCCTCTCCACCCACGGAAACCCCGTGCACCCCGACAAGGCGGTTGCTAAGCAGTTCCACGACGACTTCGAGGCGGCGGTATTGCTTGCCGAGAAGCTGGGCGTCAAGACCGTCGTGACCTTCTCCGGCTGTCCCGGCGGCTCCCCTGAGGACAAGACCCCCAACTGGGTCACCTGCCCCTGGCCAGACGATTTTTCGAAGATCCTCGAGTACCAGTGGAACGAGGTTCTCATCCCCTACTGGAAGAAGGAGGTCGAGTTCGTCAAGGCCCACGGCGTGAAGGTGGCCTTCGAGATGCACCCGGGCTTCTGCGTCTACAATCCCGAGACCATGATGCGCATCCGCGAAGCGGTGGGCGACACCGTCGGCGCCAATTTCGATCCCTCCCATCTGTTCTGGCAGGGCATCGACCCGGTGGCGGCGATCCGCTACCTGGGCGAGGCCATCTACTACTTCCACGCCAAGGACACCAAGGTGGACGAGATCAATACCGCCCGGAGCGGCGTTCTGGACACCAAGCCCTACGGCGACGAGATCAACCGCGCCTGGGTATTCCGTTCGGTGGGCTACGGTCACGCGCACCAGACCTGGAAGGACATGATGAGCGCCCTCCGGATGGTCGGCTACGACGGATGCATCTCCATCGAGCACGAGGACAGCCTCATGAGCCCGACGGAGGGCCTCGGAAAGGCCATCTCCATGCTCAAGGACGTCATGATGTTCGAGGGCCTCGGCCAGATGTGGTGGGCATAAGGGCAGAAAAAATAAACATCCCCCGGCGAAGCCGGGGGTTTGTCATGTGCGGGCATAGCCCTGGAATACCAGCCGCGCCCTAACAGGCGCATAAACGGTCTGCCATCTGCGTGGGTCTGTTCCTTGCCACCCGTATACGGGTCCTCTTCCCGAGCATCGTCATCTGTTCCCCCAGCTTATCTTCCCGCAACGGGTTCTCTCTGTACTCCTCGATTTTCTTCGCATTTTTCCCTGCCGTGTCTGCGTAATACCCTCGGCACCAGAACTCCCGGTTCCTGTATTTGTACTTCCTGTCCCCAAACTTTTCGTAGATCAGTAGACTGCTCTTTCCCATCAGGTATCCCATGAAGTTTGATACCGACAACTTCGGCGGGATTTCCACCAACATGTGCACGTGATCCGGGCAAATCTCCGCTTCTTTTCTCCAAAGAATACCTTCCGTCTGTACTTCGGGTCAAACGCGATATGGTATTTGCCATTCCACTTGGTGTGTGCTAAACTGTTTCCGTCATTCGGCATTCCGATGACTTCCCTTTGCTTCTTCACTACAGTTGACGGACCGCAGTGTTATTATAGCAAAAGGAGTTTTATTATCATAGTTATAGCCATAGGCTTTTTTGAACCCCACGCCTCGCGTGGGGTTCAAAAAAGCGGGGCCGTGCGCTCCCGCTTTTACTTTCCCTTTTCCTGCGGCGGACAGTCCTGACAACGGGCCTCCTCGTTTTTGATCTCCCAATGGATGAGCAGGGTCATGGCCGCGCGCAAAAGAATGATGGCGCCCAGGATGCCCAACTCCGACCAGTCGCGCACGATGGTGGTGCGCAGGATCTCACCGCCCAGCTTGAACTCAAGGCTCAGGGCAATGGCCTGGGCGAAGTCCAGCCGCAAATGGTCGTTTCTGCGGAAGTAATTGACGACGGCCTTCAGCGCGCCGATGACGAGCACCACCACGCCGATAAATTCGAGAAAGGTCACGCTGATCTGCGCGAAAATCTCGAAATACTCCGTCAACCGGGCCACAAACTCGCTCATTTTTTCGACTCCTTTCGCCGTCCGATGGCGTCGCTCAACCGCGCCAGTGCGGCGATGTCCAGCACCTCACCCCGCACATCGGGGTCGATTCCCGCCTCGGCCAGGCAGGAAAGCGCGGTCTCCTGGGAAAGGGCGAACGCCGCCTTCAGATTGTTCGCGAGCTTTTTCCTGCGCATGAGAAAGGCGGCGGCAATGACGCGCCGCATCAAGTCGTCGCTTTGCGCCTGTACAGGCTTTTCTTCAAAAATTCGGATACGCAGAAACGCGCTGTCCACATGGGGTTGGGGCTCGAACGCCGCGCGGGAAACTTCACAAAGCACCTCCGGCGCGCCGAAGTAATCGACGGTGGCCGCCAGGGCACCCCATTTTTTCATCCCCGGGCGCGAAAGGATGCGCTCGGCCGCCTCCTTCTGCACCATTACGCAAAGATCGGAAACAGGAAGCTCCGTCGCCACCAGCCGCTCAATCGCATCGGAGGTAATATAATACGGAAGATTCGCGACGACCCGGAAGGGCCGTTCGCCAAACGCCGCGCGCGTCAGCTTTCCAAGGTCGGCGCGCAGGGCATCCGCAAATTCCAGGCGGGCGTTTTCCTTGCCTTCCAAGACCGCGTCCAGCACGGGCTTCAGCTTCTCATCGATTTCGACGGAGAGCACTTCCCGGCAACGGTCGGACAGAAGCGCGGTCATAACCCCCGCGCCGGGTCCGATCTCAAGCACAAAATCATCAGGCCCGACCCCCGCCGCGTCCAGCAGCGATGAGATCAGGCTCTCGTCAAGAATAAAATTTTGTCCGAGGGAATGCGCCTTTCGGAAGCCCGCTCCCTCGAGCGCCACGCGCGCGCGCAGCTCATAGGAAATATCCAATCTCTACTCCGGGTATTCTCTTCGCGTGATGGAATAGTGGCAGAGGCCGTAATATCCGTCCTCTTTCTTTCTGCGGGCGCGCAGCATGCCCTCATAGGTCATGCCCGCCTTCGCCATGACGCGGCCCGAGGCTGGGTTCATCTCGTCGTGGCGCGCATGGACGACGTAAAAGCCGGGGCCGTTCAACATAAATCCGATCACGGCCTTGAGCGCCTCGGTCATGATCCCCTTCCCCCACCACGCCTTGCCCATGCAATAGCCGATCTCGCAGTTTTCGTTCGCGGTATCCACGTCCACGGCGTCGATGGCGCCGATGACCTCGCCTTCGCATTCGATGGCCCAGCGGTAGGTATCCGCGCTCTCGTACTCGGGAAGAATGACGGAAAGGTAGTTGCGGGTGACGTCCTGGGATTTATGGGGCGGCCAGGTAAGGTACTTCGTCACCTCCGGGTCGGAGGTGTAATTTTTGTACATCTGGACTTCGTCGCCTTGGCGGAATCTGCGCAAAAGGAGGCGCTCTGTCCGAATCTCTCTAGTTCCCGTATGTTCGAGCATAAGCGCCTCCTTTTCGGTTATGAAACCGCGTTTCGCTCCGCGATCATGGACTTGACCTTCATAAGCCTCGTCGTTGCCGCGCGGTCGTTCTCGTCGAGCTTCATGGTGATGAACCGGATGGTCTCCGTGAGGTCCGGGATCATCACGTACTCAAGGGCGTTGACGCGGCGGCGCGTCTTCTCGATCTCGTCGGCGAGCATGTTGCACGTCTTTTCGATCTCCGCAAGCTTGATCATATCGGGCAGCAGATCCGCAAGATTGGAAATCGCGCCGTCGAGCTGTGCGGACGTCTGCGCGAGGCCGTAGGAGAGCCGGGGCTCCCCCGCCGTCACGTCGATCTTGGGCACGTTGACGGACATGATGTTGCGCATGCTGACCGTGAGGTCCACCGTGCGCGCCGGGTACATCACCGCCTGCTCCAGAACCTGCGGCTCCATGAGCCCGCGGCAGAGCGCGAACTGGCCCAGCGCCTCGGAGAGCCGCTTTTCGACCTCCTCGCGCAGCCGCGCGTTCTCGCGGATGAGCAGCACGAACCTCCGCATCATCTCGTCGCGCTTGTCCTTCAAGAGCTTGTGCCCGCGCGTGGCGGTGGCAAGCCTTTTTTTCAGGCGCGTGAGCTCCATGCGCGTGGGGTTTACACTGAGAAGCGCCATTTACTGGTCCTCCGCTTTCGCCCCGAGGTACTTGTCCAGCATGTCGTCGCGGATGCGCTTGAGCTCCGCGCGCGGGAGAATCGAGAGAAGCTCCCAGCCCAGGTTCAGTGTCTCCTCGATGGGGCGGTTGCTTTCATAGCCCTGGGAGACGTACTTCTTCTCGAACGCGTCCGCGAACTTCGCATAGAGCTTGTCCACGTCGGAAAGCGCCGCGTCGCCCAGAATGACGGCCAGTTCCTTGGCGTCCTTGCCGCGCGAATAGGCGGAAAAGAGCTGGTTCATGGTGGCCGCGTGATCCTCGCGGGTCTTGCCCTTGCCGATGCCTTTGTCCTTCAGGCGCGAGAGCGACGGAAGCACGTCGATGGGCGGCTGGATGCCGCGGCGGTACAACTCGCGGGAGAGGATGATCTGTCCCTCGGTGATGTAACCCGTCAGGTCGGGGATCGGGTGGGTCTTGTCGTCCTCGGGCATGGTGAGGATGGGGATCATGGTCACCGAGCCGGGGCGGTCCTTGACGCGGCCCGCGCGCTCGTAGAGGGAAGCAAGGTCGGTGTAGAGGTAGCCGGGGTAGCCGCGGCGGCCCGGAACTTCCTTGCGCGCGGCGGAAACCTCGCGCAGAGCCTCCGCGTAGTTTGTGATGTCTGTCAAAATGACCAGAACGTGCATGCCCTTTTCAAACGCCAGGTATTCCGCGGCAGTGAGCGCCATGCGCGGGGTCGCGATGCGCTCGATGGCCGGATCGTTGGCGAGGTTCATGAACAGCACCGCGCGGTCGATGGCGCCGGTCTTGCGGAAGTCGGTGATAAAGAAGTCCGCTTCCTCGAACGTGATGCCGATGGCGCCGAACACCACGGCGAACTTGTCGGAGCCGCCGCCCAAGACCTTCGCCTGGCGCGCGATCTGCGCCGCGAGGTTCGCGTGCGGGAGACCCGAGCCCGAGAACACAGGCAGCTTCTGGCCGCGCACGAGGGTGTTCAGGCCGTCGATGGCCGAAACGCCCGTCTGGATAAATTCGTCCGGATAGTCGCGCGAAGCGGGGTTGATGGGCGCGCCGTTCATGTCGAGGCGCATCTCCGGAATAACCTCCGGCCCGTTGTCGCGCGGACGGCCGAGGCCGTCGAACACGCGCCCGAGCATGTCCATGGAAACGGAAAGCTCGATGGAGCGGCCCAGAAAGCGCGCCTTGGCGGTATCGATCTTGAGACCCTGGGAGGACTCGAAGAGCTGGAGCATGGCGCGGTCGCCGTCGATTTCGAGCACGCGGCCCATGCGGACTTCGCCGTTGGCCTGCTGGATTTCGACGAGCTCGTCGTATTTGACGCCGCTGACCCCGTCCACAACCATGAGCGGGCCGACGACTTCGCGAATCGTTGAGTATTCCTTCAGCATGTCACAGTCCCCCCTCAGTCAGCGCGCCCATCTGCTCGTTGAGCTCTGCTTCGATCTTGTCGAACTGGGCGATTTCGTCCTCCGGGATGTACTTCGCGCGGCCGATCCGCTCCCGTACGGGGAGGGCCGTGACCTTCGTAAAGTCCGCGCCGGAATCAAGCGCCGCGAGGCCCTTGTTGTAGTAGTCGAGGATCAGACCCATCATGCGCGCCTGTTTGGTCAGGGAAGTGTAGGTATCCACCTCGTCAAAGGCGTTCTGGTGGAGGTAGTCCTCGCGGATGGAGCGGGTGACCTCAAGGGTCAGCCTGTCTTTCCAGCCAAGGGCGTCCACGCCCACCAAGCGCACGATTTCGTTGAGCTCGGATTCCTTCTGGAGGAGGTTCATGGCCTCCTGTCGGTTGGCGATCCATGTGGGAGACACGGTGTCGCCGAACCACTTTTCGAGGCGGTCGACGTACAGCGAGTAGCTCTGCAGCCAGTCGATGGCCGGGAAGTGGCGCTGATACGCCAGCGAGGCGGAAAGGCCCCAATAGACCTTTACGATGCGCAGCGTCGCCTGGGAAACCGGCTCCGAAATGTCGCCGCCGGGCGGGGAAACCGCACCGATGGCGGAGATGGCGCCCTCGCGGCCGTCGTCGCCGAGGCACACGACGGAACCCGCGCGCTCGTAGAATTCCGCAATGCGGCTGGAAAGGTAGGCGGGGTAGCCTTCCTCGCCGGGCATTTCCTCGAGACGCCCGGACATTTCGCGCAGCGCCTCGGCCCAGCGGGAGGTGGAGTCCGCCATGATGGCGACCTTGTAGCCCATGTCGCGATAGTATTCCGCGATGGTGATGCCGGTATAAATGGAAGCCTCGCGGGCCGCCACGGGCATATCTGAGGTGTTTGCGATGAGCACGGTGCGCTTCATGAGCATCTCGCCCGTGCGGGGGTCATGAAGCTCCGGGAACTCCATGAGAACGTCCGTCATCTCGTTGCCGCGCTCGCCGCAGCCGACGTAGACGATGATGTCAGCGTCCGCCCATTTGGCCAGCTGGTGCTGAACGACGGTCTTGCCGCTGCCGAAGGGGCCGGGCACCGCCGCCACGCCGCCGCGCGCGATGGGGAAGAATGTGTCGATGACGCGCTGACCGGTGATCATGGGCGCGGTGGGCGCGAGCTTCTCCTGATACGGACGGCCCTTGCGGACAGGCCATTTCTGGAGCATGGCGACTTCCTTCGTCTCGCCCGAGGTGGTCTTGATGGTGCAGATGGGATCGACGATGGTAAAGGAGCCTGCTTTGATCTCCTCCACCGTGCCCTCGACGCCCGGCGGCACCATGATCTTGTGAACGACCACGGCGGTCTCCTGCACGTTCCCGAGTATGGCGCCGCCCTTGACCTTGTCCCCCGCCTTCGCGACGGGCTCGAAAATCCACTTCTTCTCACGGTTGAGAGAATCGACGACGACGCCGCGGGTGATGCGGTCGCCCACACGCTGTCTGATTTCGGTCAGCGGGCGCTGAATGCCGTCGAAGATGGACTCGATGAGTCCCGGCGCCAGCTCCACCGAGAGCGCGGCGCCCGTGGAATACACGGGTTCGCCCGGGCCGAGGCCCGCGGTTTCCTCATAAACCTGAATCGAGGCGCGGTCACCGCGCAGCTCGATGATCTCACCGACGAGCCGCTTCTCGGAGACGCGCACGACGTCGTACATCGTGGCCTCGCCCATGCCTTCGGCAACGATCAGCGGACCCGCCACCTTTACGATTGTTCCCTGCTGCATCGGTCAACCTTCCTCCTTAAAAAGTATGTCCGCGCCGATCGCCTTTTCGACGTTGGCGCGCACGGCGGCCATGCCGAATCCCGTGGTCCCGGTGGTGCCGGGGATGGGGATGATTGCCGGCGTGGCGCTGGTCTTGTAACGCGAAATGGTTTCCGCGATGGATTCCGCCTCGGCCTCCGTGATGAAGATCACCTGAAAGCCGTCGTTTGCCAGATCGAACACCGCGCGCGAGGCTTCCTCCGGCGTCAGTACGGGCCGCACCGCGATGCCCAGCGCCTTGAACGCGAGCACCGCCTCCCGGGGGCCGACAGCTGCGATTTTAGCCATATTCCGCCTCCTTAATCCGTGTACAGGCGGCGCATTCTCTTGGAAAGCGCGTCCTCCGGTACCTTCGCGGCCTTTGCGGTGACGATGAGCCTAACCGCGGAGGCCTCGCGCTCCCGCGCGAGCAGGTAGCCGACGACGGGGAGAATGCTGTCCGTCTCGAAGCGGTGCTCCCGAAAAATCGAGAGCCCATAGTCTTCCAGCTGCTTTTCCATGGGCGCGAGGCCCTCGCCCTGCTCGTACAACTCCAGTCCGCGCCGCACGTAGGCGGCAAACGGCAGGTACTTGGCGGCGTTCAGAATTTCCTGAGGCTCCGAAACCACCGCCTTGAGGGCGTTGATTGTGATTATCCCGCCCGGGACGAAGAGGTCCGCCGCGAAGTCCGCGTCGTGCCCCATGGCGGCGACCCGCAGCGCGATCAACAGATTGGTCGCGTCCGCGCGCGCGGAGAAGTAGCTTCTGATCTCGTCCGGGCAGTCCTTGTCGGCCCCGAGCCGCTTTTCAATGATGTCAAACATCAGCTTGTCGAGGAGCGAATCCACCAGGAACGGATCGGGATCCACCGCGATTCTCTGCTCGATCTGACCGAGCACGGGCGGATATTCCGCCGGGAGAAACGCGTAATTTGAATCGCTTACGCAGCGCTTCATCTTGTCGACGTCGATGAGCCCGTTTCCCGAAAGCGGCGGGTCCTCGTCGCGCAGAAGCCGCGCCTTGATCAGCGCCTTGAGATTGAGCATATCGTACTTGATGAGGAAGCAGGAGAGGACGCTTTCGTCCGGCATAATCTCCCGCATCAGCTTGCAGACCCGCGCGACGTGACCGTCCGCCAGCGCCTCGATGCCCGTTTGATCCTGCGCGTCGCCCCAGCCCGCGTCGGACAGGGCGCGCGCGACTTCCTGCTGGCTCGGCGCGGCGATCAGCCGCTCGAGCGTGGACGGCGTGAGCAGCGTGCGCTCAAGCGGTCGGATGCGGCCGATCGCATAAGTGCGACTTAACTGAGGCATATGCCGAGTCTCCCTTCCATCCCATCATTCAAACAGTATCGCGGCCACTTCGGCCTCGAGCTCGGGCTTCAACTCCGAGAGGACGGAAGGATACGTGAGATTGACCTCCATGCCGCCGCGCCTGAGCAAAAGCCCGCCGCCGACTTCACGCGTCTCGCCCGTCAGCGCGAGGCTTCCGTTCTTTCCGGCCTTCTTTAACAGCTCGTTCACGCGCCCGACGAAGGCTTCGTCGAACACCTTCTCGTCGCCTTTGGAAACGATCACGCCCTCGTCGCCCTCCGCGAGGGAGACGAGCGTTTTTTCCATGAACGCGCGTGCCTTCTCGGGGGACATGGCGCGCATGCCCGAAAGGGCCTGATCGAACGCCGCCTCGATGACGGTGCGCTTCATCGCGAGAAGCTCCTTGCGCTGGTCGAGCTCCGCCATGCGCAGCATGCGGTCCCGCAGCTCCGCGCAGTCCCTGCGCGCCTGCTCCATGGCGGCGTTTCTGGACTCTTCGGCCCGCAAATCGTTGTCCTCGCGCAGCTTTTGCGCGCGCTCGTCGGCTTCCTTGAGCGTTTGGGAGGCGCTTTGCCGGGCGTCCTCCAATATTTTACTTGTGATCGCGTCAGCGTTCAAGCGAACCCCTCCAATCCTTACAGGTTTTGCCCATTAAATGCCGTTGACCATCAGGAAGGAGGCAAGCAGCGCCAGAACCGCGTAGGTCTCGACCATGACGGCCATGACGATGCCCTGACCGAGGGATTCCTCGCGCTTGCCGAGCATGTAAATGCTGCTGGCGGCAACCTTGCCCTGCGCGATGGCGGAGAACAGACCGACCAGGCCGATGGGGAGGCAGGCGAACAGCAGCAGACCGCCCTGGGCGATGGTAAGGGTGGCGGTGGACATCAGCGGGGTCTTCAGAAGGACGATAAAGCCCATGAGGAAGCCGTAGATGCCCTGGGTGCCGGGGAGCAGCTCGAGAACCAACGTCTTACCAAACAGTTCCGGCGTTTCGCTCACGACGCCAGCCGCGGCCTCGCCCGCGATGCCCACGCCCTTCGCCGAGCCGATGCCCGCAAGCAGGACGGCCAACGCCGCGCCCGCCAGGGCAAGTATCGTTCCAAGATTCTCCATGAACGCCTCAAACATGATCCATTCCTCCTGAATTGTGTTGTTATCATTGGCCGCGTCGGTTCCCTGCCGCGCAAGAGCAAAACGCAGAAATACCGAGAGAAGAACGGCGGCGGGTTTTCGTTCAAAGCAAGGAGCCGAGGCGCAGGCGTAGCAGCGCTACGTCAAGCCGATCGCGACGCCGCGTTGGTCGAAAAGACGCGCCGGGCTTCTCGGTATTTCCGGGGATTGCTCTAGGCGGTCTTGTCCCCATCCGCGAAATCCATATACTTGCCGGTTGCGTCCAGGGGCTTGAACAGCACGCCGCCGTCCTCGTAGAACTTCCCGAAAAACTCGATGTACTGAAGTCTGCAAGCGTGCACGTACGCGCCCAGCGTATTGATGCCGAGATTGAACACATGGCCGACAATGAGGATCACCAACGCGAAGATCGTGCCGACGCCGCCCCACATCATCATCGCGACCTTGTTGAACACCATGGCGATGACGCCCGTCGCAAGGCCCATGCCGAACAGGCGCGCGTAGGAAAGCACGTCCGAAAGGTAGCCCGTGACGTTATAGAGCGCGCCGAGACCGCCAGATATCTTGCCAAAGATGTTCTTTTTCGCGCGCCCCGCGGTCAGAACGATGCCCGCGGCGCCCGCGCCCATGACGGACAGACCCAGCGTACTGTTCACGAAGATCAGCCCGACCCCCGCGAAGACCACGAGCCAGAATCCCTGATCGAAGATCGCGTCGAGCGGATGGCCGCGCTTGATCTTCATATACATGGCAATCAGCATGCCGACAATGATCTGGAAGACGCCGAGTCCAAGGCACAGCCCCATCATTTTGAGCGGCTCCGACATGGGGGTGAAGCCGATCCAGGGATGGATGTCCTCGATGCCGAACCAACCGCCCAGCATGCCGCCCCAGAAGACGGTGGCAACGGAGCTGACCGCGAGAATGGCCATGAGGGAACCCATTCCGCCCTTGCCGCGCAGCTTGTAGGCGATAAACGCGGTGATAATGCCGAGGATGATGCCGTACGCCGCGTCCGAAAGCATGAGCCCGAAGAAGCACGCGTAGAAGGGCATCATGATGAAGGTCGGATCGATGCCCCGGGGATCGGGGGACGAATACATGTTGACGATGGTTTCAAAAGAGCTGACGACGCCTCTGTTGCGCATATAGGTCGGCGGCTTCTCGTCGTCCGTCGGCTTTTCAAACTCCAGCGCGTAGCTTGCCGTGACGCGCTCCACCGCTTTTCTGATCTTTTCCTCGCCGTCCTCCGGCACCCAAGCGGTGAGCAGGAACGAGGACTCGGTCTCTGCGAACTTCGCGGAGGCTTCCGATTGCTTCGCTTCGATGAAGGACACATCCCTGAGTGTTTTGAGCTCCCCGATGCGCGCCGCGAGGGATTCGGTCTCGCGGGCGAGCTGGGCGCGCACCTCGTTGATCCGGGCGATGCGGCCCTGCAGCTGGTCGACGACCAGCGCGGGGGTTCCCTGAACGCCCTGAAACTGGACCTCCGTGGCGCCGGATGTCTTCAGCGCCTCGCCGTAGGCCTCGCGGTCCGTGACATGGCAGGCGAAGAGCGCGCGCGCACCGTCGCGGTCGGCGGAAACGACCCGGAACTCGGGCGCGACCTGAAACGCGCCGAGGGCGGACTTGAACGCCTCGAGGGTCTTCTCCGGCACGTTCAAAAGCCGGACCACGGTGTTTCTGGTGTCCTGAATCTCCTCGAGGGGAAGATCGAGTCCCTCCCACTGGCCGAGCTGGGCAATCTGCGCGTTCTCCTTGGCCTCGCGGGAGCGAAGGTCGTTGAGCGTGCGGTCGATTTCCTCAAGCCTCTTGACCACTTCGAACACGTCGCTTTTCGCGGCGAGCGCCTGTGCGGCGTCGTCCGATGTGCGCACGGGCTTGATCGCGATGAGGCCGCCCTTCGTTTTATCGTAAGGCTTGAGCTTCGAAATCGCCGTGTCCAGCCGCGCGACCTGTTTTTGCAGCTCATCAAAACGCGACGCGTCGCCGCGCGCGTATTCTTTGAGCGCCTCCCGGTCGCCCTCAATGATCTGGACGGCCGCGAGCCTCTGGAGCTGGTGAAGGATCTTCGCGCGGTCGCGCTTCATGGCGACCAGGCGCATCTTTTTCATCTCAACGATCGCCATCAGCCAACAATCCTTTCAAAGATCGCGTCGCCGGCCTTTTGGACGCGCTCCCTGGCCGCGCGCCGCAGCTCCTCGCGCTCGGCCGTGCGCCGAACCTCGAGGGTGCGAATTTCGTCCTCCGTCGCCGCGCGGGCATCGGCCAAAACGCCCTGCACCCTTTCGCGCAGCTCCTTCTGAGCCTCCCGCGTCTGGGCGGAAATGGCGGACTCGACGCCCTTCACGATGTCGCGCGCGTCGCGCGCGGCCTCCTGACGGATCTGTTCTGCCTTTTCCTCAGCTTCTTGAATGTGCCTGAGTATTTCAGATGACATGCGCATTCCTCCGGTTCTCTTCTAAAAAGCAATCGCTTCTGACATGGTCGCGGTGATTGCAAGGGAACGTGGTACGGATTTCTGAACTTTCCCGCGAAAATTCAGGGGGAAACCTGCTGCGTGAAACGAGTCCGCGGCGGGCGCCCAAAAAACTCGTGCGAATGTGCGATTCGCAGAATCCACTTGCGGCGTTTTTTTGCCGCAAGCGGTTTCATTGGAAGGGCCGCGGCCCTTCCGTCAGCCCGGGCTTCGGGAAACGGCGCCCGGCTTACTTGGTGCCGAACAGCCTGTCGCCCGCGTCTCCGAGGCCGGGAACGATATACTTGTTTTCGTTCAGGTGGTCGTCGATGGCGGCGATGAAGAGCTCCACGTCCGGATGGGCCTCCGTGAGCGCCTTCACGCCCTCGGGGCAGCCCACCAGGCACACGAGCTTGATGGAAGTGCAGCCGCGCTGCTTGAGGGAGTTGATCGCCGCAATGGACGATCCGCCGGTGGCGAGCATGGGGTCCAGAACAATGAGCTCGCGCTCTTCGACGTCCGGCGGCAGCTTGCAATAGTATTCGATGGGCAGATGGGTCTCCGGGTCGCGGTAGAGCCCGATGTGGCCGACCTTCGCGGCGGGCACCAGCGCCGTCACGCCATCGACCATACCAAGGCCGGCCCGAAGGATGGGGACAACGCCCAGCTTCTTGCCGGCAATGATCTTGCTCTTACATTTTGCGATGGGGGTTTCAATTTCAATTTCCTTAAGCGGAAGGGAACGGGTGACCTCATAGGCCATCAGCATCGCGACTTCCTCGAGAAGCTGGCGGAAATCCTTGGTTCCGCAATTCTTGTTGCGCATCAGCGTGAGCTTATGCTGCACAAGAGGATGGTCGATAACATGGACCTGACTCACGGGCACATCCCTCCATACGTGATCTGTCGTCATTTTACAGCCATTCTAACTTATTATACACGAAACTTGGTCTTTTCGCAATATGAACGGCATAATTCGGGTCATTTTTTACAAATTGTGATCCGCAAACGCCGCCAGCAGCCGCGCGCCGTCTTCCATATCCGGGATGGAAACCACCTCGCACGCCGAGTGGACGTAGCGGCAGGCGATGGACAGAACGCCGGCATGCACGCCGCCGCGCGTCAGCTGGATGGCGCCCGCGTCGGTGCCTCCCGCGGTCAGAACCTCGCGCTGGTACTTGACGCCCGTCCGCGCCGCCGCCTCCTCCATGAGGGAAACGACCTTGGGCGAGCAGACCAGCGAGCGGTCCATGATTTTAACGCAGGGGCCGCCCCCCACCTTCATGGCAACCTTCGCGCCGCCGGGCGTGTCGCCCGAGAGGGTGACGTCCAGAGCGATGCCCATGTCCGGGTTCACATCGTAGGCGGCGGCAGTCGCGCCGCGCAGGCCGACCTCCTCCTGGGTGGTGAAGACCGCCACGACCTCGTTGTTGCGCTCCTTGAGGGCCATGAGCATGCCGATCAAAACCGCGCAGCCCACGCGGTTGTCCATGGCGGGACCCGCGATCATGTCCTTGCCCAGATCGAATACGTCCGGCGCGTAGACCGCCACGTCGCCCGGGGAGACCATCTTTTCGGCCTCCTCTTTGGAGGACGCGCCGATGTCGATGAACATGTGGTTGGGGTCGTTCATGTTGTCCTTGAAATTCTCCTGCTCAAAGGCAAAGACGCCGGAGACGCCGTTTGCGAACACGACGTGGCGGCAGAAGGAGTTCGTCCAGCGGATGCCGCCGACGTTGAACACGCGCAGAAAGCCCTTTTCGTCGATGTCGGTGACCACAAAGCCGATGTGGTCCATGTGCGCGGCGAACATGAGCTTCTTGCCCGCGCCCTTGCGGGTGCAGATGAGGTTTCCCAGCGCGTCGATTTTCGTCTCATCCACGTAGGGCGCGACGATTTCCTGAATCACTGCGGCGACCTTCTCCTCGCGGCCCGTCGCACCATAGGCGCTCAAAAGCTTTTTCAACAGTTCCTTCATATAAAATCCTCCTCGGTGAGGCTGTTCAGAAACGCGACCACAAGCGCGTACTGCGCCTCGATATCGGAAAGGTTCGCCACGCTGGAGGGCGAGTGGATGTAGCGGCAGGGAACGCTCAAAACGCCGGTGGGAATCGGGCCCTTGCTCAACTGAAGCGCGCCCGCGTCGTTGCCGCCCGATGTGTACCTTTTGAGCTGCCACGAAATGCCTTTTTCGGCGGCGGTTTTCTTAAGCGCCTCGAAGAGCTTCACGTTGCCGATGGACGCCCGATCCATGAACGAGATGGCGACGCCGTTTCCGGGCACGCAGACCTTGAGGTGCGAAGGCGTCATGCCGAGGTCGTTGGCGGTGGTGCCCTCCAGAGCGATTGCCATATCGCAGTCGGCATTGTGACGGACCACGCGCGCCCCGCGCAGACCGCATTCCTCCTGCACCGCGAAGGAGCAGACGAGGTTCACCGGGTACTCCCCTTCCAGCGCGCGCAGCATGGTGGCGCAGCCGATGCGGTCGTCCAGGGCCTTGGATTTGACAAACCCCTCGCCGAACTCCACCCAGTCGCTGTCAAAGGAGACGTAATCCCCCGTTTTGACCAGCTTCTCCGCGGCGGATTTGTCCTTGGCGCCGACATCAATGTAGAGATCCTTGTGGCCGAGCACCCGCTCCCGGTCCTCCGGCGTCTGAAGGTGGATGGCCTTGGCGCCGATGACGCCCGGCACGGCGGATTCGCCCACAAAGACGCGCTTGGAAACCACTACGCGCGGATCGATGCCGCCGACGGTGGCGTAGCTCAGAAGGCCGTTGTCGTTGATGCCGATGATGATCATGCCCACTTCGTCCATGTGGGCGTCCAGAAGCACGGTTTTCGCGGATTTTTCCTTGGCAAATTTGGTGGCGATGACGTTGCCCATGCGGTCAACCCTGACCTCATCGGCAAACTTTTCCGCCTGCGCGAGGATGTACTCGCGCACCGGGCCTTCGCTGCCCGCCACGCCCCGGAGGGCGCACAATTCCTTTAATACCATTTCATGCCCTCCCAATCGCGCGAAATCTCGTCGATGATGAGCGCAACGAGTCGCCCGGCATCGGCGATCACGTCCAGCTTCACGGTTTCGACGGTGGTGTGCATGTACCTGAGCGGCAGGCCGAGGAGGATCGTGGGCACGCCGCCGCGCGAGACCTGCATGGCGGCCGCGTCGGTGCCGGTCACGCCGGGCTCAATCTCCCGCACGTAGGGAATGTGCCACTTGTCCGCGATTTCCTCCGCTCTTTTGGTCAGCGCCGGGTGGAGATTCGGGCCGGTACAGATCGTCAGCCTGTCCACGGGCACGGCCTCCCACTTGCCGGTGCCGGGGCCTTCGGCGTGGGTCACGTCTATGGCGATGCCGAAGTCCGGCTCGATGGAATACGCGGCGACCCGTGCGCCCTTCATGCCGATCTCCTCGGAGGAGGACGCCACGTAATACGCCTCGGCCGGCGACTGAAGCTTCTTTGTAAGCTCCATCCCCACCAGCAATGAGGCAACGCAGGCGCGATCGTCCATTGTCTTTGCGGCCATCATGCCGCCCGCGAGCTTCACGCACTTGGCGCGCATGACGACCGGATCGCCCACGCGCACAAGCGCGCGCGCCTTTTCGGCGGGATAGCCGATGTCCACGTACAGATCTTCATAGGGAACGTTCTTTTTGCGGTCCGCCTCGCTCAAAAGGTGCGGGGGCTTGGCACCCACCACGCCGAACAAGGGACCGTCCTTGGCGCGCACGATGACCTCCATCGCCGGGAGGATGCGCGGATCGACGCCGCCGTTTCGGAAGATCCGAAGACAGCCGTCGTCCTCAATTTGGGTGACGACCAGGCCGATCTCATCCTGATGCGCGGAGACCATGACCTTGGGGCCGCCCTTCCCGACGCGGGCAATCACATTCTCGAGCGCGTCGCGCGCGATCTCATCGGCATATGCCTCGAACTGAGACGCGACATAGTCGCCCACCTCGCGCTCGTAGCCGGGCACGCCAAGCTTTTCCGACGCGGCGGAGATGAATCCCTCGATCTCCAAATTGCTCACTTCCTTCCATTCCAGTTTGTTATTATACAGTAAAAACCCCCGATGCTCAAGACATGGGGGCATAAATTATCGAAATAATGACAGAAATAAATCGTTATAAAATCTGTGCAAAGTGCGCGGCGGGCCGGACGACGGCGGCACCGGTCGCCTCGTCGAATCCGTCCAGTTCCACCAGCGCGCGGACATTGAGCTTTTCGGCGGGGCTTTTGCTGGTGGCGATCATGACGCCGATGCCCACCACCTCCACCTGGAATTCCTGCATCAGCTCGGTCATGCCGCGCAGCGTTCCGCCACCCTTCATGAAGTCGTCCGCGATGAGCGCCTTCTGGCCGGACCTGACCGCGCGGCGCGCCAGCGCCATGGTCTCGAGGTCTACGCCGTTTCCGGCGATGTAATTGATCTTCACAGCCGACCCTTCGTACGCGCGGCTGTCGCGCCGGGCAATGACCAGGGGAATGTCGAGCACCCGGGCGGTCATCATGGCGATGGGAATGCCCTTGGTCTCCATGGTGAGCACGAAGTCCGGCTGGGCGTCGTAAAACTCGCTGGCCAGAATTTCGCCGATGAGCTGGGTGGATTCCGATTCGCTGGTCACGTCGGAGGTGTACAGAAACCCGCCCGGGAGCATGCGCCCGGGTTCGGAAAGGCGACGGCAAAGAGTGCCGATGGCGTCGCGCACGCGCGCGGCGGAAGGAATCGCGCGGAAGCGCACGCCGCCGGACGCGCCGGCAATGGTCTCCACCCTGCCCTCCGCAAAGCGGGATATGGAGTTTGCGACGATGTCGATGTCTTCGCTGATGGTGGATTTTGCCGCGCCAAAAAGCTCGCAAAACTCGCTGAAGCTGTGAATCCGGTTGGGTGTCTGGGTCAGTATCCGCGTGATTGCGCCGAGCCGCTCGGCCCTCTTGACGTGCTCCATGCTGCCTCCGAAATCCGAATGTTCGTGTGTTAACTGTCATTATAATTCGTAAATGTTTGTTTTTCGTTCTCCTTCTGTATATTTTCGGCGCTCAAACACATATTTAACCGTCTCTGGAAGCCCCTCCCTCGAAAAAGCTTGCATTGACGGGGGGATTCGCTTATAATAATCCGATGAAGGAGGTATATCGTATGCAGGCACGCATCGAAAACTACCTCGGTCGGCGGGTTCATTTTCTTGGAATCGGGGGAAGCTCCATGTCGGGACTGGCGGGGCTTCTACACGAAAGCGGCTATGTCGTCACCGGAACCGACCGCACGAAATCACATAAAACGGAGGCCCTGGAAAAAAAGGGCGTCCTGATCTACATCGGCCACAGGCCGGAAAACATCCGCGGCGCGGACCTGATTGTGTACTCGGCGGCCGTCGGGCCGGACAATTGTGAAAGGCAGGAGGCGGATCGGCTGGGGATTCCCCAACTCGAGCGATGCGAGCTCATCGGCCAGCTCATGGAGGGGAAACCCTTCGCCGTGGGCGTGAGCGGCACCCACGGAAAGACCACCGTCACCTCCATGGTCGCGCAAATTTTCATGGCGGCAAGCGTCGATCCCACCATCCACATCGGCGGCGAGCTGGAATTCATCGGCGGCTCGACCCGCGCCGGAACGGGCGCGGACTTCATCTGCGAGGCGTGCGAGTTCAACAACAGCTTTTTGAAGTTCCACCCCACTGTCGCCGTCATTTTAAACATCGACGAGGATCACCTCGAATTTTTCAAAAATATTGATAACATTGAAAAGGCGTTCGCGGCCTACGCGGCGCTCGTGCCGGAAAACGGCCACCTCATCGGCTGGGGTGACGATTTTCGCGTCCGCCGGGTGATGGAAAACGCGGGCCGCGCCTATCTTACCTACGGAATTTCCGAAAAAAACGCGTTCAGGCCCTCGAATCTTACTTACGACGCCCGGGGACGCGCCTCCTATGACGCAACCCTCAAGGGTAAAATACTCTGCCACGTGGAGCTCACCGTCTCGGGCGAGGCGAACATGCTCGATTCCTTGGCGGCTCTTGCCTGCGCGCATCTGCGGGGACTCGACATGGAAAAGGCGGCGGAAACGCTTGCCTCGTTCACGGGCGCGCACAGACGCTTCGAGCTGACGGGCGTGACGGACGGCGTTTCCCTCTACACCGACTACGGCCACAATCCGGCGGAGATCAAAAACGCGCTTCAAATCGCGGCGCTGACGCCGCACGGCGCGCTGTGGGCCGTGTGGCAGCCCCACACCTACTCGCGCACGAAAAACCTGTTTCAGGGCTTTGTCGAGACGTTTGACAAGGCGGATCACCTGCTCATCACGGACATCATGGCCGCGCGCGAAAAGGACCCGGGCGACATCCACGCGACGATGCTCGTCGATCCCATCCGCGCGCGGGGCGTGGACGCCCGCTACACCGCAACCTTTGACGACGCGGAGGCATATCTGCGCGCCAACTGGCGCGCGGGCGACCTGGTCATCACCCACGGCTGCGGTGACATCGACCTGTTAAACGAGCAGATCGCGAAACGCGGCGATACGAATAAGGAGGACGGAGAATGAACAGTCAGATCAAGATCATCGCCATTCGAATTACCGACCTGCGCGAGATCGCCGGGCTCACCCCCGAGGCGGTCGCCGCGCAGGCGGGCATTCCCACCGAGGAGTACCTCCTTTACGAGGCGGGCGAAAAGGACTTCTCCTTCAGCCACCTGTTCAACATCGCCTCCGTTCTGGGCGTGGACATCTCCGATCTTCTGACCGGCGAAAGCCCCAAGCTCACGGGATACATCCTCACCCGCGCGGGCAAGGGCCTGGCGTTTGACCGCCGCAAGGCCTACCATTACGAGCACCTTGCCTTCAATTTTCGGGGCAAGAAGGCGGAGCCCTTCATCGTCACCGTGGAGCACGACCCGACGGGCGTTAAAAAAACCGCGCATTCCCACGAGGGACAGGAGTTCGACTACGTGCTCGAGGGCCAGATGAAGATCGTGCTCGCGGCAAACGAGGTCTATCTGGGTCCCGGGGATTCCATCTACTACGATTCGTCGCTGCCCCACGCGATGTACGCGCTGGATACGGACTGCCGGTTTATCGCGGTGGTCGTCAAATAGGGAGGTCGCATGGCACTTTATCCGAAATATCTGGTGAAATCCAGTTTTGATTCCTACGAGGATTACTTCAACAATTTTGAAATCGTCGTCCCCGACAACTTCAACTTCGCCTTCGACGTGCTCGACGAGATTGCGCGGACGGAACCCGGCAAGCTCGCGCTCATGTGGGCCCACGAGGACGGCCGGGAGCGGCGGCTGACGTTCGGCGAAATCGCGGAGCTGTCAAAACGCGCGGCAAACGTTCTTTCGGATTTGGGCGTCAAAAAGGGCGACGCGGTGATGCTGGTGCTCCGGCGTCACTATACGTTCTGGATCGCCATCATGGCGCTTCACCGCATCGGTGCGGTGGCGGTGCCGGCGACCCACCTTCTCACCAAGAAGGACATCGTTTACCGGTGCGAATGCGCGGAAATCAAAATGATCATTGCCTCCGGCGACAGCGATTTCACAAAGCACGCCGACGAGGCGCTGCCCGCGTGCCCCACCGTCGAGCACATCATGGCGGTGGACGGCGTGCCGACGGGCTGGCTCGATTTTGAAAAGCTCGTCTCCGAAGCGCTGCCCGACTTTCCGCGCCCGGAGGCGCCCTTCCTGCGCGACGAGATCATGCTCATGTACTTCACTTCCGGCACGTCCGGCATGCCCAAAATGGTGGTGCACGGGTTCGACTACCCCCTCGGGCACATCCAGACCGCCGTTTACTGGCAGCAGTGCGACGAGGACGGACTGCACCTCACCGTTTCTGAAACCGGCTGGGCCAAGTCCGTGTGGGGCAAGCTCTACGGACAATGGCTGGCTGGCTGCGCCGTCATGGCCTACGACTTTGACAAGTTTAAGCCGCTGGAGCTTCTCGCCGCGGTGTCGAAATACAAGGTCACCTCCTTCTGCGCGCCGCCCACCATCTACCGGTTCATGATGCTTGAGGACCTTTCCAGGTTCGACCTTTCGGCGCTCCGCCACTGCACCACGGCGGGCGAGCCCTTGAGCCCGGAGCTTTTCAACAAGTGGAAGCAGCTCACCGGCCACGAAATGCGCGAAATTTTCGGCCAGACGGAGCTCACCGTCACGGTGGGCACATTCCCGTGGATGCAGGCGCGGCCCGGCTCCATGGGGCGCCCCACGCCCATGTTCGACGTGGAGCTTTTGAGCGACGAGGGCAAGCCCTGCGTCCCCGGCGAGGTGGGCGAAATCGTCGTCCGGACGCGCGGGGAGCGGCCCGTTGGCATGTTCCTGGGCTACTATAAGGACGAGGCCCGCACCAGAAGCGTGTGGCACGACGGCATCTACCACACCCTGGATCTCGCGTGGCGCGACGAGTGGGAGTATCTCTGGTACGTAGGCCGCGCGGACGATCTCATCAAATCGTCCGGTTACCGCATCGGGCCGTTCGAGGTGGAATCGGCGCTGGTGGAGCACCCCTCGGTGGTGGAATGCGCCATCACGGGCGTGCCGGACGCGGTGCGCGGCCAGATCATCAAGGCGACCATCGTGCTCGCCAAGGGCTACGAGCCCTCCGACGCGTTGAAAAAGGAGCTGCAGGAGCACGTCAAGCGGACGACCGCGCCGTACAAGTATCCGCGCATCATCGAGTTCGTGGACGCGCTGCCCAAGACCATCTCCAACAAAATCAGGCGGGTGGAACTGCGCGAGCGCGATGCGGAGAAGCTGCAGAAGTGATGAAACGGGAGGCGAGAGGCGTGAAAAAGTGCATATTGATGTGGATGTGCGTCATTCTCTGTCTGCTCGCCGTGGGTTGCTCCAAGACCGCCGATCCAAGCGAAAGTGGGGCCGCGGACGCGGCGGCGACGCAGGAACCGGCGGACGGCCCCCCGACGCTTCCCCCGGACGAGGAAGTCACAGACGCCATCGCCCCCGCCGACTACCAGTATCAGGAGCTTACGTCTGAAGGCGGCGGCCTGACGCTCGTCTATCCCTCCCACTGGTCGCGCATTCCGGGCACGAGCACCGTCTGTTTTGTGGAACCAGTGGCGGAAAGCGACGGACCCGCGCGCTTCACGCTCACGAAGAAAACCCTCGACAGCACGCCCGATGCTGACAAAAAAAAGAGCCAGCTCGCCGCATTCGTCAAGCTCGTGGTGGCGGATTATTCCTCCTACGAGGTCAGCCCTCTGAACACCGACGGCTCGTTCATGGGCGACAAGAGCGCCTATTACATCACTTATACGGTGCAGAAGGACGGCCTTACCCTCAAGGGTTATGTCATTATGGCGACCAAGGGCAAGACGATGTACGTGTACCACTTCCGGTCCAATGTCACAACATACGAATCGTTCAGTTCCGTCATGACGCGGATTCGGGACTCCATCACTGTGCAGTAACACCGCGGTCTTTGCCCGGGAGGGTTTGGGAGGGTACACCCTCCCATTTTGATTTTTGGCGGCGCGTCGCTTCCTGGGTCCTCATACTAATGTAGAATATTCATTCGTCCAAAGCGGCGCGAGATTTTTTCGTCCTGCGCGGTTGGTTTGTCGCGGCGTGCCGCGCCAAACCAAGTCGCTTCGCGGCCGTGCCGACTGCGTTCGGCGCGCCTTGGGCTGGAGCGCGTCGTAGCAGCGCGACGATGCGCGGAAAGTGGCAAAGCAGGGCGGAAAAGATCCGCTGCAACCACGAATTAATATTTGGAAATAGTAGCAAGCTTGGCGGCAGAAGCGCATACGAAAAGGCGGGGTCTCCCCCGCCCTCGCCTGAGTCATGTCTGTAAGCCGAGTTCTGTCTTGGACGGCCATCTATCTAGGCCCGCGGTTGCCAGCGGGCTCCAGCGATTACCCGGGAGCGCGACGGGCCGCCGCATATGCTCCCCTATCAATCTTGCACCGGGTGGGGTTTACAGAGCGGACAAGTCGCCAAGCCGCTGGTGAGCTCTTACCTCGCCTTTCCACCATCGCCCGCTTTGGACGGGCAGTCTATTTCTGTTGCACTTTCCTTGGAGTCGCCTCCACCGGCAGTTAACCGGCACCCTGCCCTACGGAGCTCGGACTTTCCTCAGACGGCAAAACCGCCTGCGGCCGTCCGGCATGCTCAGACCAAGTGATTATACCACAAGCGGTCAGTCTTCGCAATAGAGAATCCTTCCGCAGTTGTCGCATTCCACCGGCTTGTCGGTCTCCTTGATGAGGCGCAGCGTCGCGGAGGGAAGCTGCATGAAGCAGCCGCAGCACTGTCCGTCGGCCAGCCGCGCCATGGGCGGCGAAGAATGCTGCTTGATGGCCTTGTACCGCTCCAAGAGCAGCGGATCGACCCGCTTCGCCTCCCGCTCGACGTCCCCGCGCATCTGAGCGAGCTTTGCCGTATCGTCCTTGAATTCCTTGTCGTAGACCTCGCGAATCTGGTCGTACTCCACCTTCGCCTTGGCGGCGCGCACGCGGATTTCCTTCTGCTGGGAATCACGCACGTCGGCGTCCTTGCGCATCTTCTGAAGCTCCTGCTCGTACCGGACAAGGGAGTCCGTCAGCTTCTGCATGGCTTCCATCTTGCGCGTGGCCTCGTCCGCGTCCGTCGGCGGGTTCTGGTCGATCTCGTCGATCATGGCAGACAAGACGCCGCTGAGCCGGTCCGCCTCGTCGTGGACGGCCTCGAGCCTGTCCTGCATGACGGCGATCTCCTGCTCGATTTTCTTCATGTTCGCCTGCTGCTCCAGAAGAAAATTGCGGTGTCTGATCAGCGTCTGGCGGTTTTCCGACTTGCGCATATCCGCCTCGAAGTTGTCTGCCGCAATGTCAACCTGCATAAAGTCCCACAATGTTTTCAGCTGCACGTTCATACCTCCATATTACAAGAACGGCTCGATGGCGCTCTCTGTGATTTCGATGTCGAGGCCGGTGAATCGCAGGATTCCGGCCAGGTGGCGGACGGCGGGGCGTTCCGTGGCGGCGTGTCCCGCCTCGAGGGCGCACATGCCCCCGTCCAGGGCGGTGAGCGCCCGGTGATAGCCGATCTCCCCCGTCACGAATGCGTCCGCGCCCGCCAGCCGGGCGATGTCCGCGCAGGAACCGCCGGCGCCGCCGAGCACGGCGACTCGGGAGACGATGGTCCCGGGCTTTCCGTAGCGCCGCACGACCCCGCCGAGCGTTTCCGATACCCGGTCGGCAAATGCGCAAAGGGACGTCGGGCGGACGGACCCGATCCGGACGCCGCCTTCAAGGGGAAGAACGCCCGAAAGGCCCAGTGCGCCCGCAAGCGCGTCACCCACGCCGCACAGGGCGGCGTCGTAGTTTGTGTGCATGGCGACGAGGCACTTCTCCGCGCGCACGAGCCGCGCAAGAAGCTTCCCCTCCGGATCGTCCTCGGTCAGATTCCGTCTGGCATGAAACAGGATCGGGTGATGGGTGAGAATCAGCTCCGCACCGGCGTCCTCCGCCTCGTCAAGGACGGCTTCCGTCAGGTCGAGAGCGCACAGCACGCGAAAAATCGCGCGGTCCCGGCTGCCCGCCAGCAGACCCACGTTGTCGTAGTCCTCCGCAAGGGAGCCGGGCATGCGCGCCTCCAGCGCGGAAAGTATGTACTTCAGCCGTACCAACCCGCCACCTCCTCCCAGACGGAAAGCGTGCGCCGCATCTCCGCGTCGTCCGCGGCACCCGCCGCCATGCCGGAGAGCGCCTTTTTCATCACGCGGATTTTGAACTGCGCGTAATCCAGAAGCGCGGGCGTCCGCCGCTCCAGAAGAACGGGGCCGACCTCGAGCTGGACTTCGCCGTAGCGTGCCTCTCCCCGCTCCGCGGCGATGACGGCGTAGAGCCGCTGCCCGTCGCGCACGATCCGCTCGTCCGCGACACGAAACCCGAGTTCCGAAAGGGCCGCGCGGAGCTCCCGCGCGCCGACGTTGGGCTGGAGAACCAGCCGCGCGTCCTTTAAAACCGGAAGCGCCCGTGCGACGATGCCCGCAATTGTCCCGCCGCCCATGCCCGCGATGACGCAGACATCCGGCTTTTCCGGCAGCGCGGCCGCGCCGTCGCCCACCCGGAAGCACGCCCGCGCCGACAGCCCAAGGGTCGAAACGAGGCGCCGCGCCTTCTCGAGCGACGCCCCGGAGATATCCGAAAACAAAACCCGCTCGCACTGCCCCGTCTGCAGCATGTATGCGCCGAGCCGCCCGTGGTCGCAGCCCACGTCCGCCAGAAGGCGGCACTTTCCGCACAGTTCGCTGAGCGCCAGCAGGCGTGCGTCGACAATGATCGCGCCGCGCGGCATCAGTCGATGGAATCCTTGAGCTTTCTGGAGCGGCTGGGATGGCGCAGCTTCCGAAGCGCCTTTGCCTCGATCTGGCGGATGCGCTCGCGAGTCACCTTGAATTCCTTGCCGACCTCCTCGAGGGTGCGGGCGCGGCCGTCCTCCAGTCCGAAGCGGAGCTTCAGAACCATCTCCTCCCGGGGCGTCAGGGTTGAAAGCACGCTCATGAGCTGTTCCTTGAGGAGCGTGAAGGCCGCGGCCTCCGCGGGTGCGGGCGCGTCGTCGTCGGGAATGAAGTCGCCCAGATGGCTGTCTTCCTCCTCACCGATGGGGGTTTCCAGGGATACGGGCTCCTGGGCGATCTTGATGATCTCCCGCACCTTGTCCTCGGAGATGCCCATTTCCTCCGCGATCTCCTCCGGCTGGGGTTCCCGGCCGAATTCCTGCAGAAGCTGACGGGAGACGCGGATCAGCTTATTGATGGTCTCCACCATGTGGACGGGGATGCGGATGGTGCGCGCCTGATCGGCGATGGCGCGGGTGATGGCCTGACGAATCCACCACGTGGCGTATGTGGAGAACTTGTAGCCCTTGCGGTAGTCGAATTTTTCGACCGCCTTGATCAGGCCCAGATTCCCCTCCTGAATGAGGTCCAGAAACAGCATGCCGCGGCCTACGTACCTCTTGGCGATGGACACGACGAGCCGGAGGTTTGCCTCGCTGAGGCGCTTTTTCGCCTCCTCGTCGCCTTCCTCCATGCGCTTGGCCAGCTCGATTTCCTCGTCCGCGGTCAGAAGCGGCACCTTGCCGATTTCCTTGAGGTACATGCGCACCGGATCGTCGATGGACACGCCCTCGGGCACGGAGATGTCGATCTCCTCCTCGGGCATTTCCGCAAGCATCACGGGCTCGGGCACCGCGTCGTCCTTTACCACTTCTATGTTCAATCCGGAAAGGGTATCGAGAATGCGGTCAAACTGCTCCGCGTCGAGCTCCACGTCCCCCAGCATTTCAACGATTTCCTTGTATGTCAGAACTCCCTTTGCTTTGCCGGTCTCGATCAGTTCACGCACGCGGACTGCCATCGCCTCGGCGCTCGCTTTGTTCATGTTGTGGCCACTCCTTTCGACCGGTCAACTGCGCGCTTCCCGCATAAGCTGACTGATGCGCGCCAACAGTTCCTTCTTTTGTTCGCCGTCGGCCGTCGGAAGTTTTTCCTTCAGCCGTTCTATTTGTTCTTTTCTTCGCCTTTCCCGGATCGAGAAAAGCATGTCGCGTGCCATGTCAAGCGCCACCGCAGGGTCGTCCGGCAGCTGCTCCGCGTTGATGTCCGCCATGAGCTGGGCGCGCTCCTCCTCGTCTAGATTGACGACGAAGGCCGAGATTGGGTTCCCTTCGAGGAGCCACTGCGCCGCGCGGGCGCTCACCGCGGAATCGAAGTCCTCCGCCGTGATGGTTTCGGGCGGAATGAGCCCCTTGGCCAAGAGCGCCAGGAGCGTTCCTTCCGCGCGGGAAGCCTTGACGGCGCCCCGTTCGCGCCGGGTTTTCGGCGTGAACATCTCCCGCTGGGGCGCCACCGCGCCCACCTGCCGGGCGAGGATGTCGCGGTCGTAACCGGTCTCCCCCGCCAGCTTGCGCAGATAGTTCTCCGCCTCCACGGGGTTTTTTACCGTCCGGATGATGGCGCACGCCTGAAGCGCGTACCGTGTCATGCCGTCCTGGGTTGAAAGATCCAAATCGTCCCTGGCGCGAAGCATCCGATACTCGACGCCCCCGATCTTCCCGAGGTTCTCAAAGCCGGTGAATCCATTGGCCTTTATGAAGTCGTCGGGATCCATGCCGGCGGGGTAATCGATGACCCGCGTCATGAGGCCCGCCGCCTCGAGGATATCGAGCGCGCGAAGGGCCGCCTTGCGGCCCGCGGCGTCTCCGTCATAGCTTATCCAAACCTCGCCCGCGTAACGCTTCATCAGAAGAGATTGCTCCTCCGTGAGCGCCGTGCCGAGGGTCGCCACGACGCCTTGCACGCCGTGCTTTCTTAAGGATACCACGTCCATGTAGCCTTCAACCAGAACCAGATGCCCCGCCTGCCGTTCCGCCTTTGCGAAATTGAGCGCGTAAAGGTTGTTGCGCTTGTTGAACACCGGCGTATCCGGGGTGTTGAGGTACTTGGGCCCCGCGTCCCCCATGGCCCGCCCGCCAAAGCCGAGAACCTTTCCCTGGGGACTGATGATCGGGAAGATCACCCGGGAACGGAACATGTCGTAGGCCCGGCCGTCGCGCACGCCGATGAGTCCGGCTGTCTGAAGCTCCTCCCGGGAAAAGCCTTTCCCCTCGAGCTCCCCGAGCAGGTCGCCCCAGCCGGAGGGCGACGCGCCGATGCCAAAGCGCCGAATGTCCTGGTCGTTGAGGCCGCGTCCGTAGAGGTACTTGAGCGCCTGCGCGCCCTCGTCCGTCCACAGAAGCGCGTGAAAGAAGTGGGCGGCCGCGACATTGGCTTCATAGATCCGCTCACGCATGCCCGCGTTCAGGCGCGAACCGGGGGCGGAATCTTCCGGGAGCTCCATATGCGCGCGCTCGGCCAGATGCTTCACGGCGTCCGGAAACTCCATGCGCTCCACATCCATCACGAAATTGAAGACAGTGCCGCCCTTGTGACAGCCAAAGCAATAGTAGAGCTGACTTTCGCTGTCGACACTGAAGGACGGCGTCTTTTCGTTGTGAAACGGGCACAGACCCCAGAAGCGTTTACCCTTCCGCTTCAATCTGACGTATTCGCCGACGACTTCCTCAATGGGAGTCCTCGCGCGAAGCTCTTCCAGCCATGCGTCGGTAAACCTTCCCGCCATCTGTTCCCCTTCACTTTATGATGATCGCGTGTCGCTTTCGGGCGACTGTATATATGATTCGCCGGGCATGACAAATTTCCTGCATGTATCAATCAAAATACATCATTTTGTCCGTCATTCCAGCCATGCCGGCGTTTCAATTATTCCCCGTACCCATGGTATATACCACGTCCCCCCCGCGAAAACCTTTGAAGCGCCGGATTTTAACAAATTATAAACGTTCTGATTCGAAACGGCGAACATTTTTCGCTATTTTTTCGCAAACGGTTGATTTCGTCCATTTCCATGCTATAATCGATCTATCTTTTGGAGCAGAGAGGACGCGCGATGAACTTTCATCCCGAATATGTGTACGTCATGTTCTCGGCGACCGACTGTTCGGTCGGTCGGTTCATACGCAGAATGACCCGGAGCAGATACAACCACGTTTCCGTCAGCTTCGATCCTGACATGCAGAGCCTTTATTCGTTTGCCCGCTACCACCAGACCGCCCCCTTCTACGCGGGCTTTGTCGAGGAATCCCTCATGCGCTACCAGCTTTCGGGACGCCAGGCTACCGTCAAGGTATGCAGGATCCGGCTTTCCGATCAGCAGGCCGCGACACTGAAAAATGCGGTCGGCGAAGTGCAGGCCTCGCAGGGCGAATATATTTACAATTATCTTTCGGCGCTCACGTTTCTGGCGCACAGGCGCTTTGACGTTCCGCGCGCCTTTACATGCGTCGATTTTGCCGTGTGGCTCCTGTCGCGCGCCGGCATTGAGGAAGTGCCCGATGCGTTTTTCACCATCGCCCAGCTCGAGGAGGCGCTTCAGAAATACGTCACCTTCGAAGGCGAGAGCCAGTTCTACGCGGACGCGCTCACATGGGGGGACGACGCGTACGAGGACCCGCTCACCCGCAGGGGCTATGTCATCGGCACCGCGGCAAACCTCGGAAAGCTGTTCTATCGCTCGGTCGCCCGCATGCGCTAAGATTGACACGACAGTTAAATACATGCTATAATTCGGTAGCGGCGCAGGCCCGTTTTTTGCCACCGTGACACAATATATTGTGCAAGTCAGACGCATATGCACAATCTGTTGTGGCCCGCGCAAAAAGCGTGTTTTTTGCTTGCGCGGCATGAATTTCGCGATGAATAGGCGGAGGCGCGCTATGGTCTACAACGACATCAAGCATATATTGCCCTATTTCTCATTCAAGGGAAGATACGTCGACGGCGTCGAGCTCACCAACGGCAACATCAACAACACCTATCGGCTCACCTTTTCGTCGGGCGACCGGACGGAATACTATACCCTTCAGCACATCAACAAATACGTGTTCAAGCGTCCCGTCGAGGTGATGGACAACATTGAGCGCGTCACCGGGCACCTCACCCGCGCGTACGAAGATCAATCGGTCGATCCCGCGCGCCACGTGCTGACCCTCATCCCCATGTGCGAAGGCGGATACCTCCATCAGGACATGGAGGGCAATTACTGGCGCGCGTACCGCTATATCACAGGCACCACGGCCTACGACGCGCCGAAGAAGGAGAAGCACCTGTTTGAAACGGGGCGCGCGTTCGGGGAATTTCAAAGGCTCCTGACCGATTTCCCCGCGGACATGCTCCACGACACCATACCGGACTTTCACAATACGGCCCGCCGGTTTTTTTCTTTTGTTGCTTCCGTGGCCGCCGACCGGGCCGGCCGCGCGGGAAAAGTGGACGACGAGATCGAATTCATGTTCGAGCACAGGAAGATGATGAACGGCATCGTCAAAAAGCTACAGTGCGGGGAAATTCCCCTGCGCGTCACCCATAACGACACAAAGATCAACAACGTCCTCATCGACAACGACTCCGACGAGGCCATGTGCGTCATCGATCTCGACACCGTGATGCCCGGCTCTTCCCTCTACGATTACGGCGACGCCATCCGTTTCTGCGCGTCCACCGCCGCCGAGGACGAGGAGGATGTTTCGAAAATTTCCCTCGACATGGACCGGTTCCGGCTCTTTACGGAAGGGTTTTTAAGCGGCGTGGGCGGTTTTTTGACCGAGGCGGAGGTTCGCGACCTGCCGATGGGGGCGCTGGTCATCACCTGCGAGCTCGCCATGCGGTTTTTGACGGACTACATCGACGGAGACATGTATTTTAAGGTGCGCTCGCCGGAGCACAATCTCATCCGTGCCCGGGCGCAGATCGCGCTTCTTCGGGACATGGAGAAAAAGCGCAGCGAGATGCAGCGGATCGTGGACGATTTCATCAAATAAGAGGGGGCTGTGGAATGGATGTGAAGGCCGTCGTCCGACAAATGACGCTTGAGGAGAAGGCGGGCATGTGTTCGGGTTCGGACATGTGGCATCTCAAGGGCGTGGAGAGGCTTGGGATTCCCTCCGTCATGGTGACCGACGGCCCCCACGGCCTGCGCAAGCAGGCGGGGTCGTCCGATCATCTGGGGCTCAACGACTCGGTGGTGGCCGTCTGCTTTCCCACCGCTGCGGCGCTTGCGTCGTCGTTCGACCGCGCCCTGGTGCGCGAGGTCGGCGAGGCGCTGGGCGACGAGTGCCAGGCGGAGGACGTCGCGGTGATCCTCGGACCGGGCGCGAACATCAAGAGAAGCCCCCTGTGCGGCAGGAACTTCGAGTATTTCAGCGAGGATCCCTACCTCACGGGCGAGATGGCCAAATCCCACATCGCGGGCGTGCAGTCAACGGGCGTGGGCTCCAGCCTCAAGCACTTCGCCGTCAACAACCAGGAGACCCGGCGCATGACAGTGGACGCCCGGGTGGACGAGCGGACGCTCCGGGAAATCTACCTCGCGGGCTTTGAGAAGGCCGTTACCGAGGCAAAGCCCTGGACCGTCATGTGCTCTTACAACAAGATCAACGGCACCTACGGCTGCGAAAACCCCCACACCCTCACGGAGATTCTGCGCGGCGCGTGGGGCTTCGAGGGCTACGTCATGACCGACTGGGGCGCCATGAACGACAAGATCGCCTCCATCAAGGCCGGGCTCGAGTTGCAGATGCCGGGCGGCGACCCGATGGTGGACAAAAAGCTCGCGGACGCCGTGAAAAACGGAACGCTGGACGAGGCGGTTCTCGACCGGGCGTGCGAGCGGATTCTCTCCATCACCATGCGCTATGCCGAAAACCGCAGACCGGAAACGAAGTTCGATCATGCGGCGCACCATGCGCTGGCGCGCAGGGTTGAAGCCGAGAGCTGCGTGCTTCTGAAAAACGGCGGCGCGCTGCCCCTGTGCGAAAACGCCAAGGTGGCGGTCATCGGAAGATTCGCCGCCGAACCCAGCTTTCAGGGAGGCGGCAGCTCGCACATCAATACCTGGAAGGTGGAAACCGCTCTCGACGCGTTCGCGGCGTTTGAAGGCGATGTCGTTTATGCGCAGGGATATGTGACCGACAGGGACGAGGCGGACCTTGCTCTTCTGGACGAGGCGGCCAAGGCGGCCGCGGCGGCGGACGTGGCGGTGATTTTCGCCGGAATGCCCGCCCGCTTCGAGAGCGAGGGCTTCGACCGGAAGCATCTGGAGCTTCCCGCGTGCCAGAACCAGCTCATTTCCATCGTCGCGGACGCGCAGCCCAACACGGTTGTGGTCTTGCATAATTCCTCGGCGGTTTCGATGCCCTGGCTCAAAAAGGTATCGGCGGTCATCGAGGCGTATCTGGGCGGCGAGGCGGTGGGCGGCGCCATCTACGACGTGCTGACCGGGACTGTGAATCCGTCGGGAAAGCTGGCCGAGACATTCCCCAACCGGATCGAGGACACGCCCGCCTATCTCAACTTCCCCGGCTATGGCGACGTCGTCGAGTACCGCGAGGGGCTCTACGTCGGCTACCGCTACTACGACACCAAGAAGATGGACGTGCTGTTCCCGTTCGGCCATGGACTGAGCTACACCACGTTTGAATATGCCAATCTGAGCGTGGACAAGGCCGAAATCACGGACGCCGAAAGCGTGACGGTGACCTGCGAAATCACCAACACGGGAAAACGCTTCGGCAAGGAAGCCGCGCAGCTCTACGTGACGCGCAAAACCGAGGGCGTGCCGCGCGCGTTGCGTGAGCTCAAGGGCTTTGAGAAGGTTCCGTTGGAGCCGGGCGAGACGAAGAAGGTTTCGTTCATCCTCGGGAAGCGCGCGTTCGCGTACTTCAACGTCGAACTGAACGGCTGGTGCGTGGAGGAAGGGGATTACGGCATTGAAATCGGCGCCTCTTCCCGGGCGATCAGGCTCGAGGGCGATGTCCATGTGCGCCCGGAAAAGGTCTACTATAAGCCGTTTACGCTCAACAGCACCCTCGGGGATCTGATGAAGAACCCGGTTGCCGCCCCCGTCGTCATGGAGCTATTGAAGGCCGCGTTCCCCATGCCGGAGGACGGTGCGCCGGTGCTCGGCATGGAGGGGGGGCTTCTGGAAATGCTTGGGAGCGCGCCGCTGCGTGCCATGATCGGGTTCTCCCAGGGCGCGTTTTCCGAACAGCAGGCCCAGGCCATGCTCGACGAAATCAACGCGGGGCTGAAATAAGCGGCGGTGTCTGTTTAATTGCCAATGAAGGTGCGCCGAACGAAAAGCGTTCGGCGCGCCTTCTATACCGGTTAATCCCGCAAAACGATTGGAGGAAACGCATGAACACCCAGGAAATGATGAGGATTGCGCTCGATCTGGCCGGGCTTGACGCCATGCCGGGCGACACCGCCATTCTGGTGCCGGGCGACGGCGTCAGGCGGGTTTTGATGGGCGTCGACATGGACACGCCGGAGCTTCTTTTGGCCAAGCAGCTGGGCTTCGACTGCGTGGTCAGCCACCACCCGCGCAATACGTCGGCGGATTTGGTGGGCGTTCTGGACCACCACGTCGAATTGCTGACCGCCCAGGGCGTGCCCCTCGCCCGCGCCCGGGAGATCGTGGAGGCGAAAAAGGCGGCCCGGCACTACGTCTGGCATTCCGCGAACACCCGGCGGAGCGAGTCGGCGGCGCGGCTTTTAAACATGCCGTATCTTTGCATCCACTCCCCTGCCGACGTGATTTCTGAGCGGCGCGTCCAGTCCTTTCTGGACGAAAGGTTTTTAAACAGGCCGGATGCGACTTTGGGCGCGGTGGTGGACGCCATGGTGGAAATCGACGAGTACGCAAAGTCCGTACGCCGACCCCTCATCCGCGTAGGAAACCGCGACAGCCGCGCGGGACGCATCTGCGTATCCATGACGGGACTTTCGAACCTCGGCGCGGAGGGACTGCGCGCCTATTTCGACGCGGGCGTGGGCACTGTGATCCACATGCACATGCAGGAAAAGGAAGTCAAGACCGCCGCGGAATGGAATGCGGGCAGCGTCATCGTCGCCGGGCACATGGCCAGCGACTCCATCGGTCTGAACGAAATCGCCCGGGCATGGGAGGCCGACGGCCTCGAAGTGACCGCCATGTCGGGCATCGTGAGGTAAAAAAATGAAGGCATACGAAACCATCGCCCAGGCAATCGGCAACACACCCCTTTTGCGGCTTCGCGCCCTGTCGGACGACGCCCGCATCTACGCCAAGTGCGAGTTTCTCAATCCCGTCAGCGTAAAGGACAGGCCTATCCTTCACATCATCACGGAGGCGGAAAAGAGCGGCGCGCTGAAACCCGGGAGCACACTCATCGAGTCCACAAGCGGCAACACCGGCATGGCCATCGCCTACATCGCCGCCATCCGGGGATACAGGGCGATTCTGGTCATGAGTGAAATTCAGAGCGTCGAGCGCAGGCAGATCATGGCGGCCTTCGGCGCGGAGCTCATCCTGACCCCCGCCGCCGAGGGCACGGCGGGCGCGCGGCGCAGAATGCTCAAAATCATGGAAGAACACCCCGACTACTTCTACGTCGGCCAGCACATCCGTCCGGGCAATCCGGGCGCGCATTACGCAACCACCGGCCCGGAAATCTGGCGCGACAGCGAGGGCGAAATCGACATTCTGGTGGCCGGAATCGGCACCGGCGGCACCCTCTGCGGTGCGGGGCGCTTTCTGAAAGAGCAAAACCCCGCCATCCGGCTCATCGCCGTGGAGCCGGAAACCGCGCCCTTTGTCTCGAAGGGCATCTTCACGCCCCACCGCATGATGGGCCTCGCCCCCGGCTTCCTGCCCGAGACCATGGACAAGTCCCTCATCGACGCATACGAGCTGGTCTCCGAGGAGGACGCCTTTGCCATGTGCAGACAGCTCGCCGCCAAGGAAGGAATCCTCGTGGGCATTTCGTCTGGCGCCGTGGCCTGCGCCATGAAAAAAATCGCCGCACGACCGGAAAACAGGGGAAAAACCATCGTGGGCGTGTTCGCCGACAGCGGGCAGCGGTATTTGAGCGTCAAGGACCTGTTTCTCTGAGCCCGGCGTCATTCCCCGATGGGTAAAAGCCCGGCGGATGCGGAGCGATTCCGTGTTCGCCTTTTTTCTGTCATCGAACGCGCCGTTAAACCTGCTTGGGCGGCACTCTTTTCCATTGACGAACAGGTGTTCCCGTGCTAAAATAGGCGCATAAGAACACACGTTCGATTGGAGCGATTTTCATGGCGAGGACGATTCTGCACGTGGACTGCAATTCGTTTTACGCAAGCTGCGAAATGTCGGAAAACCCATCGCTGCGCGGCAAGGCCATGGTGGTCGGGGGCGACGTGGAGGCGCGTCACGGCATCGTTCTGGCCAAAAGCGACCTGGCCAAGGCGGCGGGCATCAAGACCGCGGACACCATCGGGGACGCGAAGAAGCGCTGCGCAAACCTGATCATCGTGCCGCCAAATTACCAGCTCTATATTCGGATTTCCCGGGAAGTGCGCGCCATCCTCGGGGATTATTCGGGCTATGTGGAGCCTTTCGGCATTGACGAGGCCTGGGTCGATCTTGGTACGGACACCATCCGCCAGGGCACGCTGCTGGCGGACGAAATCCGCGCGCGGATCTGGCGCGAGATCGGGATCACCACGTCTGTGGGCGTTGCCGACAACAAAATCATGGCGAAGCTCGGCAGCGATTACAAAAAGCCCGACGCGACCACGGTCATTGCCCCGGCGGATTACCGCCGGATCGTCTGGCCGCTTCCGGTGGGCGAACTGATGGGCGCGGGCGGCGCCACCCAGACAAGGCTTGCGCGCATCGGCGTGTTCACCATTGGCGCATTGGCGGAAATGGACCCCGAAAATCTCAGGCATGCCCTCGGGATTAACGGCTTGCTTCTCTGGCAGTACGCCAACGGTCTCGACCGCTCCCCCGTCGCCCCCGTGGGCGCGGTGCCGGACATTGAAAGCGTCTCCCACAGCACCACCACGCCCCATGACCTGTGCGACGAGGATCAGGTCAGGCGCACGTACTGGGTGCTTGTGGAGGCGGTGGCGGCCCGGCTGCGGGAGCTGCGCCTGCGGGCGCGCACCGTCCAGATTCAGCTCCGGGACAACGCCCTGTGCTTTCTCCAACGGCAGACGAAGATCGAGCGCCCGTCCAATCTCGCCGCCGAGATCATTCAGGCGGCGATGGCGCTGTTCCGGGCCAATTACGACCTCTCCCGCCAGAAGCCCCTGCGGCTGGTGGGCGTCAGGTGCGCGGACGTGGAGACGGAGGACGGCTGCGCGCAGCTGTCGATGTTCGACGACGAGAAAAAGCGCGTCCATCAGGAGGCCATTGAGCGCGCCGTCGACGGCATCCGGGCGAGGTTCGGCCCTTCCGCCATCCGGCGGGCGTCGCTCATGGAGGATCAGGCCGTGGCGACGCACTTCAGGGAAGTTCAGCCGCTCAGACCTTTCGGACGGAACTGACAGGAGGCGATAAAACATGTGGAGCAAGGTCTATCTGACCGTACTGGCGGAACACCGGCGCGATGGAACGGTACTCCCCCGCACCCTCTACTGGGCGGACGGCCGAAGGTACGAAATTGACCGCGTCAAGGACGCGCGTCCGTGCGCCGCACCGAATGTCGGCGGGCACGGAATCCGGTATACAGCCGTGATCAGCGGCCAGGAACGCCATTTATTCCGCGAAGGCGACAGATGGTTTATCGAGCATGAGGGTGCCGTTGCTTGTGAAAACGAAGGCGCTTAATAAATCCCCACGTGCACGGTTGCTTTGATCCTCCCCGGCGGGGGCGCGGAACGGCGGCCCGCAATGAAAAAAAAGAAAAGTATGGGCGGGCGGGAAACCCCGCCTTTTTGGCAGACTTCGGTTCCTGTTTCGGTCCTTCTCTGACAACGGGGATTGTAATGATCCGCGCCTTCTCACCGGCGACCTTCCCGTGTTCCCTGGACGCCCCGTCTTCATTGATGAACCCGGCGCGGCGCGCTTCGGCGGAACCCGGCATCGCCGCATCTGCGAGAATATGTCCGCAACCACCCTTTTGCGGGTCGCGTTTCAAACGATCATCTCCTTTCGCCGGCAATGATCGCAGACCGGACAGGCATGATCAGCGGGTTTTGCGACGTTTCCGGCCGTCCGCATGGACGGCCGCCTTTGTTCCCAAATTCCGCATACGCATGACGATTGATGCCAATACTACCAAAAAATGAACGGTGGGAATGTCGGGCATGCTTTTTGGATTTATAAAACGGAAGGTCAGGCATCTGTATGAAGCGCCGCCCTTGTCCGCGCGCGAGCTGCCGGACGACGACGCGGAAATCCGCGTGCCGGAAATTGCCCTTTCTCTTGAGGAATCGCTCTCGGACCTTCGGCGCATTTTGGGCGACGACAGCGATCTGATCGTCCACCGCTTTCGCTTCGGCCCGAACGAATCGTTCGACGCGGCACTTTTGTACTACGATGGGCTGGTCAATCAGGAGGTCGTCACAGACGCCCTCCTCCGCCCCGTTCTTGACTGGCGTACCCCCGACCCTGCGCCCAAAAAAGAAGAGCTCGCCGCAACCCTCGACCGGGACGTGCTCCACGCGGGGGACGTGAAGCGCGTCGAAATACCGCTGGAGCTTGCCTCGGCCTGCCTCTCCGGCGACGCCTGCGTTCTTCTGGACGGCTGTCCGGAAGCGCTCGTTGTGAGCGCGCGCGGCTGGGACAAAAGGTCCGTTACGGAGCCTGCCTCCGAGACGGTGGTGCGCGGCCCGCGCGAGGGCTTTACGGAAAACCTGCGAACAAATACCGCGCTCATCCGCCGGAAAATCAAGTCCGGCCGCCTCCGGAGCGAGCTTCTCACCATCGGCGAAAAGACGATGACCGCGATCTGCCTCATGTACCTGGAAGGCGTCGCCGACCCGAACGTGCTCGAAAAAGTCAAATACCGCCTCAAGCGGCTGAAGGTCGATTCCATCCTCGAGTCCGGGTACATCGAGGAATACATCGGCGACGCGCCGTTTTCGCCGTTTTCCACCGTGGGGTTCTCGGAAAAGCCGGACGTCATCGCGGCAAAGGTGCTGGAGGGGCGCGTGGCGATTGTGGTGGATGGAACGCCCTTCGTGCTCACCGTGCCGCTGCTTTTTGTGGAAAGCTTTCAGACGGCGGAAGATTACTACCAGCGCACGATTTACGCAAGCACGGTACGCCTGCTCCGTTACGTCGCCTATTTCCTCGCGGTCTTCGCCCCCGCGATCTACATCGCGCTGACGACCTTCCATCAGGAGCTCATCCCAACGACGCTTCTTTTTACCATCGCGAACGCCCGTGAGGGCACGCCTTTCCCCGTGTTTCTCGAAGCGCTCATTATGGTCTTCGCCTTTGAAATCCTGCGCGAAGGCGGCATCCGGCTTCCCCGCCCCGTGGGCCAGTCCATCTCCATCGTCGGCGCGCTCATCATGGGAGACGCGGCGGTCTCCGCGGGCATCGTGGGCGCGCCCGTCGTCATCACGGTGGCGATTACGGCGGTGGCGGGCTTCCTCGTTCCGTCCCAGAGCGATTCCGCGTCCATCCTGCGGTTTCTCCTGATGCTGGCCGCGGCGTTCATGGGCTTTTATGGCATCGCGTTCGCGTTTCTCGCGGTAATGATTCACCTGTCGACGCTCGATTCGTTCGGCGTGCCCTTTTTCGACGGCTTCGCCTGGACGCGCAATTTGCAGGACAGCGTCATCCGCATGCCCCTGTGGACGATGGTGAAGCGGCCAAAGGGCATCGCGCAGGGGGACGTCAGGCGGCGGCGCTTCTTCTTTCCGTCGGCGCATCCCTTTGCCGCGGACGACAATGGGGAGGACGACGCATGACGAGGCGCTTACTGAAGCGCGCCGCCGCGCTACTCACGGCGGCTGCCCTCGCCCTCACCGCCACCGGCTGTTGGGGCAAGCACGAGCTCACGGAACTGTTCTTCGTAACCGGCATCGCGCTTGACACCTCCGACGCGCCGGGCGAATTTGACTATTCGCTGCAAGTCAGCAAGACGCAGGCAGCCTCCTCGGGCAAGTCGAGCGGCGGCTCCGGTTCATCTGAAAAGGCGACACTTCTTCTGACCGCGACGGAAAAGACGATGTCGGAAGCCATCAACACCATCAACCGCGACGCCAGCCGGAAGGTTTTCATCCATCACAACCAGATCATCCTCTTTGGCGAGGACCTTGCCCGGGAAGGTCTCGACAACCACATCGACCTGTTTATGCGCGATCAGGAATCACGCATGGAGGTGCCGGTGGCGGTCGTCGAAGGAAAAGCCGCCGACATCCTTGCGGCGGAGATGGATCAGGACAAGGTAACCGGGGCCTACCTCGCGCGCACGTTCAACTCGCGCGCGTCCATTTCACCCAACTACAAGGTGACCATCCTCGACTTCGCCTCCAGAATCCTCGACACCTGCGTCTCGCCCGTGGCGCCTCTTCTCAAGCTGACGAAAAACGGGGATCAGGATCAGATCGAGATTACCGGCATGGCGGTGTTCAAAAACAGCAAAATGATAGGCTCCCTCGACAACGAAGCGGTGTACGGCTACGTTTGGGCCATGGGCGGGATCGAAAACGGACGCATGGCCGCGGAATCGGATCAGGGGCGGGCGGTCTTTCAAATTGAAACGCTGGACAGCGCGTGGAACGTCGAGCCCAAGAACGACGGCGGCGTCAAGGCCACGGTGACAATCAACGCGAACATCCTTCTGGACGAAATGATCGGGTTTACGGAGATTCCCCAAAACGAGCTTGTCGAATATCTGAAGAATCTGGCCACGAGCAGAATCAAGAACCGGATCACCGAAACCTTTGAAACGGTGCGCGCCATGGATGCGGACATCTACGGCATCGGGCTGATGCTCCACCAGCATCACAAGGCGGCCTGGCACGCCATCGCGGACGACTGGGACGCGCAGTTTCAGAACGTCGAGTTCGAGGTGCGGGTAAACGTTCAGCTGCCGAGCACGGGAAAGGTCATTCAATCCGTTGAAATGGGGGAGAAAAAATGATTGACAAGGGACGAATCACCTCCGCGCGGATGATGTTCACAATCGTATGTTTCATTCAGGCGTCCTCGCTTCTGACATCCTTCCTGACGTCGGTCACGAAGCAGGATTCCTGGATCGCCATTGTCATCTGCGTTTTCGTCTACCTGCCGTTCCTGTTCGTCTACCGCGCCCTGATCATCAAATTCCCGGGCATGAATCTCCTTCAGGTGTTCGAGACGGTTTTCGGCAAGCCAATCGGCAAGCTCGTGAGCATTTTGTTCGTTTGGTTCTTCTTCACCCTCGCCGCGCTCAATCTCACGGATTTGGGTATCTTTGCGCGCGAGACGCTCATGGAGGAGACGCCTCTCCCCGTTCTGCTGGTCGTGTGCGCCCTCGTGTGCGCCATGGCGGTGCGCAACGGCATCCGCGCGGTGGCGTGGTACAGCGCGCTCTACATGGTCGTGTCGTTTTTGCTCATCACGGTCTCGATCCTGCTCATCCTGAACCGGTTCCGCCTGGACAACTTCCTGCCCATGTTCGACCAGCCCTTTTTCAGGTATGTGCAGGGCGTACACATCATCGCGACGATCCCGTTCGGCGAGATCATCGCGTTTCTCATGATAACGCCCAACGTGGATTTCACCGGGCGGTCCGTGACGCGCTCGCTTTTCCTGGGCTTTTTCCTGGGCGCGCTGACGATTGTGGCCACCGTGGTTCGCGATACCGCCGTGCTGGGGAACACCATGCACCTGTTCGCGCTCCCCTCCCTCGTCGCGCTGCGCATGGTTCAGTTGGGCGAGGCGCTCACCCGCATGGAGATTTTGTTCGCGGTGGCGCTCATCATGCTGCTGTTTGTAAAAATCACCTTTCTCCTGTACGTCTCGGTGCTTTCTCTGGCGCAGCTGACGGGCGCGCGCTCCTATAAGCACCTGACGCTGATTTCCGCCGCGCTTTTGGTGGTCTATGGGCAGACGCTTTACTCGGACCAGCTTCAGCACGCACTGTCCGCCCAGGAAATCGTCCCCGTGGCATGGTCGTTCTTTGAGTTCGTGGTGCCGATTCTGGCGCTTGCCGTGGCGCTTTTCCGAAAGCTCCCCGCAAAGAAGGAGGCGTAGCATGTTTTATCTGGTTCTGGGCTACGTCTTTGTGGCGGCCGTCGATTTGCTTCCGCTGCTGCGCAAGCGGAAAACAAAGGACGTGGCGACATGGCTGGCCGTATTCGTTCTGGCGTTTTCGATTTCAGTCCTTTTGACCCTGAAAGTCCCGGTCCCCTCCGTCATGGCATTGATCGGTGACGGGCTCAAAGCCATCGGTTTAAGCTACTGATCCGCCGCCACGCCAACGCATGAATGAAGAAAGCATGGACTTCGGGAAACATGGAGGGCCACAGCCCTCCATGATCAATCATTTTTACCGGCTGAGATGCATTTGCCGCATGAAATGCGTCAAATTGAGTCCAGAAGGGACAGGTTTTGCCAGCCGGATTTCGCCCGGAATTTTCGTGAGAACATTCAAAAATCCGGTTCCTCGTTCCTTTGGCTTACGTATGAACGCAGCTCATGCGTAAGCCCTGGATCCGCCGCGCCCCACTCTTGATGCGGGGCGCGCGATGATGTATAATCTTGGAAAACGGAGGTGGCGAAATGTTTACGACGGACGCTCATTGCGATACCCTGTATTCCATCGGCGTACACGGCGCGAAACCGGAAACCTGTGCGGTCAATTATGAACGGCTCCAGGCGGGCGGCGTGGGAATTCAAACCTATGCGCTGTTCGCGGGCCCGAAGGGCCCCGCCGGGACGCCCTATGAGGACGGAATCAAAATGCTGGACGCGGCGGACAGTCTGGACACGCCGATTCTGCGCGGCGCGCTTCCGGAAGATGCGCCCCGGACGCCCTTCGGCGTCATTTCCATCGAGGGCGGCGAGATGATCCGGGGCTCCTTGGATACCCTCGCGGAATTTGACGCCCGGGCGCGGCTTCGGCTCATCGCGCTCACGTGGAACAACGAAAACGAGATCGGGCATCCGGCGAAAAACGGCCCCAAGGGCGGGCTTACGCCCTTCGGGCTCGCGCTCCTTCGCGAAATGGATAGGCGCGGCATCTATGCGGACGTCTCACACCTCAACGAGGCCGGGTTTTGGGACATCTGCGATCACGCGAGCCTGCCACCCGTGGCAAGCCACTCCAACTGCCGCTGGCTCTGCCCCGTCAAGCGCAACCTGCGCAAGGAGCAGGTGCGCGCGATCATCGAAAAGGCCGGCTTCATCGGCGCAAACTTCTACACAAACTTTTTGACGCGCAAGAAAGCGTCGGCCATCGAGGATGTGTTCCGCCACATCGACGCCATCTGCGAAATGGGGGGCGAGAAGGCCGTTGGCTTCGGCTCCGACTTCGACGGCATCGAATCGTGGCCGGAAAACCTGGCGACGCCCGCCGATCTTCCCAATCTGATCGGCCATATGCGGGCACGCGGCTATTCCGAGGAAACCCTCGCGGACATCGCGGGGCTCAACTACTGGCGGCTTTTGAAGCGTGCGGAGGCTGCGCGCGTCCTCTGAAACCTCGGGTACACATGGAATCATCGGGCGGTCTTTCGCATACATAATTGCAGATAGAATACCGCATTTGACAGAGGTGATACCATGGAGAATCCCAACAACAGGATTGTGGCGGTCGGCAGGCTGGAAGGCCCCTTGTCCCTGAGCCACGAGGTGATGAACGAGCCCTTTTTTACGGGAACGCTCCTCGTCAAGCGCCTGTCCGGCGCCCTCGACAAGCTCCCCTTGACGATACCCGGAAAGCTCATGGCAGGCGGGCACCTGGACGACGGCAGACAGCTCATGGTGCAGGGACAGGTGCGCTCCTACAACAAGGTGATCGACGGCGCCGGAAGGCTGATGGTGACGCTGTTTGCCCAAACCCTCACGGAGACCCAGGAAAACGACACGCTCAACAAGGTCGCGCTTTCCGGTGCGCTGTGCCGCCCGCCCGTCTACCGTTCGACCCCTTTCGGGCGCGAAATCTGCGACATGATGCTCGCCGTAAACCGCGCGTTCGGAAAGAGCGACTATGTGCCGTGCATCGCGTGGGGCAGAAACGCCCAGTACGCCGCGCGCTTCAAGATCGGCGACCGGGTGCGGCTCACGGGCCGGCTCCAGTCGCGGGAATATCAGAAATTGCTCGAAAGCGGCGAATACATGGTTCGCATGGCCTACGAAGTCTCCGCTTTCACGCTGGAGCCCGATGACGACGAGGCCGCGCCGGGAAAGTTCTCAGACTACTGCGCGGCCGACGAAGCCACCGAGATGGACTACGAGGCGGAAGAGCGGCAAGCCGAAGCGCATCTGTCGCGCGAAATCAATTAAAAGTCCGGGCGGCCCGTCTTCCTATGCGGGATCGCCCGGTTTTTTTATGCACTGACGCAACTTTCAAACGCGGACCGCGGACTTTGTCCCGCGGTCATTGCGCGCATCGGTCACGCGCCCGGCAATTTGTGCGCGACCAACGCAAGCACAGCGGCCCTGTTGGCCTCTTGGCCTCTTGGCCTCTTGGCCTCTTGGCCTCTTGGCCTCTTGGCCTCTTGGCCTCTTGGCCTCTTGGCCTCTTGGCCTCTTGGCCTCTTGGCCTCTTGGCCTCTTGGCCTGTTGGTCTCTTGG
>JAEYRW010000157.1 GCA_023435435.1 Bacillota bacterium | reverse complement strand
GCGTTTCCGCCCCTCTCCTCAGTAGGCGAACGCCACGAAGGCGGCGCGGTTGGCGTCGTAGTCCACGTTGGTGAGCGCGGAGCCGTTGTCGGAGAAGGAGCCGTCGACGGGCAGGCGGAGCTGCTCGGCCTCGGGGCGGACGGCGGCCTTCATCCCCACGGAGAGGATCTCCAGGGTGTTCATGTTGGTGTCGATGCCAGAAAACGCGGCGTCCGCGAGACGGTAGAGGGTGAAGGGGTTATACCACTGGGTGCGGAACTGCTGAAGGGCGGCGTTGAGGAGCTTGCGCTGGCGGTAGGTGCGGGTGATGTCCGAATCGATGTGCCGAATGCGCGCGTAGCCCAGCGCCTGGATGCCGTCCAGGTGCGCGAGGACATATCCTTCCGCGTCGGCGTTCGAGAAATCGAGGTCAACGGCACTGGTGTCGGCGGCGGTATAGCCCGCGCTTTTGAACACCTTGCGCGCGTTGTAAACGTTTTTGTTGATTTCGGCCTGTTCCTTCTGGGTAATTTCAATGTCCACGCCCCCGATGGCATTGACGAGCCCCGCGAGGGTCGTAAAATCCACCACCGCATACTTGGTGATGTTCAGGCCGAAGTTTTCGTTGAGAGTGCGCATGGTGAGGTCCGCCCCGCCGTAGGCGTAGGCCGCGTTCACCTTCTGCCGCCCGTGGCCGGGAATGTCCACCATGGTGTCGCGCATGACGGAGGTGAGCTTGAAGGCGTCGTAGCCGACGGTGGCGACGATAATGGTGTCGGACCGCTGCACTCCGTCGGAGAGCTTGTCGACGCCCAGAAGCAGAACGTTGATCCGGTTGGTGGGCAGATCGTCCGCGGGGGAGAGGTCCGCCTCCGGCTCGACCATAAAAAGCCCCACGGGCAGCGCATAGAGCACCACCCCCGCCAGGAACGCGAGGAACAGCGCCAAAAACAGGAGTCTCATAAAAAACCCGATCAGAAGCCCAAGACAGCTCCGCCGTCTGCGCACGTGCCGCCGTGGCCTGCGCTCCTCTTCATAGTACAATCAATTCACCGCCATCTGCTGTGCGCCGTCCGTCGCCAGAACCTCGCCCCCGTCCGTTACCCAGATGACGGAAAGCCCGTTTTCGTCCGCAAAGGCGCGGCCCGCATCGTAATCCATGAGAAAGATCGTCGTCGAGAGAAAGTCAGCGTACGCGGAATCGGGGGAAATGACCGTTACCTGGGCGATCCCGTGATCCGCAGGGAATAAGGTCGCGGTGTCGATGATGTGATGATAGCGCACGCCGTCCAGCTCCCGGTACCTCTGGTAGTCGCCGCTCGTCACGGCGGCCATGTTTTCCATGGAAAGCTTAAGCACAAGTCCGTCCCCGCGCGGGTTGGTGACCCCGATCACGAACGGGTTTTCGCGCGCGCCGGTCACCACGTTCCCGCCCGCGTCGATGATGTAACTGTCATAGCCCGCGGCTTCGAGGGCCTCTGCCAGCTTTCCGGCGGAATAGCCCTTGGCCACCGCGCCCAGATCGATGCGCATGTCAGGGTCGAGAAGCCGCACGCGGGAGCCCGCCTCGTCAATCTCCACGTTCTCCCAGCCGCCGTGGGCGTAGGCGGCGGAAAGCTCTTCATCGGCAGGCAGGTCCCGCTCGCCGTCCCTGAACGCGCGCCAGATTTCAAACAGCGCCCCGCGCGTCACGTCCAGTTCCGGCGCAATGTCGCGCCACGAACGGCAAAGGAGGATCAGGTTCAAAAGATCCGGGTCGACATTTGCCCACTCTCCGCCCGCGCCGTTGAGCTGATAAAGCCCGTCAATGCCCTCGTGGGGCGCATAGGCGTCGAAGACGTCGTTGAGGCGGGCATAACGATCCTCAACGATCCGCGAAACGTCCGCTTCGTCCGCCGCGTAGACCGTGAGGGTGGTCACGGTGTCAAACAGGTCGAGATATGTCTCCTGAACGCTCTGCGCGCTTTGCTTTTCACAGCCCGCGAGCAGCGCCAGGAGAAAAATCAATGGAAAAACAACCGCTTTTTTCAAAAAAGAGCCCCTTTCCGGAAATCTCATTAACTAAGTATACCACATAACGGAAATTATACAATTGAAATATGATCGACAATGCGGTAAAATGGATGCGGAGGTTTTTCATGAAGCGAAACGACATTCTGCTGATCCTCGCCCTGGCGCTGGCGGGCTTCATCGCTTTTTTTGTGACCCGGCCCGACAAAGAGGCCGCCCAGGCCGAGGTCTACGCGGACGGCGCCCTCGTCTGGCAGTGCGCTCTCGCGGATTCGGGCACGTTTGCGGTAAACGGCGTGACGGTTCAGGTGGAGGACGGCGCGGCGCGGGTCGTCTCGTCCGACTGCCGGGACCAGATTTGTGTTCATATGGGCGAGATCAGTCTCGCGGGCGAGTCCATCGTGTGCCTGCCCAACCGGGTGTCCGTGGTTTTGACGGGAGAGGACGCGCTCGACGCGGTGTTGCAATAGATGAAAAAGGACTTGACGCGGCTTTCCATGCTCACGGCGGCGGGGCTGATCGTCGCCTGGCTCGAATTTCTCCTGATTCCGGACGTCGCCGTGCCCGGGGTAAAGCTGGGGCTGGCCAACATCGCCACGCTGCTCGCGCTGTACCTGTACGGCTGGAAGAAGGCGGCGGGGGTGCTCCTCGCGCGGGTGCTCTTGTCAAACTTCCTGTTCGGCTCGCTTTCGGCGGTGATCTACGCGTTTTCGGGCGGCTTTCTGGCGCTTCTCATCATGGCGCTTCTCAAATGGACGAAGAAGTTTTCCGCCGTGGGCGTTTCCGCGGCGGGCGGGCTTTCGCACAACATGGGGCAGCTTCTGGCGGCGGCGGTCATCGCGCGCACGCCGGGACTGATGTATTATCTTCCCACGCTCGCGGTGGCGGGCGTCTTGACGGGCGCGGCGGTGGGTTTCCTCGCGTCCGCGATTCTCAAAAAGGTTGGCTGACGAGGTGCAATATGCTGAAGGGGTATCTGATTGTCGAGAAAAACGCGCTCCCGGACTTCTTCCACAAGGTGGTGTTCGCGCGCAGGCTGATTGAATCCGGCCAGTGCGCACAGGTGAGCGAGGCGGTGAAGCAGGCGGGCATCTCCCGCAGCACATACTACAAGTACAAGGACAAGATTCTGGAGCCCACGGAACTGGCCGTGGGCCGCAAGGCCGTGCTTTCCATGCTCCTGACCCACGAACCGGGCGCGCTTTCCAAGGTGCTTGGCGTCATTTCCGCCTGCGGGGCCAGCGTTTTGACCATCACCCAGAGCCTGCCCATCAACGGGAAGGCGTCCGTCACCGTGTCCATCGACCTTCAAAACGTTACGGAATCCATCGACCAGCTGCTGGACGAACTTTCCCGCCAGAAGGACGCGGATAGCGTGCGGCTCATCGCCATCGAATAGGGGGAAAAGACATGAGAAAGATGACCCTCAACGGAAGCTGGGCCCTCGACGTGATCGGCGGACAGACGAATGTCCCCGCCACCGTGCCCGGCTCCGTCTATAACGACCTCATCGAAAACGGGTACCTCGAAGACCCATACTTCCGCGCCAATGAGGAAACCGCCCTTCCCGTGATGGAAAACGATTTTCTTTACAGGCGCGGGTTTTTTGCCGATGAATCGCTTCTGGGCCACGATCTGGCGCTCCTGCGCATGGAAGGCCTCGATACCCTCGCGGACGTGCGCCTCAACGGCAAAACCGTGCTGCGCGCGGACAACATGCACCGCGCGTGGGAGGTGGACGTGACGGACGTCCTCCGGGCGGGGGAGAACGAAATCGAAATCCTCTTTAAATCCCCCACGAAATTCATCCGCGAAGCGTACGAAAAGTCTCCCTACGAGGGCTCCTCGGACGCCATGCGCGGCTTCGTGCACTTAAGAAAGGCCCACTGTATGTTCGGCTGGGACTGGGGCATCCGGCTTCCCGACTGCGGCATCTGGCGCAGCATTGAGATTGCCTGCTACGACGAGGCGAAGATCGACAACGTCTACGTGCGCCAGCGCCACGAGGGCGGCAAAGTGTTTGTAAATATCGAGGCCGAGGCGGAATTCATCACCTCGGCGGATCTCCGCTTCGAGGCGGAAATCACCGCCCCCGACGGTGAGAAATTCTTTCAGACGGATGCCGACGCGGGCGAAATCGAAATTAAAAATCCGAAGCTCTGGTGGCCCAATGGGTACGGCGATCAGCCCCTTTACGACGTCGCCGTCACCCTCAGGTCCGACGACGGGCGCGCCCTGGACAGCTACCATGCCAGGATCGGTCTGCGCACCCTCACCATGCACATCGAAAAGGATCAGTGGGGTTCCTCCTTCGCGGCGCGGGTCAACGGCGTGGACGTGTTTTCCATGGGCGCGGACTACATCCCCGAGGACGCCATCCTCCCGCGGGTGACCCGGGCGCGCACCCGGCGGCTTCTCGAGGACGCGGTGCTCGCCAACCACAACTCCGTGCGCGTGTGGGGCGGCGGCTACTATCCGGGGGACGATTTCTACGAGCTGTGCGACGAGCTGGGGCTCCTGGTGTGGCAGGACTTCATGTTCGCCTGCGGTTCCTACGAGCTTACGGACGCGTTCGAGGAAAACATCCGTGGGGAATTCCGCGACAACATCCTCCGGCTGCGGAACCATCCCTCGTTGGCTCTCTGGTGCGGCAACAATGAAATGGAAATGTTCGCCGCCATGGGCGTCTGGGTCTCCTCGCCCAGGCAAAAGAGCGAGTACATCCGCATGTACGAGTACATTATCCCCAAGATGCTCAAGGAACTGGCCCCCGACACCTTCTACTGGCCGGCGTCTCCCTCCTCCACGGGCGGCTTCGATGATCCCAACGACGCAAACCGCGGCGACGTCCACTACTGGATGGTGTGGCACGGCGAGCTTCCCTTCACCGCCTATCGGGACCACTACTTTCGCTACGCCTCGGAGTTCGGCTTCCAGGCATACCCCACAATGCCCACCATCGAGTCCTTCACATTGCCCAAAGACCGCAACGCGTTTTCCTACGTCATGGAGAAGCATCAGAGAAACGCTGCCGCCAACGGCAAGATCATGAAATACGTCTCCCAGATGTACCTGTATCCCAAGGATTTCGCGTCCCTTGTCTACACCTCCCAGATGCTGCAGGCGGACGCCATCCGCTACGGCGTGGAGCACTGGCGCAGGAACCGGGGCCGCTGCATGGGCGCCATCGTGTGGCAGTTAAACGACAACTGGCCGGTCATCTCCTGGGCGTCCGTGGACTATTACGGCCGCTGGAAGGCGCTTCACTACTTCGAGAAGCGGTTCTTCGCGCCGGTTCTTCTCTCCGCGTGCGAGGAGGGCGAATTGACCGGGCGGCCGGACGTCAACATCGAGCTCAAAAAGCCCGTGGAAAAGACCGTGCGCTTCAACATCTCCAACGAGACAATGAAGCAGGCTCCCTGTCTGGTCAAGTGGGCGCGCCGGGACGCGCGCTCGAAGGTGCTCGAATCGGGCGAACTGCGCGCCGAAGTGCCGGCGCTTTCCGCCCACTGGTTTGATACGCTCACGTTTGACGGCATGGACATACACGCCGAGTATCTCTCATATGAATTGTGGATGGAAAAGGAGCCTGTCTCCCGGGGGACGGTGCTGCTCGTGGCGCCCAAACACTTTGCCTTCCAGAATCCCGCGCTGTCGGCCAAGGCGGAGGGGGACGAGATCGTCGTTACCGCCCTCGCCTACGCCAAGGGCGTCATGATCGAATCGGACGATGCGGACATGCTGCTTTCGGACAACTTCTTTGACATGGACGCGGGTCAGCGGCGCGTGAAGGTTCTGCGCGGCGCGGCGGAATCGCTCAGGCTCAGAAGCGTCTGGGACATTGCGGATCGGGGGGACGAAGCCGAATGAGGATCAAGGTCACCGTGGACTCGACGAACGATCTTTCGCCCGAACTGCTCGCGCGCTACGCGATTTCAGTGGTGCCCCTGACGGTCAATCTGGGCGGAAGATACTACAAGGACATGGTGGACATCGTGCCCGACGACATCTACCGCCACGTCGGGGCGGGCGGGGATTTGCCGAAGACCAGCGCCGTGAACACGGAGGAATACCGCGCGTTCTTCGAGGGTTGCCTCAAGGACGCGGACGCCGTGGTCCACATTAACATCTCAGGCGAAATGAGCGCCTGCCCGCAGAGCGCGCAGATCGCCGCCGAGGGGTTGCCCGTTTATCCCGTCGATTCCAGGAACCTCTCCACGGGCTCGGCGCTTCTGGCGCTCAAGGCCTGCGAGATGGCCGGGGAGGGCGCGGACGCGGCCCATATCGCGGCCACCCTCGCGGCCCGGACGTCGCTTGTGGACGCGAGCTTTCTCGTGAGCCGGCTCGATTACCTGCGCAAGGGCGGCCGCTGCTCGGCCATTGCCGCGCTGGGCGCGAATATCCTGAAACTCCGGCCCTGCATCGAGGTGCGCGACGGCAAAATGGGCGTGGGCAGAAAGTACCGCGGCCCGTTTGTGCGCTGTCTCGAGCAGTACGCGCGCGAGCGGCTCGAGGGGGTCGGGGACATCGACCTTCGCCGGATCTTCATCACCCACTCCGGCGTGCCGGACGGGACCGTCGAGGCCGTCCGCACAGTCATTGCGGCCTGCCAGCCCTTCGAGGAAATCCTTGTCACCCACGCGGGCTGCACCATCTCCAGCCACTGCGGCGAAGGGACGCTTGGCATCCTTTACATGCACAAATAGCGCAGATGCACGCGCGGACGGTTCGGCCAATTGGCTGGGCCGTTTTTCATATGCAACCATGAGTTGAGCACCGGCGCCTTGACAAAAGATATTGTACGATGTATAGTATTCCACGAAAGGCGGTATTGCGATGGACGCTCAGTTGAAGAAGGGAATTCTGGAGATCTGCGTGCTCGCGGAGCTTTGCCGGGGCGATTCCTACGGCTACCGGATCGAGAAGGATCTGGAGGGCTACGTGCAGCTCTCGGAGTCGGCGCTCTACCACATCTTAAAGCGCCACGAGCAGGCGGGCTACGTTCGCGCCGAGAGCGTGGAGCATGGCGGGCGGCTCAGGCGGGTGTACGCGATCACGGAGGCGGGCCGGGGGCGGCTCGAGGAGTTCAAGCAAGAGTGGCGGGAGGCTGCGAAGGCATTCTCGTTTATAGAAAGGGCGGCGGGCGGTTATGACCAAGTATGAGTATCTCATCGAGCTTGCGAAAAAGCTCGAGGCGTTGAACATCAATTCGGACGACATCTATCCCGAGACCCGGCGCCTGGTGGGCTTCTATCAGGAAATGATCGAGGACCGCATAGAGGAAGGCATTTCCGAGGAGGAGGCCGTGGCGGGCATGGAGAAGATCGACGACATCGTGGCGCGCGTGAAGCGCGAATTCGCGACGCCCGAGATCGTGGTGGGGCCGGACGCGCCCGAAGAACCGGAAGCGCCGGAGGCCTCCGCCGAGCCGGGCACCACCGCCCGGGCCGAGGGAAAGTACACCTACATGACCAAGACATACGATCCGGCAGAGGTTCGGCGCGTGACGGTGGTCGACCAGAACCGCAGCGTCAACGTGGTGGGGGGCGACTGCCTCAAGATCGAGTACGTGGACGGCCCGGACGGCCACTACGAGGTAAACTGCCAGGGCGGCGCGCTGTCCGTGCGGTTCATCGCAGACCCCTGGGGCGGCTTCCGCTCCATCTTCGGCGTGCGCACCTGGCAGACAAGTCCGTTCACCCTCACGCTGCCCAAGGAATATTCCGGCGAGGTGGACGCGCGCTCCTCCAACGGTTCCATGTCCGCCACGCGCACCGGCGCGAACATTTTGAGCCTGCGCACCTCCAACGGCAAGATCACCGCGGAGAGCGTGGCCGCCAGACGCGCAAAGTTCACCACCACCAACGGCGGCATCCGGCTCTGGAGTGTCGCCGCGGACAGCGTCGTCGCCGAGTCGAGCAACGCAAAGATCGAATCGGAATCCGTCGCGGCGGACGAGGTGGTTCTCAAGACATCCAACGGCGCCAACGAAGCGCGCTCCGTCGTTGGCAAGCGCGTCAAAATCGAGACCAGAAACGGCCATCTCTCGGTGGAAGGGGTGACGGGGGACGACATTTCGCTTTCCTCCTCCAACGGCTCAATCACCGGCACCGTGAAGGGCAGTCTGTCCGATTACGCCGTCACCTCCCGCACATCCAACGGCAAGAATAATCTGCCGCCGGTGTCCGAGGGCAAGAAGAAACTCGAAGTGCGCACCTCCAACGCACGGATCGACATCCAATTTGAAAAATAGACAGGAAATTGAGGGCGCGCCGTAAAAGGCGCGTTCTTTTTTGCACAATTTCCGTGGAACCACTGGATTTTGTTGGCTGCATGCCTTATAATGTTATGTACAGGTTACAATAAGAGGGGTGAATCCCTCAACGCAAGGCAGGGAGAATGTATGCGCAAGAAAAAATGTATCGCCATGCTGCTTGCCGGAGGGCAGGGCAGCCGCCTTGGGCTTTTGACCAAGGCAATGGCAAAGCCCGCCGTGCCCTTCGGCGGGAAATACCGCATCATCGACTTTCCGCTGTCCAACTGTTCCAACGCGGGAATCGACGTGGTGGGCGTGCTGACCCAGTATCAGCCCCTGGAGCTCAACCGCTACATCGGCGCGGGCCAGCCGTGGGACCTCGACCTCACCAACGGCGGCGTGTTCGTGCTTCCGCCGTTTATGAAGGCCAAGAGCGGGGAATGGTACAAGGGCACCGCCAACGCCATCTATCAGAACATCAGCTTCATCGAGCAGTATGATCCCGAGTACGTGCTGATCCTCTCGGGCGATCACATCTACAAGATGGACTACCGCCAGATGCTCAGCGCCCACGTGGAGGCGGGCGCGGACGTGACCATCGCGGTGCGCCCCGTGCCCTGGGCGGAGGCGCCGTCCTTCGGCATCATGAACGTGGACGGCGAAAACCGCATCACCGAATTCGAGGAAAAACCGAAAAAGCCCAAGAGCAATTTGGCCTCCATGGGCGTGTACGTGTTCTCGTGGCCGGTTTTGCGCGATTATCTCATGCGCGACGACAGGGACGCATCCTCCAAAAACGACTTCGGCAAGAACATCATTCCGCAGATTCTTTCGGACAGACGCAAGCTTATGGCCTACTCCTTCGAGGACTACTGGAAGGACGTGGGCACCATCGAAAGCCTCTGGGAGGCCCACATGGACCTTCTCACCGATCCGCCGGCCTTCAACCTGCGGGACAGCCGCTGGCCCATCTACGCAAGGTCTCCCCAGCTCCCGCCCCATTTCATCGGCCCCATGGCGGAGATCGATTGCTCCTCCGTCACCGAAGGCTGCGAAGTCATGGGCAAGGTCAGCCACTCGGTGCTCTTCGCGGGCGTGGTGGTGGAGGAAGGGGCAGTCATCGAAAACGCGGTGGTCATGCCCAACACCGTCGTCCAGAAGGGCGCGGTCATCAGGCACTCCATCGTGTCGGAGGACTGCGAGATCGGCCCGGGCGCCGTCGTGGGCGACGAGACGGGCGGCATCGCCCTCATCGGCAAGGGCACGCGTCTGCCGGGCGGCTTTGTGGTAAAGCCCGGCGAACAGATCGACGGGGACATCATTGCCGAAAGAGAGGGGGCGAAGGCATGAAGGACGCGATGGGCATCATCTACACCACAAGGGACGATCTTTCCCTGCGCGAACTGACCACCCACCGCTCCGTGGCGGCTTTGCCGGTGGCCGGGCGCTACCGCATCGTGGATTTCGTGCTCTCGAACATGGTCAATTCCGGCGTCAAGAACGTCGGCGTCATCACCCAGAAGAACTATTCCTCCCTGATGGACCATCTGGGCGCGGGCAAGGAGTGGGATCTGCATACCCGCAACAACGGCCTTTTCATCCTGCCCCCCTTCATCAACGACGAAAACGGCGGGGAATACACGGGCGTTCTCGAGGCGCTGCGCGCGAACTTCGACTACCTGCGCAGGTCGCGCCAAGAGCTGGTGATCCTCTCGGGCGGGAACATCGTGTTTTCGACCTCCTTCGAACCCATGCTTCAGGCGCACGCGGAGTCGGGGGCGGACATCACGCTTCTGTACGCAAAAGCGGCGCCGGGGGAAATGTACCTGTCCTCATCCAAGCACGACAAGCATATATACTTGAACGTGGGCCCCGGCGGCAAGATCGCGGACATGGAAATCAACCCCAACGCCGCCAACTACGACAACATGTCCATGGACGTATTGATCGTGAAGCGCACGCTGCTCATGCATCTGGTGGATCAGGCGTTTTCCCAGGGCATGCACGACATCTACGGGGACATGCTCAGGGGGCACATCAGAACCGGCATGCTGGACGTGCGCGGCTACGAGTACAAGGGCTACTACCGCCGGGTGGAGACCGTCAACGGCTACTACCGGCTGAACATGGATCTTTTGGGCAGATACTACCGCAAGGCCCTGTTCTCCGATTACCCGGTGTACACCAAGGAACGCGACGAGGTGCCCGCCATCTACGGCCCCCGGGCGAAGGTGAAAAACTCGCTGGTCGCGGACGGCTGCGTCATTGAAGGAACCGTCGAAAACTGCGTGCTGTTCCGGGGCGTGAAGATCGGGCGCGGCGCGGTGGTGAAAAACTCCATCATCATGCAGGACAGCTACATAGAGGACTCCGTCGAGGCGGACTATGTCATCCTCGACAAGGCGGTCACGATGCGCGCCCACGGCCGGCTCATCGGCCAGCGCCAGTATCCCATCGTGATCGGCAAAAACATCACCCTTTAAAGAACGGGAGGGAATCAAATGAAAATACTGTTTGTGGCGTCCGAGTGCGTCCCCTTTGTCAAAACCGGGGGGCTCGCGGACGTGATCGGCGCTCTGCCCAAGGAGATCAGGCGATCCGGCGAGGACGTGCGGGTGATATTGCCCCTGTACCAGCAGATCGACAAAAAGTGGCGCGACCAGATGGAGCATGTGGTGTTCTTCTACATCAATCTCGGCTGGCGCCGCCAGTATGTGGGCATTGAAAAGCTCACCTACGAGGGCATCACATTCTATTTCGTGGACAACAAGCAGTATTTCCAGAGGAGTTATGTCTACGGCCTGGGCGGGGACGAGGGCGAACGCTACACCTACTTCTGCCGCGCGGTGCTCGAGGCGTTGCCCCAGATGGGCTTCATTCCGGATGTGCTGCACTGCCACGACTGGCAGACGGGCCTCATGCCCATCCTCCTGAACGCCCAGTACAAGCAGCTGGAGCACTATAAGGACATCAAGACGGTGTTCACCATCCACAACCTCCAGTACCAGGGCGTCTTCTCCATCGGGGAGATTGAGGAGCTGGTGGCGCTGGGCGAGTGGGCGTACAGCGCCGACAACCTGGAATTCTACGGCATGTGCTCGTTCATGAAGGGCGGCATCGTCGCCGCGGACCGCATCACCACCGTGAGTCCCACCTACGCGGAGGAAATCAAGACCGCGTACTACGGCGAGCGGCTGGACGGGCTGCTCCGCGCCCGGGCCGACCACCTCACGGGCATCCTGAACGGCATCGATACCGGGGAATACGATCCCGCCACCGACAAGGCCCTTGCGCAGAATTATACCGCGGACGACTTCCTCGCGGGCAAGGCGGCGTGCAAAGCCGCGCTCCAGAAGGAAATGGGGCTGGCGGTTGACCCCAACGTGCCGCTCATCGGCATGGTCGGGCGGCTCTCTGGTCAGAAGGGCCTGGATTTGGTGGAGCGCGTGCTGTCCGAGTTGATGGACACGGACGTGCAGATGGCGGTTTTGGGCATGGGCGAGTCCAAGTATGTGGACCTGTTCAGTTGGGCCCAGTGGAAGTATCCCGGCAAAGTCGCCGCCTCGTTCCAGATGAACCACGACCTCGCCCGGCGGATCTACGCGGGCGCGGATATGTTCCTCATGCCCTCCATGTTCGAGCCGTGCGGGCTCTCGCAGCTCATCTCGCTCAGGTACGGCACGCTTCCCGTCGTGCGGGAAACGGGCGGACTCCGGGACACCGTGCTCGCCTACAACGAGTTCACCGGCGAGGGCAACGGCTTCACCTTCCTCAACTACAACGCCCACGACATGCTGCACGTCATCGAGCGCGCGGTGAAGGTCTTCCGGGAGCACAAGGCGGATGTGTGGGATGTGCTCGCGGGGCGCGCCATGGGCGGCCAGTACGGCTGGGATCAGTCCGCACACCACTACATCGATCTCTATCGCACCCTGTGCGCCCCCGCGCAGCCCGTCCCGCCCGTTCAGGCCGAGGCGCAGCCCGCGCCGCAGCCGGCCGCGACAGCGCAGCCTGTTACGGAGGCGCCGCAGAAGCCCGCGAAGAAGCCCGCCGCCAAGAAAGCGGACGCGAAGGCGCCCGCCGCCGAGACAAAGGCGGAGGTTCCCGCAAAAAAAACCCGTGCGAAAAAGGAGGCGGACCCAAAGCCCGAGGCGGCGCCCAAGAAGCCCCGCGCGCCGCGCAAGAAGGCCGATGCCTGACCGATTTCCGCGACCTGTCCCCGCGGCCTGCGCCGCGGGGCGTTTCGCATGAGATTCACAGATACGAACGGAGAAATGCCCATGGATAACCGCGATGAAATCATCAAGACCCAACTCGAGGTCATTTCGGACCTCATCAACAACAGCATGCGCCGCGTCGGCGACGACCTCTGGGGTGGGCCCATGCCCGCCGCACCCGACAAGCCCGGAAGCCTCGACGCGCCCGGAAAGCCCGCGCCCGCCGTCCAGAAGGCGGAGGCGGCAAAGCCTGAGGAGCAGCTTCCGCCGCCCGAGGATATCGAGGCGCTTAAAAAGGAGCTCAATGAGTACATCGGCCTCGGCGGGATCAAGAAGGAGGTCGGGAATCTCATCAACATGGTGACGATTCACAAGCTCCGCAAGGAGCACAACCTCCCCACCGTTGAAATGTCCCTGCACATGGTCTTTACGGGGAACCCCGGCACGGGCAAGACGATGATCGCCCGGCTCATGTCGCGCATTTACAGAAGCCTTGGCATCCTCTCCAAGGGACAGCTTGTGGAGGTCGACCGTTCCGGCCTCGTGGCGGGCTACGTGGGCCAGACGGCGCAGAAGACCACGGAGGTCATCAAAAAGGCGCTGGGGGGCGTGCTGTTCGTGGACGAGGCCTACGCCCTGCGCGCCACATCCGAGAACGATTTCGGCCAGGAGGCCATCGAGACACTGCTCAAGGCCATGGAGGACAACCGCGACGATCTGGTGGTCATCGTGGCGGGCTACGACGGGCTCATGGAGCAGTTCATCCACGCCAACCCCGGCCTCGAGTCGCGCTTCAACCGCTACCTCCACTTCGACGACTATTCCACCGACGAAATGGTCGATATCCTGAACATGCAGCTTAAAAAGAACAGTTACGTGCTCGACGAAGAAGCCAAGGCCGCGGCGCGCGATTATATCGAGGCCGCCAATACCCACTCCATCTCCTTCGGCAACGCCCGCGGCGTGCGCAATATCTTCGAACGCACCCTCGTCGCCCAGTCGAACCGCCTCGCTGCGGATTCCGACATGACGGTGGAAAAACTCACCACCATCACAAAGGCCGACATCGAAACCGCGCGCAGCGAGGACGTGAAGCTCAACGAGGCGCTCAAAAAGGAAAAGGAGCTTGTGGAAAATACGCAAAAGATGATCGACGAGCTGAAAGGGCTTGCGGGCGGGAACGCTGGGGTGCCGCCCCAGACCCCGCTCAAGGGTTGATGTCCTTAAGAATCCCATACTGGTTTGGAATAGAATCTTTGTCCGTCGGATCGCGCGGGGGCCCCAACCCCGTGCGATCCGAATTTTCTTTTTGGCGGACCCGGCAGGGTTGCGAAGTTGATC
>JAEYRW010000141.1 GCA_023435435.1 Bacillota bacterium | reverse complement strand
CCAACCCAACCTCACCGGGCGAAAAAATCTCTGCGCCATCTCATCGGTTCCTAGACTTCGTAGACTACTAGGAGGCAGTCGATGCAAAAGATCGTCAATCCCATCGAGGAAATGTACGAGAGCCGTCCCCGCAGATGGTGGGTCTATACGCTCATCCTTCTGATCGTCGCGGTGCTTCTGGGCTGGTCGGGCACCGCCATCGAGTTCAAGGGCTTCGCGGCCAAGGGCAGCGAGGTCGCCTACGGCATCGTGTACGGCATCACCCACCCGGATCTCTCGCTCTTGTTCAACTGGACCAAGGACGGCGTGCCGTACATGCTGTTTGAGACGGTGGCCATCGCGCTTCTGGGCACGCTCATCGGCGGTCTCTTGGCCGTGCCGTTCAGCTTCCTTTCCAGCGAAAACATCGTGCCCAAGTATGTGGCGTTCGTGTTCCGGGCGTTCATTCTGCTCATCCGCACCATTCCGAGCCTCGTGTGGGCGCTTGTGTGGATTCGCGTGACGGGTCCGGGCGCGTTCTGCGGCGTGGTGACCCAGTCCATCTGCTCCATCGGCATGATTTCGAAGATGTACATCAACGCCATCGAGGATTTGGACACCCGCATTTTGGAGAGCCTCGACGCGGCGGGCTGCACCACGTTCCAGAAAATCCGCTACGGCATCCTGCCCCAGCTCTACGCAAACTTCATCTCCACCATCGTCTACCGCTTCGACATCAACATCAAGGACGCCACCACGCTGGGCATCGTGGGCGCGGGCGGCGTGGGCGCGGCGCTCATCCAGTGCATCAACTCCCGGCGCTGGAGCATGGTGGGCGCGTTCCTGGCGGGCATGATCATTCTGATGCTCTTCATCGAGCTGTTCTCTACCCGAATCCGAAAGAAACTGGCGAGGGGCTAATGGACAGACTGACGGTTTACTTCACTTCGGACACCCACGGCTATCTCTTCCCGACGAGCTTCGCGGACGAGACGGCGCGGCCCATGGGGCTTTTCTCCATGGATTTCCCCAAGGACGGAAACACGCTGGTCATCGACGGCGGCGACTGCCTGCAGGGCTCGCCGCTGACCTATTTCTGCCATCAGGAAAAAAGGCCCATGCCCGTGGCCCGGGCAATGAACGAGCTTAAATACGATTTTGTAACCCTTGGGAATCACGACTTCAATTACGGCTACGAAACCCTGCGCGACCACCTGCGGGCGCTCGACGCGCGCTGCCTGTGCGCCAACCTCACCGATCTGGGCGGGGAACTGGAATTGGGAAAGACCGCCGTGCGCATCCTTTCAAACGGGCTGCGCGTGGGGCTGGTGGGCGTGGTGACATCCTGGGTCGGCGTGTGGGAAAAGCCGGAAAACATGGAAAAGCTGCGGGTGGGCGATCCCTTCGCGGCGGCGAAAACGGCGTGCGACGCGCTCCGGGACCAGGTAGACGTGCTCATCGGCATTTACCACGGCGGACTGGAAAAGGACCCAGGCACGGGCAGGCAATTGAGCGGCACCGACGAAAACATTGCGTGCAGACTGTGCGAGGCGCTGCCCTTGGACCTTCTGCTGACGGGTCACCAGCACGTGCCCATGGCGGGCGTCGATTACTGCGGCACCCACGTGGTACAGCCGCCCTGCAACGCTGCCCAATTTATAAAGGTGACGCTGGGGGCGGACGGGACATTCTCGTCCGCGCTCCTTGCCCCCGCCGCGCCCGCGCGGCGCAAGATGTGGCAAGCGGAACTGTTTTCCGATTTGAATCTGTGGCTCGACCGGCCCATCGGGCGCGTCTCCCGGGCGCTTTTGCCGGGCGACAAGCTCGAAATGGCGCTGTCCGGCTCGCCCATCGCGGACTTTTACAATATGGTGCAATTGGACGCCAGCGGCGCGGACGTTTCGTGCAGCTGTCTGGGCAACGAACTGCGCGGCCTGCTCCAAACGGAAGTCACCGTGCGGGACGTGGTGGCCAGCTACACCTATTCCAACACGCTGGTCGTGCTGGAGGTGACGGGCGAGATCCTCAGATTGGCGCTGGAGCAATGCGCGACGTATTTCGATGCCACAGGCGGCACGGTCCGCATCGCCGAGCACTTTCTTTTGCCCAAGGAAGCGCACTACAATTACGATTTCTTCTATGGAATCGCGTACGAATTCGACCTGCGCAACCCTGCGGGACGCCGCGTGACGAAGCTTATGCGGAACGGGAAGCCTGTTGCGCAGGCGGACAAAATGACCCTGGTCATGAACAATTACCGCGCGACGGGCGCGGGGGATTTCGACTTTTACAAGGGACTTCCCCGCGCAAAGGAGATTCAGACGGAAGTAAGCGAGCTCATCCTCAACTACCTTTCCGCGCGGGGCACGGTGGAAATACCGGACAAGCCCCCCTACCGGGTGATCTGTCCATAGAAAAGGCGGGCCGGCAACGGCCCGTCTTTTTTACAGGGCGATCCGTTCCGCCCGGACCGCCCTGTCCAGCAAAAGCGCCGCGGCGACCTCCGCCGCCAGGAAGCAAACGCCCATGAGCAGCGGCAGCGTCCGGTTCGTTTCGGCCAAAAGGCCCGCGAACCACGTGAGCGGCGCGCCGGCGAGGAGCATCCCTGCGGTGAGCATGCTGTTGACCCCCGCCCGCTCGTCCCGCGGAATGCTGACCGAAATCAGGGACTCGATGTACGGCCCGAGCAGCGCAAGCGCCAGCGCGTCGCAGGCGGCGGCCGGAAACACGATCCACGCCGCCCGCGCGCCCATGGGCAAAAAGGCCAGCAGAAGCGCGAGGGAAAACCCGCCCGCCGCGAGGCCGCCCAGAAGCGGACGGCGGACGTGGGACAACCTGACGCGCGGCGTGATGAGCAGGTATGCCGCAAGGGTGACCACCGATTTAACCGGGGGAAGCGCGGAGAAGGCGGCGGCGCTCAGGCCGTATTTCTCCATCATGAACAGCGGCCAGAAGCTCGAGCGGATGGCGACGTCGCAGTTCAAAAGAACCGCCAGCGCCGCGCACAGCAGGAAGCGCCTTCCCTTCAGCGCCGAAACCAGCGCGCCAAAGCCCCCGAACGCCAGGGCGAACAGGGCGCTGTCCCGGCATTTATTCATGCGCGCCCGCCCGACGCCGCTCTCGCCGGACATGCGGTATTGCAGAATAAACTTCACCGTCATCAGCACAAGCGCCAGCACGTACAGCGCGCGCATGGTGGGCGCCAGGGAAAAGCGGGCCATGAAGAGCCCCGCCACGGGCGTGAGGAAGCCCGCCGCCAGCCCAATGACGGACAGGATCGTGAAGATGTGGACGAGTTTTTCGTCGTCGCCGTCCTCGACAATGAGACAACTGAAGCTGGTGCCCGTCACGCGCCACATGCCGTTGAGCACAGCCGCCGATGCGAACACCCAAAAGCCACCCGCTCCCGCCCAAAGCGCGCAGGGAATGGTCCAGCTCAACAGGCCGAAGACCAGCATCGACTTGCGTCTGCCCATTTTGTCGACAATCGCGCCCGACAGAAGCGCCCACATGAACTGCGCGGCGAGGCCCAGCGCGGTGACCGCGCCGATGCCGGCGTCCGTAATGCCGAGGGCGGACATGTAAAGGGATGCGAAGGGAAGAAAAAGCTGGTAGGGAATTGCCCACATGGGTTCGGTAAGCACGCAGGCCCTCTGGTTTCCACGCAGGGAACCGAGGGACCGCCACAGCGCGAGAATCGCGTTCATTCAAATCTCCTCATTCTTTTCGGATTCCATCAACTCCTTTCAAACCCTTGCGACCGACGAAACGCCCGGTGTCCGCGCAAAACGGAATCAATCCGTGTTTTCGCATGACGGCACCGCCCTTTCTTTTTATTTTTCCGCCGAATGCCCGGACAATCCCGCACAGGGCACGCGCGCCGACGAGATGACTCTTCGACGGCTTGCGCCTGCGGAATTCGCCCCCCATCGCGACGCTGCGTCAAGAATTTTGCGGGCGCGATGGCGAAAATGCCGCCGTCCGCGTGCGGGATTGCCCGGGATGCGGCGCGGGCCCCGCCGCAACGTCTCGGCGGTTCGCGGCTGGGCCCACACCCTCCGTATTGAAATGATCCGGGTCAGTCCCCGTAGAGCACGTAGAGCGTCCGCAGACTCGCGACGCCGTCCGCCGGAAGTCCTTCAGCCGTCTGGAATGCCGTCACCGCGCTCTTCGTGCCGTTGCCGTAGTCGCCGTCGAATGCGCCGTCGTAATATCCCAGCGCGGCAAGACGCTTTTGCAGCGCCACCACCGCGTCGCCCTTGGAGCCCTTGGAGAGCCGCCTGGTCTCAAAGCCCACGCGCTCCATCGCCACAAACTGGACGATGGGATTTTCATAGGTGCCGGTTTCATCCGACCACTCGTACTTGGGAAGCACGTATCCGAAGACCAGCAGATTTTCCTCGCCGAGCGCCACCACCGCTTCGTCCATGGACGCGTGGCCATAGATCTCCGTCCAATGGTCCGGATTTCCTTCGATGTCGAGGGCGAAGTCGCAGTAGCCGGTGGTGCCGTCGGACGTCCAGAGGTAGGAGACCGTCCCGCCCAGGAGCACCGCCTTGCCCACATAGGAATCGTAGTCGCGCCAAACCGCGTCGCCGTCCACCTCGATGGTGTCTCTGAGCAAGGCATCCAGCCGCGCCGCCCGAACCTCCGCGCTCTCAATGGGCCGCCAGTCATTCGCCTCTCCCTCGTAGTAGAGGATGCCGGAATCCGTATAGAACGAGCCCTGAACCAACACGCCGTTTGCGTAGGTGCCCTGATGGACGAGTACGTCACCGTAGTACTCCGCGCCCGCCCCGTTGAGCATGTCGTTTGCGTATGTGCCTTCCTCGCGCCAGCCGTCCTCCCAGGTCGACGCGCCCTGGCCTTCGAAGTGTCCGGCAACCCATGTGCCGGTATACGTCCATTCCAACTGTTCGCTGTTCTCGGTGGTGAAGCTGCCCTCTCCGTCGGGCAGTCCGTCCTTCAACGTTCCGGTGTAGACCCCCACGCGCTGCCCGAAGCTGAAGTCAAGCGTCAGTTCGACGTTCTCCGCCCGCTCCCCCAGCGCAGAGAGCGCGCCGAGCAGCATGCACGCCGCGACGGCGCACACAAGCAATCTTTTCATCGCTCCCCCTCCTTCGACGCACCGGCTGAATATGTCAAATTCGTGGCCGTTCTGCGTCATTCCTGCTTCCATCATACAGGATGCGGGGCGCGAAATCAAGAGGCGTCTTAAATGGCGAAGGGATCGTCGCCCGGGTTTTCGTTCCAGACGTACTCGATGTCCTCCGCCGCGGCGCGGGCGCGCGTCCTGCCGTGGAGGTCCCGGAAAAAGCCCAGCGTCATGTCCATGCCCGCGGAGACGCCGGAAGATGTATAGACGTTCCCGTCCACAACCCAGCGCGCCTTCCGGACCCAGGATACCTTCGGGCCCACGGAGGCAGGCCACATGAACGCCTTCTTGTTGGTGGTGGCGTACCTTCCGTTAAGAAAGCCTGTCGCCGCAAGAAGTCCCGAACCGGTGCAAACCGTGAGGACGTAAGCCGCGCCCTCGGCCAGCCTGCGAAGCGCCCGCAAAAATTCCTCGTCCCTGGCAAGCGACCGCGTGCCGATGCCGCCGGGCAAAAGCAGCACGCCGCCGGGGGCGATTTCCGACATGGGCCGCGTCTCCACCCGCACGCCCTGCGCGCTTTCCACAACGCCGCCTTTCGGCGCGCGGTAGGTGAGCGCGTAGATATCCCCCAGATGGCCGGCGATTTCCGCGGGTCCGAACGCGTCCAGCGTCTCAAAGCCGTCGAACAGCAGAATGTCGAAATTCGTCATGGTGCTTCCCCCCAATTTATATTCC